>JBDUCU010000083.1:0-12595 GCA_040003315.1 Burkholderiaceae bacterium | reverse complement strand
CGATAGCAAAGGTCTGGGCCCCGCCAACCGTGCCCCCAGTTCCTCGCGGCCGGTACGCGAAAAACTCCGCACCAGGCGAGCTCGAGTGAATCATCACGCGGACAGTCGGTATCGTCATCGCACCCATTGCTTGCTGCACGAAGATCACCTGATCTCCCACCTCAACATTGGATTCATCGACTCCACCGGACTTTTCGAAGACAAGCCAGCCAACCGCCCAATCGTTGCCATCAGCGCCCGCAGTAGCCGCGCTGCTGCATGCAACCTGGTCCGCGCTGCGGCAAATGGAAACGGTATTGCCGCGTCTTGACGACTCCATCCTTGCGTATTCGAGGTGTGCGAGCAGCTGATTAGTCGCATCGGAAACGCGATTGCGCGCAATCGTCCATTGAAACGACGGCACGGCAACAGCGACCAGGATCGCACTGATCGTCATCACCACCAGCAGTTCGACCAACGTAAAACCGCGCGAATGCATTGAAAACCTCCAGGCGGCGAAGCTTATCTAGACAAAATGGACAAAGCGCGCTGATACCGCCCAGTGGAATCTCTCCCGCGACGAGCGGACACGCGACGGTGGTGGACTTCGATGTAGCGCGCCGAACGGATGAAAAGACAAGCGCAAGGCGGGAACTTCGACCGATTGACTGCGCGACAACGCTAGTCCAGCCGGATTAGCCCTAGCGGCCCCCAAAGCGTCGCGGATCTTCTTCGATCGCCGAGCTGACCACATTGCCGCCGGCGTCAAAAGTCACCACGAAAAGACGCTCGGTCGGGCCATCGAGGAACCGCCACTCCCACGCCGATTGTTGCTTCAGTGGATACCTTTCAGCGCGTCCGGGGCGCCCGAGCGCCACCAGAACATCCAGCTCTTTCGTACCAGGCCTGACGCGTTCGAAATTGGCGCGCGTCAGCAGATTCTCGCGTCCCTGATATTTGCCGTTGGCATCGATCTTGATCAGAAGCGTGTAAGGACCCTCGGGGCCCAGCGGATAGACGAGCCCTTTGCCGCCCGGGACATCGCGTATCGCGGCGGGCGCTCCGAAAAGATTTCGCACATCCTGTTCGGTGGAGTTCCCTTCGTTGAGCCGCATCAAGCGCAGATCCTCGTACCCGCGACCGCGAAAATCGCAGGCCGTGAGTGCAACCACGCAGCCGACCGCCAAACCCACCGTGCGCCACCGGTTCATAGCTATTGCCACAGCCGCCAAGGAAGCGACGAGCTTACACAGACGAGCCACGTCCGATCGGGTTTGCGTGCTATCCGCGCATCACCGGGAAATTGCGCGCGTTGATCGACGCTTTCGAAAAGATACCCTCAAGCGTGTGCGCATCTCCATCGTCGACCGCTCGTTGAATTTTCTCAAGCAGCGCGCGTTGTTCGCGAAGTGCCCTTCCCAGCGCCGCGCGGTTATCGAGGCAGATGTCCCTCCACATCGCAGAGCTTGAAGCCGCGATGCGCGTGAAATCTCGAAATCCGGCGCCGCTCATGGCGAACTTTCGTTCGGCGTCGGCATCGTTGGCAATCTGCGCGACCAGTGAAAACGCCAGCAGATGGGGCAAGTGACTGACTGCCGCAAAAATCTGGTCGTGCTCGTCGGCCGCCATGCGCTCGATGCGGCATCCGGCAGCGCGCCACAGCGACTCGACGGTGAGCAGCGCGCTGGGGTCCGTATCCGATACTGCAGTCGTAACAAAAATTTTGTCGCGAAACAGTTCCGGAGTCGCGTGTTCGACGCCCGAGCCCTCACTTCCCGCGATTGGGTGGCCCGGCACGAAACGCGCAAAGGAGGAGCCGAGCTCTTCGCGCGCTGCATCGACCACACTCGCCTTGACGCTGCCAACATCGGTCGTGATTGCAGCATGGGACAGATGGGGCGAGATGGCGCGCAAAACCTGCCGCGTTGAGCCCACCGGCGTCGCGATCATCACAAGGGTCGCTCCGTCGACTGCGTGCGCCAACGAACCCGCTGCCTGATCGATCACCCCCAGAGCCAATGCGCGCTGCAACGAATCGGCGTTGCTGTCGAACCCAACGATGCGTTCGAACATGCCGACATGCCTTATCGCCTGCGCGAAGGATCCGCCGATCAGCCCAACACCAACCAGTGCGAGTTTCATTGGGGTGAATCTTTCAGTGCGTCTCGCAGCGCCTGGAGAAATCGCTCGTTCTCCTCGGGCAGTCCAACTGTCACGCGCAACCAGTCGGGCAGCCCGTAGTTGGCGACCGGGCGCACGATGATGCCGCGCTTCAGAAGCTCCTGATACACGCGGGTCGCATCGCCCACGTTGACCAGTACAAAATTGCCGTAGCTCGGCACGAAACCGAGATCTAGCTCGCGAAACACTGTGGTGAGTTGCTGCATTCCGCGCTCGTTCAGCCGATAGCTTTCCGCCAGGAACGCGCGGTCCGCAAGAGCGGCCAACGCTGCCGCCTGCGCAACATGGCTGACGTTAAACGGCTGCCGCACCCGATTCAGCAAATCCGTCAATTCCGGTTGCGCGATGCCGTAACCAACGCGCAGACCCGCGAGGCCGTATGCCTTCGAAAAGGTGCGCGAGATCAGCAGGTTCGGATACTCGCGAACCCAGCGGACGCTGTCGAAGCGATGGGCTGCCGGCAAATACTCGTTATAGGCTTCATCGATCACGACCACGACCTTCGACGGCACGGTTGCAAGGAACGTTGCGATCGCGCCCGCATCGAGATGCGTTCCGGTCGGGTTATTGGGATTCGCGATGTAGATCAATGCGGTGTCGGCCGCGATCGACGAGGACATCGCAGCCAAATCGTGGCCAAGATCCCGGGCGGGCACGACGATCGCCCTGGCGCCGCGCGACTGTGTCGCCAGCGCGTAAACCGCAAACGAGTACTGCGCGAAGAGCGCACTCCGCCCCGGCGCGAGCAGCGCAGCGGCGGCCAGTTCAAGAATGTCGTTGCTGCCGTTTCCGAGCGTGAGCCAGTCCGCGGGGACGTCGAGCTGCGCCGATAGTGCAGCCTTAAGTGCGAAGCCGTTGCTGTCCGGGTAGCGGCCCACTTCGGCCATTGCCTCGACGATTGCCCGCTTCGCCGAATCCGGCATGCCGCGCGGATTTTCATTCGATGCGAGCTTGATGATCGATTCAGGCCGCAGCCCAAACTCACGCGCCAGTTCGTCGATCGATTTGCCTCCCTGATAAGGGGAGATCGCCCGCACATAAGGCAGCGCCGAAACCGGGCTCGTCACGCGCTCGCCTGCTCTGCGGGGTAAGAACCGAGGCATTTGTAGAACGCGCAGGTCCGCTGCAACTCGGCAATCACCGCAGCAACACGCGGCTCTTCGACATGACCCTCCAGATCCACGTAGAAGTAGTACTCCCAGGTTCCGACTCGCGCCGGCCGCGACTCGAAGCGTGTCATCGACACTCCATGCGCAGCCAGCGGCGACAGCATGTGAAACACCGCACCGGCTTTGTTGGGCACCGAAAGAATCAACGACGTCTTGTCGCGCGCTGGCGGCGCCGAGGGTTGCGTTGTGTGCGCGCCGAGTACCGCGAAGCGGGTGCGGTTGTGCGTGTCGTCTTGAATCTGGGCGGCGACCGTTCGAACTTCGTAACGCCGCGCTGCCGCGTCGCCCGCAATTGCAGCGACCGATGCATCTTCGGACGCGATGCGTGCCGCTTCGGCGTTGCTCGCGACCGCCTGGCGCTCGAGCGAGGGCCAGTGCTGATTAAGCCAGCCGGCACATTGCGCCAGCGCCTGCGAATGCGCGCATATCCGCTGGACATCGGCCATCGACCCGCTCTTCGTCAGCAGGTTGTGCTGAACCGACACCGACACCTCGGCCAACATTTTCAGTGGGGTTGCGAGCAGCAAGTCCAGCGTGCGGCTGACCGCGCCTTCAGCGGAATTCTCGAGCGGCACGATCGCGAGATCGGAGCTGCCCGCCTCCGTCGAACGAAAAACTTCATCGAGCGTTTGGCACGGCACTCCCTCTACGCTCGACCCGAATTGCCGCTGCATCGCCATTTCCGAAAACGTGCCTGCAGGGCCGAGATAGGCAACAGCAAGCGGGCGCTCCAGCGCACGACACGCCGATATAACTTCACGAAAGATATGGGTGATATGCGCTTTCGACAGCGGCCCGCCGTTCGATGCGGCAATCCGCTGCAGAATCTCAGTTTCGCGCTCGGGCCGAAGCACCGGAGCGCCGGCGCCGTGCTTGATGCGACCCACATCGATCGCGAGCTGAGCACGTTCGTTCAACAGCTCGAGCAGCCGCGTATCGACGCGGTCGATCGCGCTGCGCAGCGACTTCAGCTGCTGGTCGTGTTCATCCATTGCGGCGGTCGAAATCGTGCATGAAATCGATCAATGCGCGCACGCCATCCATAGGCATCGCGTTGTAGATCGACGCACGCATGCCCCCGACCAGTCGATGTCCTTTTAACTGCACCAAGCCGTGGTCGCGCGCCTGCTGGAGAAAGTCGTCGTTCAATCGTTCATCCGTCAGCGAGAACGGAACATTCATGCGCGAGCGATCCTGCGCGTTGATTGGATTCGCATAAAAATCAGACTCATCGATTGTCTGGTAAAGCGCTGCCGCCTTTTCGATATTTCGCCGCTCTATCGCCTCGACTCCGCCTCGCGCGTGCAGCCACTTTAGTACCAAATTGGCGATATACACCGCATAGGTCGGCGGCGTGTTGTAGCTCGAATGGTTCTTCGCGTGCGTCGCGTAGTCGAGCATCGTCGGCCAGCGCGGCGAACAGTGGCCGACCAGATCGTCGCGCACGATAACGACCGTCAACCCGGCCGGGCCGATATTCTTCTGCGCGCCGGCGTAGATCAGTCCGAACTGAGAGACGTCGATTGTGCGCGACAGGAAGTGCGACGACATATCAGCCACCAGCGGGACGTCGCCGGTTGGCGGCACGTACGAAAACTCAAGCCCGTTGATCGTTTCGTTGGAGCAGTAATGCACGTACGCAGCGGCTGGATCGACAACGATCTGATCCCGGGTTGGCAGCGACGTCACCGTGCCGCGTGCAGCGACGCGAACGCTGCAAAATCGCTGCGCCTCATCGGCGGCTTTTTCCGACCAGACTCCGCTCAGGATGTAATCGGCCTGAAACTTTGCGCCGAGCAGGTTCAATGGAACCATCGCGAACTGAAGATGGGCACCGCCCTGCAGCAGCAATATGCGGTAGTTGTCAGGAATCGCCAGCAATTGCCTCAGCAACGCTTCGGTTTCCGCGGCGATCGCCACGAACTCCTCGCTGCGATGGCTGGTTTCCATGATCGAGTAACCGCGACCATGCCACGACAGCATTTCGTCCTGCGCCTGCTGCAGCACTTCCTGCGGCAGGACCGCAGGCCCCGACGAGAAGTTGTAGACGTGCTGCGGCTGCGCCACGTCAGCGCTGCGGATCGTCTGCGGTGCCGTTGGGGCTTAGATCGACAGCGGCATGTCCATTGTCGCCGTTGACATCGCTGTCGCGCTCGACCACACGCTGCAGGCCCGATAACCGGGTGCCGTCGTCAAGCGCAATCAAAGTGACACCCTGCGTTGCCCGCCCCATCTCGCGAATCTCGGCGACACGTGTGCGGATCAGCACGCCACCCGTCGTGATCAACATCACCTCATCGTCGCTGCGCACCAGTGTTGCCGCCACCACCTTGCCGTTGCGGTCGCTGGTTGAAATGGCAATCATGCCGCGCGTGGCGCGGGAGTGACGCGTGTATTCGGCAATCGGCGTGCGCTTGCCGTACCCATTTTCCGTCGCAGTCATAACACTCGGTCCGGATTGCGAAGCAATGCCCTCGCGCTCGCCTTCCGCGACCAGCATTGCGATCACCTGCTGGCCTTCGTCGAGCCACATGCCGCGTACGCCTCGCGCCTGGCGACCCATCGGCCGCACGTCGTTCTCGTCGAAGCGCACCGCCTTGCCCGCGTCGGAAAACAGCATCACGTCGTGCTGGCCGTCGGTGATCGCGGCGCCGATCAGGTAGTCGCCTGAGTCCAGGTCGACCGCGATGATGCCGGCCTTGCGCTGATTCGAAAAATCGGTCAGCGCGGTCTTCTTCACCGTTCCCATCGCGGTCGCCATGAAGACGAAATGCTCCGCGTCGAACTGCTTGATCGGCAGCACAACGGTGATCTTTTCGTTGTCCATCAAAGGGAACATGTTGACGATCGGCCTGCCGCGCGCGCTGCGCGCACCCTGCGGTACCTCCCAGACCTTCAACCAATAAAGCCGGCCGCGGTCGGAGAAGCACAGGATCGTGTCGTGCGTGTGCGCAATGAACAGCTGATCGATCCAGTCATCCTCGCGCGTCGCCGCCGCCTGCTTGCCACGCCCGCCGCGACGCTGTGCCCGATAGTCGGCCAGCGGCTGGCTCTTGATGTAGCCGGTGTGCGACAGTGTGACGACCATGTCCTCCGGCGTGATCAAGTCCTCGGTGATCAGGTCCTGCGCGCTGCGTACGATCTCGGAGCGGCGGGCATCGCCAAACTCGCTCTTCAGCGCAAGCAGCTCGTCGCTGATCAGCTGGGTGATGCGCGCCGGCGTCGCCAGCACGTTGAGCAGATCGGTGATCTGATCCATCACTTCGCGATACTCGTTGACGATCTTGTCCTGCTCCAGGCCGGTCAGGCGCTGCAGTCGCATCTGCAGAATCTGTTCGGCCTGCTCATCGGACAGCCGGTACAACCCATCGTCGATCAATCCGAAGCGGGGGTCGAGCGATTCGGGCCGATAGACCTTCATGTCCAGACCCGAGCGCGTCAGCATCTCGCGCACCACCGAAGAGTCCCACGCGCGGCTCATCAGGCCCGCCTTTGCGACCGGAGGTGTCGGTGCCGCCTTGATCAGCGCGATAAATTCGTCGATGTTCGCCAACGCAACCGCGAGTCCCTCGAGCACATGCCCGCGTCTGCGCGATTCGCGCAATTCGAACACCGTCCGCCGCGTGATGACTTCGCGCCGGTGCGACAGGAACGCATCGAGAATCTGCTTCAGATTCAGCACGCGCGGCTGTCCATCGACCAGCGCGACCATGTTGATGCCGAACGTGTCCTGCAGCTGCGACTGCTTATATAGATTGTTCAGCACCACCTCGGCCTGCTCGTTGCGCTTCAACTCGAACACGACGCGCATGCCTGACTTGTCGGATTCATCGCGGATGTCCGAGATGCCCTCGATGCGCTTCTCGTTGACCATCTCGGCAATGCGCTCGAGCAACACGCGTTTGTTCACCTGATACGGCAGTTCGTCGATGATGATCGCCGACCGCGATCCCTTGTCGATCTCCTCGAAGTGCGCCTTCGCGCGCATCACGACGCGTCCACGTCCGGTGCGATACCCTTCTCGCACGCCCTCGATACCGTAGATGATCCCGGCGGTCGGGAAATCCGGCGCAGGAATCAACTCGATCAGTTCATCAATCGTCGTCTGCGGATTGCGCAGCAACGCCAAACAGGCATCGACCACCTCGCCCAGGTTGTGCGGCGGAATGTTGGTCGCCATGCCGACTGCGATCCCGGCCGACCCGTTGATCAGCAGATTCGGCACGCGCGCCGGCAGCACCAGCGGCTCCTGCTCCTTGCCATCGTAGTTGGGCGCGAAGTCGACCGTCTCCTTGTCGATGTCGAGCAGCAGCGACGCAGCAATCTTCGCCAGCCGGCACTCGGTATAGCGCATCGCCGCCGGGTTGTCGCCATCGACCGAGCCGAAGTTGCCCTGGCCGTCGATCAGCATGTAGCGCAGCGAAAACGGCTGCGCCATTCGAACCAGCGTGTCATAGATCGCCTGGTCCCCGTGCGGGTGGTACTTACCCATCACATCGCCGACCACGCGCGCGCACTTGACGTACGGGCGACTGTGCACGTAATTGCTTTCGTGCATCGCAAACAACACGCGGCGATGGACGGGCTTGAGGCCATCGCGCACATCGGGCAGCGCACGACCCACAATCACGCTCATCGCATAATCGAGATAGGAGCGCCGCATCTCGTCTTCGAGCGAAATCGGCAGCGTTTCCTTGGCGAATTGATCCACGAGAGAACCTTGAATTTAAGAGTGGAAGTTTATCAGTCGAAAGCTCTAATTCCACTGTCGCCGCGCATGCGTGTGCTGTAATCGCGCGGGCTCAATCCTGCTCATCGGTGGTCAATCAAAGCGCTCGCATGATCGATATCGACACCCTAATTCACGCCCGCTGGATTGTTCCAGTTGTACCGCGCGGGTCGGTGCTCGATCGACACGCGATCGCGATTGCCGATGGCAGAATCGTCGACGTGGTCGGCTCAACCGACGCCGAGCTCCGCTATCGCGCAGCCGAGGTGCTGACGTTCGATTCCCACGTGCTGACGCCCGGCCTGGTCAACTGCCATACCCACTCGGCAATGGCGCTGCTGCGCGGCGTAGGCGACGATCTACCCCTGATGCGATGGCTGAAGGACCGCATCTGGCCACTCGAGGGTGCGCTGGTATCAGCGGATTTCGTGCATGACGGCGCTCAGCTAGCGGCGCTGGAGATGCTGCGCTCAGGAACAACGACCGCGTCGGATATGTACTTCTATCCGGAAGCCACGATTCGCGCGCTGCGCAGCTGGGGCATGCGCGCGGTCGCCGGCATCATCGCAATCGAGTTTCCGACGAGCTACGCGTCTGACGCGGAAGACTATCTGCGCAAGGGCTTCGCGACGCGCGATGCCTTTCGCTCCGACCCGCTGGTCAGCTTCACGCTGGCGCCGCATGCGCCGTACACCGTCGCAGATCAGACATTGAAGCGCATCGCCATGCTGGCCGAGGAGCTCGATCTATCGATCCACACCCACATTCACGAAACCGAGGACGAGATCGATGAATCGATCAGCAAGCACGGCTGCCGCCCGCTCGAACGCCTCGAACGCCTTGGGATTGTGTCCGAGCGTCTGATCGCCGTTCACGCAGTTCACCTGAATGCCCACGAGATTCAATTGCTCGCACGCAGCGGAGCATCCGTGGCGCACTGCCCGGCGTCGAATTTGAAGCTTGGCAGTGGTTTGGCGCCGATCGCCAAGTTGTGCGCGGCGGGCGTCAATATCGCGATCGGCACCGACGGGGCCGCGAGCAACAATCGGATCGATATGTTGGCCGAACTGCGATTGGCTGCGTTGCTGGCAAAAGGGGTTGCACATGACGCCACCGCGTTTAGCGCACCCGAAGCGCTCGAAAGCGCCACGCTGGGCGGCGCGTGCGCACTAGGACTCGACCGCCGCATCGGATCGATCGAGGTCGGCAAGGAGGCCGATCTCGTTGCGTTTGACCTCGCTCCGGTCGAAACGCAGCCGCTGTACGACGTGATCTCGCAAATCGTCTACGCAGCTGGTCGCGAGCAGGTCAGCGACGTCTGGGTTGCCGGCAAGCGTGTTGTGCGCAAACGACAAGCCGTCATCGATAGCGATGGCTCAATCGAAAAGAGCCTAATGGCCTCGGTCAGCGCGTGGCAAAATCGCTGCCGACAAGTCTTGCTAACGAGCGGGGCTGCTTCGGCAGGTTAATCAAGCGAGCTTCAACTCCCTTGCATGGCCGCAGCAATCACCGCGCGATGCAACTCTTGAACCGATCGTCCGGTTGCGCTCCGGATGGTTTTCCGAATCTCGAGTGAGGAGCACCAATATGAAATTCATCAAGTTAGGCCTCGCGGCTGCGGCTTTGATGACCGTCTCGGGCGTCAGTCTCGCCCAGCAGAAGGACATCAAAATCGTCGAGCCGCGCGAAAGCCCGTACGTAATCGATTCGCGTGGCGTCGTCGTCATGAACCCGTTCGGCCTGTGCTGGAGAACCGGTTTCTGGAGCATCGAGCGCGCGCGTGCGGCCAAGGTCGAAGGTAGCCCGTTTCCGGTCGGCTGTGTATGCGACAAGGCGTTGATGCCAACAGAGGTCTGCGAGCCGCCTCCACCGCCCCCGGCGCCACCCGCTCCGCCGGCTCCGCCAGCTCCGCCCGCACCACCGGCGCCGCCTGCTCCGACCAGCGAGAAGGTGACGTTTGCAGCCGACGCATTGTTTGATTTCGACAAAGCCACGCTGCGTCCGGAAGGCCGCGCCAAGCTGGATGACCTCGTGTCCAAACTGGCCGGTGTCAGTCTTGAAGTCATCATCGCGGTCGGCTACACGGATCGCATCGGTAGCGACGCCTACAACCTGAAACTTTCGCAGCGTCGCGCGCAAGCGGTGAAGGATTACCTGGTCAGCAAGGGTATCGAGCCGAACCGCGTGTACACCGAAGGTAAAGGCGAAGCCAACCCGGTCAAGCAGTGCCCGGATCCGGCGCCGAAGGGTGAAGTGCGGAGTCGCGCGCAGCTGATCGCGTGCTTGCAACCGAATCGCCGCGTCGAAGTTGAAGTCGTCGGGACGCGTCCGATCCGCAAGTAGTCCGTGCAATTGACTCACCAGGGCCCCGCTTCGGCGGGGCTTTTTTTTTGCGGCTCGCGAGCTTGCGTAACATCACGCACGATGGATTCCAACGTCGATCGTGCGGAGCTCGACAGGTTCAGCGAACTCGCCGCCCAGTGGTGGGACCGTGAGGGACCGATGCGCCCGCTGCACGAGATCAACCCTGCGCGGCTGGACTGGATCGATCGCTTGGCCCCGCTCACCGGAAAGAGCGTGCTGGACGTGGGCTGCGGTGGCGGCGTGTTGACCGAGGCAATGGCTCGCAAAAGCGACCGCGTGATGGGAATCGATCTGGCGGAAAAACCTCTGCAGGTCGCTCGTCTGCATGCGCTTGAATCGAATGCACGGGTCGAATACCGCGAGTGCGCGGCGGAAGCATTGGCCGCCGAGCAACCGGATAGATTCGACGTGGTGACGTGCATGGAAATGCTCGAGCATGTTCCCGACCCCGCGAGCACGGTGGCCGCGTGCGCAATATTGACCCGGCCCGGCGGCTGGACTTTTTTTTCGACGATCAATCGCAATGCGAAGTCGTTCGCCCTGGCGATTGTCGGCGCGGAGTACGTTCTTGGCCTGCTACCGCGCGGCACTCACAAATACGCCAGATTCATTAAACCCAGCGAGCTGTCGCGTTACGCGCGCAATGCGGGGCTCGAAGTAACCGAACTCATCGGCATGCGCTACAACCCGTTCACAAAGACATCAATGCTGGGTGACGACACCAGCGTCAACTATCTGATGGCATGCCGCAAATTGAAAAATGAATGAGCGATCCTGTACAGCTCGTGCTGCTTGACCTTGACGGCACGCTCGCCGATACCGCGCCCGATCTGGCGGCGGCTGCAAACCGAATGCGCACAGCGCGCTCGCTGGCGCCGATGCCGCTTGCCGAATTGCGGCCGTATGTGTCTCACGGCGCCCGCGGCATGGTGACGCACGCATTCGATCTGACGCCGGCCGATGCACGCTACGCGGAGCTCCGCAACGAATTTCTGCTCGAGTACGAGTCGGCACTTTGCGTCGAGTCGGCCTTGTTTCCGGGCATGGACCAGACGCTGACGCAGCTCGAGCGGCTGGGGATCAAATGGGGGATAAGCGTGGCCTCGTACAGCGTCTTCTCAGCCTCTGCGACGGCATTCGCACTCCCAGCCTTACTCGCCTCGTCTGCCAACTCGTTGAGTATCTCGCCCGGGTCGCGCAAAAAGCGCTCGATATCGGCCCTGACGGGATCGTCAATGGCCTCGCATCGGACGGCCTTGCCCGGGCACCGCTCGAAGCCGGGGCGTTTGCTCAGCTGACCGCCACAACGGTACACAGGCTTCCGGCCAGGCGACGAGGCCCCTGAATAGCGTCGACCACAGAGGTCGCAATTCATCAGGGACCGCAGCAAGTAGATGGTCGTCTTCCCGGATAGATTGAGGCGGTTGGCGTGCAGGCTTTCCTGGGCCGCGTACCAGATCTCGTCGGAGACAAGGCGTGGCACCTGCGCTGAGATGATCTCCCGTCCACCTGGCCGCTTCGTGTGCCGACCGTACCGCAACTCGCCACGGTAGATCGTGTTGGTGGCGAGGCAGTAGATGCGGTTCGGCCGCCAGAGCGCCTGTGTCGCCCTCCCTCGGATGCCGCGCCGGTCTTTCTGGTAGACGGTCGGGATGCCGAGCGCGTGGAACTCCAGGGCGATCTGAGTACAGCTCGATCGATCTAGCGCCAGGCGTTCAAAGACTCTCCGGGCGACGTCCGCCTCCGTGAGGTCGTTCCACATCGGCGTGTCGCTCAGTACGTAGTAGAAGTGTTTGTTCCGCTCTTCGAGCTTGTAGCCGAGTGGCACGATGCCGCCCGTGTATCGACCCTCGCGCGCAGCTCGATTCATCCCTTCCGCCGATCGTTTCAGCAGGCGCTTGCGCTCGTGCTTGGCCATGACGGCCAGCATGTCGAAGCCGAACTCGTCGTCCATTGGTTCCAGCACACCGACGATCTCGACGCCCAATCGTTCGAATAACGCGCGGCCCTGCATGAGGTCGATCACGTCTCGGCCCAGTCGGTCGGCGCGGGTGACGAGGAGAACATGGAAGCGCCCGGCCATCGCGTCTTCGATCAATCGTCGCCCGGAGGGCCGGTCCGCTAGTGGCACGGAGCCCGAAACTCCGTCGTCTTGATATCGGTGATAGAGCTT
>JBDUCU010000202.1:0-3729 GCA_040003315.1 Burkholderiaceae bacterium | reverse complement strand
TTGCCGAAGTCGGCCTGGCCCTTCACGACCGAGCCGTCGTCGAGTTCAACTTCGATGATCGTGGTCATCTTGTCGAAACCGGCGGCTTCCGCCTCTGGATGAACGCCGAAGTTCACCTTCTTGATCATCGCCTGCACGTCGGCACGATTGACCACCTCGTCGGTGAATTGCTCAAGGCCGCCCTTGCGCTCGAGCAGCAGAATCGCCATACAAAATTCCATGCTGAACTTCGCCTGCAGCTCATTGGTCGGTAGATGGTGAATCAGCGCGTTCGGCATGTTGTGATTGGTCCCGACGGCCACGCGCTTGACGTGCTCCGGCTTCAGATCGTGGCGCAGAATCAGATCCATCATTACCGCCATGCCCGGATGCGTCAGCGAGCCGCTTGGATGCGGCTTGATCGAGACGCCTGGAAACGCGAAGGCCCACGGGTCTCCCAGTTTGCCGTCGATCATCTCCGGGCTGTAGCCGCCGCCGGCGGCGCGGAAGAATCCGCGGTCGGCTTCCAGGCCGTTTTCCGACGCCGTGAATCCGAGCGCCGCGATCTCTGCAGCGACGACTCCGTTTTCGGCTGCGCGCCCTGCGTGAAAGGGCTTGGTCATCGTGCCGAAGTTTTCGCGCAATCCACCCGCCTGCGTAGCGCCGATGCTTAACGCACGCCGCGTGGTCTGGCGATCGAGGCCGAGAAGCTTCGCGGCGCCCGCAGCAGCGCCGATCGACCCGCAGGTCGCGGTGCTGTGAAAACCCTGCTGATAATGGCGCGGCAGGATCGCCTCGGCGATCTTGCATTCGACTTCGACGCCGACTTGATACGCCAGCATCAGATCGGCTCCGCTGCGCCGGTCGCGCTCGGCCAACGCGAGCACCGGCGGCAGCGCCGGCGCGGTCGGGTGCGTCAGCAGGCCATAGACGCGATCCTTCGCGACCGCGAGTTGAGTGTCGTCGAAGTCATCAGCATGAATTGCGAGTCCGTTGGCGAATGCCGCGAAGCGCGCGGGTACTCGCAGCTTGCTGCCGATTACGGTGCTTCCATTATCCGAAGCGATGCCGAGCTGAGCGAGATAGCGGCGCGCGATGTCGCCCGTCTTCGATGCCGCGCCCGCCAGCGCGAGGCCAATTCCGTCGAGCACCGATCGCTTGCCCAAGTGCGCGACGTCCTTCGGGATGTCGCGGGCCTGCGCGCGCGTGACAAAAGCTGCGACATAATCGGTCAGCGAAGAATCCGCAGGCTTGGCAGCAGCCTTCGCGGGCGGAGCGGAAGCGGTCGTGGTTTGCATGGCTTGCTAATCCGTGACTAGTTGGAAGAGGTTGCGACGGTGTGTCGACCGCGCACTGAATTGTCTCTGCGGCTGGCAGCCAAGCGTGCGTTCAGCCTCACTGCCTGTTCGAGCGCGCCCGTCGTTGCGACGCCCTGGCCGACAATATCGAACGCGGTGCCATGGGCGGGCGTTGTGAAGACCGTTCCCAAGCCCGCTGTCACCGTGACGCCCCGGTTGAAGCCTTTTAGCTTGGTCGCGATCTGACCCTGGTCGTGGTACATCGACAGCACACCGTCGTATTCGCCGCCGAAGGCCTTGAGGAAGACCGTGTCCGACGGAAACGGTCCCTTGCACGCAATCCCGCGCGCGGCGGCCAATGCGACAGCGGGCGCAATGATCTCGATTTCTTCGCGGCCGAACAGGCCGTTTTCGCCCCCGTGCGGATTGAGCGCGCATACCGCAATACGTGGCGTGGCGAAGCCGGCCGCGCGCATTGTGCGATCGGCCAGCGTCAGCGCTGCATCGATTCGCTCGGGCGTGATCTGGTCGAGCGCGGTTCTCAGCGCGACATGCGAAGTCACGCGCGACATCCACAGGTTATCGAGCACATTCATCTCGCCGAAGAAACCCTGGTGTCGTGTCAGGTGCGCGAACATCTGGTGCTCGTCGTTGAAATGCCATCCGCCGGCATGGAGCGCCGCCTTGTTCAGTGGGGCGAAGCAAATGCCTTCGAGGTCACCATCAAGTGCCAGCTCGATCATGGTCGCTAGCGTTTCGCCGGCGATGCGACCCGCGTCGGCCGAGATCGCGCCGCGCGTTACGGTCGAAGGATCGCAATTGGAAAGATCGATCATCGCCACTGCGTCGTGTGCATCTTCGATCCGCTCCGGGCTCGACACGACTTTGAATGCGAGATCGACGCCGGCGTCGCGCGCGCCCTGTTCGAGCACACGGGCATCGCCGACAACCAGCAGACGGGCCACGTCTGCGAGACGTCGATCAGCGAGGACACGCGCGCATTGCTCCGGGCCGATGCCGGTGCAGTCGCCTAGCATCAGGCCGATCAAGGGCAATGGCTTCGAAGCGCTGCGATTCAAATCTGTCTCCGGTCGGTGAAAAAGTTGATCGCTGCGACCATCGCAAACGTGATCAAAAGCATCGTGATCGACAGCACCGCGATCGGCCCCCAGTCATTGCTTTCACGCAAATCGAACATCGTGACCGAGATGGTCTTCGTGCGCGCCGTGAAGAGCAGGATCGTTGCCGACAGCTCGCGAATCGATCCGATGAATACCAAGATCCAGGTTGCGATGACTCCGTTGCGAATCAGCGGAGCAGTAATATCGACCAGAGCGCGCAACCGGGTGGCACCGAAGATGCGGCTCGCGTCCTCCAGTTCAGGGTGCACCGACTTCAGTGACGAAGCAACCTGCTGGTGCCCAACCGGCAACTCCTTCGTCAGATAGGCTAGGAAGATGATCCACAAAGTTCCATACAGTACCAACGGCGGCTGCGTGTAACTCAGAAACAGCCCGACGGCCAGTACGATGCCCGGTACCGCGACCGGTGCGGTCGCGAGGAACGCAAGGTAGCGATGGCCCCATACGAGCTTGCGCAAGCCGAGATATCCGACGATGGTCACCAGAATCGTCGCCGCCGTCGCCGCGCTGACGCCGAGCACGAAAGTGTTTACAAACGCAGATTTGGTCTGGCTGAATTCCAGAAAGACGAAGCGCCAGTGCTCGAGCGAGAAGTTACCGATTACCGGGCCGGACCAGTTCTTCACGAACGCCGTACGCAGCAGTACTCCATAAGGCAACACGATCGAACAGCCGAGCACGACAACGAACAGCGCGAGCGCGGGAATCTTCCATCCGCCAAGACGGATCAACCGCGCGCCCGAGCTCTTGCCGCCGATCACCGAATATCCACGCCGGCCCATGATTGCCGCCTGCGCTCTGAGCAGCAGGACGGTGATGATCAGCAGCGGCAGCGATGCCGCAGCCGCAAGACCGAGCTGCGGTGGAAATTGAAACAGGCTCCAGATCTTGGTGGTCATCGTGTCGACGCCGGCAGGCAGCGCGAGGATCGCCGGAGTGCCGAACAATGTCATCGACTGTAAAAATGCCACCAGGAATCCAGCCAGCAGCGCGGGCACAACCAAGGGCAACGTGATGTGCGCTGCAGTTCGCCACGCGGGAGCTCCCAGGATGGCCGACGCCTCTTCGAGCTCGCTCGGAATCACATCGAGGCTATTGGCAACAAACGTGAACACGTAGGGAAACGTGTAGAGCGCCATCACGAAAACCATGCCCCACGCAGAAAAGATGTTGATCAGCGGCGCATCGACGAACGGCTTCAGGTCGAATAGCGCGTAAAACCACTTGTTCAACAGCCCCGCGTTCGGTCCGCCCAGCAACACCCATGCGAACGCACCGAGGAATGGCGGCGTGACGAACGACGCAAGAAT
>JBDUCU010000201.1:0-3731 GCA_040003315.1 Burkholderiaceae bacterium | reverse complement strand
TATCGACGCCGGTCGGGCACTCGCGCTTGCAGCCCTTGCACGACACGCACAGCTCGAGCGTTTCGTACATCGCGTTTGATACGAACGCGTCCTCGCCGGGTTGCGCCGGCAGCTGGCCCGAAAGTGCCAACCGCAGCGTATTGGCACGGCCGCGCGTCAGATGCTGTTCTTCGCCGGTCGCGCGAAACGACGGGCACATCGTACCCGCGTCGAACTTGCGGCAGTGGCCGTTGTTGTTGCACATCTCGACCGCTTTATCGAAGCCGCCCCACTCCGACCAATCGAGCACCGTATTTAGTTTCCGCGCGGAGTAATCCGGCTTGTAGCGAAAGAGCGTGCGGTCATCCATTTTCGACGGGCGCACGATCTTGCCGGGATTCATGAGGCCGCGCGGATCGAAAATGTCTTTGATTTCTTCGAATGCGTGCGTAATGCGCGGGCCGAACATCGGCGCGATCCATTCCGAACGCACGAGCCCGTCGCCGTGCTCGCCGGAATAAGCGCCCTTGTATTCGCGCACGAGCTCGGACGCTTCCTCGGCAATTGCGCGCATCTTGCGCGCGCCGTCTTCGCGCATGTTGAGGATAGGCCGCACGTGCAGGCAGCCGACCGACGCATGCGCATACCACGTGCCGCGCGTACCGTGCTTTTCGAACACACGCGTCAACCGGTCGGTGTATTCGGCGAGGTGCTCGAGCGGCACCGCGCAGTCTTCGATGAACGAAACCGGTTTGCCGTCGCCCTTCATCGACATCATGATGTTGAGCCCGGCCTTGCGCACTTCCCAGAAATCGCGCTGCAGCGCTGCGTCCGTGATTTCCACGACGCCCCCCGGCAGGCCCAGCTCACCCATCAGCTCGACCAGCTGTTTCAGTTTGGCTGTTTGCGCGTTCTTGTCGTCGCCGGCGAATTCGACCAGCAATATCGCGTCGGGGTCGCCCTTCACGCAGCGCTCGACGATAGGCCTGAACGCGGGATTCGAGCGTGCGAGCCCGATCATTGTGCGATCGACCAGCTCGACGGCGGTCGGATTGAGCTTGACGATATGCTGGGGCGCTTCCATCGCGCGATAAAACGTCGCGAAGTGACAGATGCCGAGCGTTTTATGTTTGGGCAGCGGCGACAGGTTCAAGTGAAGCCGCTTCGAGTACGCGAGCGTGCCTTCCGAGCCGACGAGCAGATGCGCCATGTTGTGGCCGGCGCCGCTGACCATATCGAGGTTGTAGCCACCGACGCGCCGCAGCACTTTCGGAAAACGGTGTTCGATTTCTTCGGCTTCGCGCGTGGCGATCGCGCGGATTTTTTTGATGAGCTCGAGATAGCCCGGCGGCGCGTCATAACGGGCCAGATCCGCCGGCACGTCGCCGAAATTGAACTCGGCGCCGTCGGCGAGCACCGCGTCGATCGCGCGCACGTTGTGCACCATGTTGCCGTAGCGGATCGAGCGCGAGCCGCAACTGTTGTTGCCGGCCATGCCGCCAAGGGTCGCCTGCGCGCTGGTCGAAACGTCGACCGGATACCACAGGCCGTGCGGCTTCAAAAACGCGTTCAATTGATCGAGCACGACACCGGGCTGCACGCATGCGGTCGCGGCATCGCGATCGAACGCGAGGATCTGGTTCAAATGCTTGCTGTTGTCGATCACGAGCGCGGCGCCGACGGTCTGGCCGCATTGCGACGTGCCGCCGCCGCGTGGCAACACCGCGACTCCTTCCTCGCGCGCGATTTGCAGCGCGATTTGCGCATCGCTTTCGGTTTTGGGGATGACCACGCCGACCGGCTCGATCTGATAGATCGACGCATCGGTCGAATATCGCCCGCGCGAGTACGCGTCGAACAATACTTCGCCCTGCGTCTCGCGTTTGAGCCGGCGCGCGAGCGGGCTCGCGTTCGCGCGCGGGTGCAGCTTGATCGGTGCAGCGGTCATCGGAAAGCAATTATTCGCGGGTTGACGCCCCCTTGCAACTTAACTAATCTCCGTGATCGCTCCTTTTTCGCATTTCGCCTGCGAGGCCGCCATGACAGGAATCAACGGACGCCACTTTCTGCAAATCCCGGGTCCGACCAATGTGCCCGACCGCGTGCTGCGCGCGATCGACAACGCGACGATCGATCATCGCGGACCCGGTTTTCAGAAACTCGGCCAGGAAGTGCTGGCCGGCTTGAAGCAAGTCTTCAAAACCAAATCGCCGGTCATCATTTTTCCCGCATCCGGCACCGGCGCGTGGGAAGCCGCGCTCGTGAATACGCTATCGGCCGGCGACCATGTATTGATGTGCGAAACCGGCCACTTCGCGACGTTGTGGAACAGTATGGCTGTCAAACTCGGCCTCGTGCCCGAGTTCATGGATGGGGATTGGCGGCATGGAGTCGATGCGGCCGCGGTCGAGGCATGGCTAAAAGCTGACAGCAAGCGCGAAATCAAAGCGGTGTGCGTCGTGCACAACGAAACGTCAACCGGCGTCACCTCCCGCATTGGCGAAGTACGCAAAGCGATTGATCGCGCGAAACATCCCGCATTGCTGATGGTAGATACGATCTCGTCGCTCGCGTCGATCGATTATCGGCATGATGAATGGGGCGTCGATGTCACCGTTGCGGGCTCGCAAAAAGGCTTGATGCTCCCGCCCGGCTTATCGTTCAACGCCGTTAGTGACAAGGCGCTCGCCGCGGGGAAAACCTCCAAACTGCCGAAATCTTATTGGAGTTGGGACGACATGCTGGACCCCAACAAGACCGGCTTTTTCCCATACACGCCGGCGACCAATCTGCTGTATGGATTACGCGAAGCACTTGCCATGCTGCTCGAGGAGGGCCTGGCCAACGTGTTTGCACGGCACGACCGCCACGCGGAAGCGACGCGACGCGCGGTGCGTGCGTGGGGTCTGGAAATCCTGTGCCTGAATCCCGCCGAGTATTCGAGTGCGCTGACCGCGGTGCTGCTGCCCGAGGGCCGCAATGAAGTCGAGTTCCGCAAAATCGTACTCGACAATTTTAACATGTCGCTCGGCAGCGGCCTCGGCAAGGTCGCCGGCAAGGTGTTTCGCATCGGACACCTGGGCGACTTCAACGACCTGATGCTCGCGGGCACGTTGGCCGGCGTCGAGATGGGTCTCGCTGTTGCCGGCGTGCCGCATAAAAAAGGCGGCACCGCCGCGGCGATGGATTATCTCGTTTCAGCCAAAACTTCCGCCGGCAAACAACCTGCCGCGAAACTGAGCGTCGCCTGAAATCGCGGGGCGCGCAGCGGTCATCATTGCACGCTGGAAAGTGCCGCCGCCGGAACGGCTAAGAAGTCACGGCGGTAGTGGACGCGGCGACGGCGTCGTTGCGGCAGACCCATACGGCCACAAATCTGTCTCAATCGTATTGTGAGGAGAAAAACTTGAAACTGTTCTGGATCGCCGCGGCCGTCTGCAGCTTCATCGCCGCCGGCGCTACTGCGCAGCCCGCGGCACGCGATGCCCAGTACCCGACCAAGCCGATTCGTTTTGTAGTTCCGTTCGCGCCCGGCGGCGGCACCGATATCGTCGCGCGCCTGCTCGCCCAGCGTTTGAATGAAGGCCTCGGCGAGCCCGTCGTCGTCGACAACCGCGGCGGCGCCGGCAGCACGCTCGGCACCGACATCGTGTGCAAAGCGCCGCCCGACGGCTATACACTGCTGCTCGGCAATATCAGCCTCGCGTTCAACGCGTGGCTGTATAAAACGCTGCCGTACAACGCGGTGAAGG
>JBDUCU010000082.1:0-12663 GCA_040003315.1 Burkholderiaceae bacterium | reverse complement strand
TCAGAAAGCCCGCCTCAAGGCTTGAAGGCAATGACCTCGATTTCAATCTTGGTGCCGACCACGTTTGTCGCTTGCAATGTTGAACGCGCTGGTCGTTTGCTAGGAAAGAACTCGCTGTAAACGCGGTTGAATTCATCGAAATCATGTGCGTCGTCTAGCCAGACGGTGGCTTTCACTACGTCGTCAAGCGTGCAACCGGCCAATGCAAGTGCAAAAGCGACGTTCTTCATCGTCTGGCGGGTGTGGGCTTCAATCCCGCCCACGACCAAGGCGCCAGTTTCGTCTCGGGCGATTTGGCCGGAAACAAACACAAAGCCGGCAGCCTTGGTCGCCACTGAACGCGGCAGTCTTCGTGTGCCGACGTTACTCTCTTCGAAGAACTCAATCGCCATGGTTGGCACCTCCGCAAGGACTTGTTGAGTCCACACCGGGCTATCACGTTTCGGATGATCCCTACCGATGCACGGCATGCTCCGGTGATGTGCATCTATGCCGCCTAACGTTGGAATTGAGCGGCAGTCAACGGCCGCACGGTGGTAGGGAAGGCGCGCAAACGCGCCCCGCCGTTGGATGTCCGCTCGAATGACCGGTTAGAGCTCACTCGAGAACAATTACAAGGCGCGGTACGTCGTTGGCTTCGATGTAGCGACGATTGACGAAAGCCACGCACTCGAGCAGCCCAGTTGAGACTTCAGGGACTCGCCTAGAAAACGCTTCAAAGTTCGGGACGCGAATGAAGAGTTGCTCGCCTGCCAGTAGCTCAAACGAAGACAGTCCATCTCCGTCTGGTAGGTATGAAAGGCAATCGATCCAGGCATTCATATTGCGACCGTAAAAACCTGGAAAGCCAAAGGATCTTTTGCATTCACGGTGAAACGATTCGAAGTCGTGAATCGCGGTTGTATCGAGGGTGACAGACGCCATGCCGTATGAGCTCTAACGTGTTTTAGACCGCAGGATTCTGCTCCTAAATCCTGCCCCTGCGGCATAACATGGGACCGTCGTTGGTCGCTGCGGCGCGCTGCGCCTTGCTCTCCACGCTTATACTGGTTATATATACAGTCCTAACAAATCCGGGAAAAGGCGCAGGAAACCCGGGATTCGGAAGGGGCAGCGCTACGTAATGAGTCTTTGCAGCAGATCTTGCGGACAGTAGACAAGGATCGAACGACCGCTCTGGGCTTATTGCGCCGCGCGGCTGCGGGCCTGCAGGCGATCATTTCGGCAATGTTGTTCAAAGCCGATCTGCTTGCGCTGATTTGTCTGTCCCTCTTACGCAGCGCGACGCAAGTCCGATTGAGTTGAGGACCCGCTCGCCGACGTCGTGAGGTCCAGCCGCAGTGTCAGACAGTAGGCGGCGCCGCCCGACCGATTGAACGATTCGAGCGGAACGATCGTGACGTCGTATCCGCGCTCGGCGAGTTCGGCGCGCGCGGATTCGGAGGCATGGCACATCACGACGTGGCGTCCGATCGACACTGAGTTGACTCCCAGATGGGATGCATCGTCATCCGTGGCTTCAATCAACGCGTCGGCGCCGACGATCTCGCGCACCGCGGCTGCAGCGCTGTCGGAAAATGCCTTCGGATACCACAGCACATCACCACCCGACAGAACGCAGAAGCACGTGTCGAGGTGATAAAAACGAGGGTCGATCAGTTCGAGCGCGATGGCTGGCACGCCGTACAGGTGTTCGATCGTACGAAACATGTCGCGGCTCGAACGCTGGCCATAGCCAGTCCAGATCAGATGCCGGCTGGCATCCCAGATCGCATCACCGGCGCCTTCGAAGTACAGTCCGGGCGGAGCTTCGACGATCGAATCAACCGCGCCGCGCGCCTTGAGTCCTTCGAAGAACGCACGATTGTGTGCCTCCTCGCCCTGCCGCTCGGCGCACAAGAAACGCGCAAGCAGCACCTTGCGATCGAGCACCACGGCCGCGTTCGCAGTAAAGACCATGTCGGGCAGACCTTCGACGGGAGGCTGCACTTCAACTCGCGCACCGAGGCGCTCATAAGTTTTTTTCAGCGCGCTCCAGCCACGGTTTGCGTCCAGCGCAAGCTTTTTGGCCGACACCGACCACTGAGAAGGTTCCATCCAGGGATTGATTGTGTAGCTCACCTGAAAATGTTCGGGTGCACTCATCATCAGGTGCGCAGTCGTGCCGCGTTGACGGGTACTCCGATCAACCCGTCTCGCGCGGCGTGGCTCAAATTCATCAAGCACCGACGCGAACACATCGATACCCCAGTCCAGCGCCTCGATGTCAATTGTCAACGGCGGGGCGAAACGGATCACGGTTTCGTGCGTGTCCTTGGTCAACACGCCTTTGACAGCCATCTGCTCGGCGACAGCGCGTGCGGAGACTTTTGGATCGAGCTCGACGCCGACCCAGAGCCCACGTCCGCGCACTTCGCGTATCAACGGCGACGACAGGCTCCGCAGGCGCGACAGCAGATGAGCGCCGAGCTCGCGGCTGCGTTGCACCAGATTTTCTTCCTCGATCACTGCCAGCGCTTCGCGACCCACGCGTGCGGCCAGCGGATTGCCGCCGAAGGTCGAGCCGTGACTACCAGGCTCAAGCAGGTTCATCACCGAGTCGACGGCGACAAAGGCAGACACCGGAAGCAGGCCACCGCCCAGTGCTTTGCCAACGATGACGCCGTCAGGGCGTACGCCTTCGTGCATATAGGCAAACCATTCGCCGGTGCGACCGAGGCCCGACTGGATTTCATCCAGAATCAGCAGCACATTGCGCTCATCGGCGAGCTCGCGTGCCGTGCGCAGAAAACCGGCTGGCGGCAGCACGATTCCGGCTTCACCCTGAATCGGCTCGATCAATATCGCGCAGGTCTCATCGTCGATTGCCGCACGCATTGAGTCGATATCGCCGAAATTGAAATGTCGAAAGCCCGCGGCGAATGGACCAAAATCGGAGCGATACACGGGCTCGGTTGAGAAACCAACGATGGTCGTCGACCGCCCATGGAAGTTGCCGTTTGCAACGACGATATTGGCGCGATCGGCGGCGATGCCCTTGGCGCGATAACCCCAGCGTCGCGCAGCCTTGATAGCCGTTTCCACGGACTCCGCGCCGCCGCTAGCGGGCAGCGCTTTCGCAGGGCCCTTCAGATCGGCGACTTCGACCAGCTTGGCGAGAAACGGCCCAAGCTCGGTCGAGTGATACGCGCGCGAAGTCACTGCGACGCGCTGCGCCTGTTCGATCAGTGCCGCCACCAGCCGCGGATGGACATGGCCGTGACTGACCGCGGAGTAGGCAGACATGAAGTCGAGATAGCGCTTGCCGTCGGCGTCCCATAGCCAACTGCCCTGGCCGCGCTCGAGTACGACCGGAATCGGCGCATAGTTCGGCGCCGCAACGTCTTGCTCGATGGCGATCGATTGTGCCGTTCGGCTGTTGTCTGTGTTCACGCGCGCGTTCATTGCGGCCCCTTGCGATGTCCGATTGAATATAGGGGCTCGGCGCGTACTTCGAGGCGGAAGTAAGGACGCCGAAACGCCGAAACTGAGCGTCACGAGGCGGCCCGCTGCAGCTTCGGCGGTGCACCGCAACCCGCCCTACGGCAACGGATATCCTCGAAACGGCTTAACCGTCTGCAGCTCAGGCTTCGATGTAATCTTCTCGACACCCAACGCCGGATCGTCGGTCCACGCGTTGGTCAATTCCCGGTAGTGATCGAGGTCGCGACACGCCAGCCGCAAGACGTAATCACACTGACCGGACACCAGAAAACACTCGACCACTTCAGCCGACGCACGAGCGCGTTGCTCGAAGCGTGCGTGCGTTGCCTGCGTCTGGTCTTTCAGCGTGACCTCGACCACGATAGTTAGCAGGCTGCCGAGCTTGCGCGGCTCGATCAGCGCCATGTAACCCGAGATGATTCCCCAGCGCTCGAGGCGGCGCACCCGGTCCAGGCATGCGCGCGGGCTCAGCGCAACTCGCTCCGACAACGCCTGATTCGTCATTCGGCCTTCGGCCTGCAGGATCTCGAGGATTCTGCGATCGATGCGGTCGAGGTCGCGCGTGGCCATAGGCAAGTATACGAAGCGGCGGTGTCATCGAAGCGTGGGCGCGGTCGCGTAGCATGCGCCGCAGTTTCTGCGGCGACAACGTTCGAACCATGCCGGTCTTCGATTCCTCCGCGTTGAATCCAGGCGTACGTCCACGCGAAGTGTTCTGGTGGGCCGCGTACGACTTCGCCAACTCCGGCTACACGACCGTTGTTCTGACCGCAGTTTTCAATGCTTACTTTGTCGGCGTGGTGGCCAGCGGTGCCGATTGGGCAACGCTGGTGTGGACCGCGATGCTCGCGGTGTCGAACACTGCCGTGATGATTGCGATGCCGTTGATCGGAGCCTACGCAGACCTGCGCGCGCGCAAGCAGTGGCTGCTGCGACTTTCGACGATCGGATGCGTCGTGTCGACCGCAGCACTGGCACTTGCCGGGCGCGGCGACGTTGCAATCGCTGTGATCGCGATCGTCGTCTCCAATTTTTTCTTTCAGGTGGGTGTCTCGCTGATCGGCGCGTTCCTGCCGGAGATCGCGCGTCCAGCGGCGCTAGGAAAAGTTTCGGGATGGGGCTGGAGCTTTGGTTACCTCGGCGGTCTATTGACTCTTGCGGTCTGCCTCGCCTACGTGGTCTGGGCGCGCGGACACGGGAAGGACGCCGAGCACTTCGTACCCGTCACGATGCTGATCACCGCGGGAATCTTCGCGCTCGCGGCACTGCCGACTCTTTTCATCCTGCGAGAGCGTTCGCAGCCGCAGGCGCAGGCGCAGGCGCAGGCGAGCATCGGCGTGGTCCGCGATTCAATGTCGCGCCTGGCGGCCACATTGAAAAACATCGGTCGTTATCGCGATTTTGCGCGCTTGCTGGTCTGTGGCGCTTTCTACCAGGCAGGCGTTGCCGTCGTGATTGCGCTGGCGGCGATCTACGCGCAGGAGGTGATGAAATTTTCGTTTGAGCAGACTATGGTGTTGATACTGGTTGTAAACATCACGGCGGCAATCGGCGCGTTCGCCTTCGGCTACGTGCAGGATCGGCTCGGTCACAAGCTCACACTGGCACTGACGCTGCTGCTGTGGATCGCGATGACGGCGGTCGCATTTTTCGCCACCACGCCAGCGCTGTTCTGGGTCGCCGCCAATCTGGCGGGCCTTGCAATGGGCTCGAGCCAATCGGCAGGCCGTGCGATGGCGGGAGTTTTTGCACCGACAACGCGGCTGGCGGAGTTCTACGGGCTATGGACGCTGTCGGTGCAGGTCGCCACGATCGCGGGACCGCTGACGTACGGCGCTGTCGTCTATCTGACCGACAACAACCATCGCCTGGGCATGATGATCACCGGCGGATTTTTTGTGATCGGACTGCTGCTGATCGCGTCGATCGACATTGAGCGCGGTCGGCGCGCGGCGCTTGAGACCGATACCTGAGCCACCGCCGCTACAGGCTTGCGGCACCGGCTTTGGCGACCTGGGCATCCTGGCTCGCCGTGACCCCAGACACTCCGATTGCGCCGACGACTTGTCCGTCGGCAATGATCGGCACGCCGCCTTCAAGCATGCCTTCGAGCGGGGCCGACAGGAACGCCGTCCTGCCGTGGTTGATCATGTCTTCGTATGCCTTGGTTTCGCGCTTGCCAAGGGCCGCTGCGCGCGCCTTGGCCGGCGCGATCGCGCTCGAGATAGGAGCGACTCCGTCGAGCCGGTGCAGCAGCAGCAGGTGTCCACCGTCGTCGCACACCGCGACAACAATGTTCCATCCATTGTTCAGCGCTTCGGCTTCGGCCGCGGCGGCCATTCGCTTCGCGTCGTCAAGTGTCAACACCGGTTTTGTTCTCATCGCGTATCCGTTACTGGAAGTAAACCACTAGGGAATGATGCAGCTGCGACGCCCATTCGCGCAGCGCCATGTGCGAGTCGCGCAACGACCCGGGCCCTGGGATCAGTTGATAGGGTGCAAACGGACGTTGTCCACCATAGCTCGTCGGCGCGGGGGCTACAGAGAATCCCGCTCGCTCGAAGGCGCGTCGCGCACGTGGCATATGCAACGCGTCGGTAACCAAAGCAATGCGCGTGATTTGAAGTGGAATCAAGTCTTGCGCCGTCAACTGCGCCTGCTGGCGCGTGGTCTCGGAGGAGGTTTCGACCCATCTGACGGAAACGTTAAATTCACGCTCGAGCACGTCATGCAGCAGCGTGCCCTCGGCGGCAAGGCCGCCGTCGGGCTTGCCGCCGCTGACGTAAAGCGCAAGCCCGGTCTCGCGCGCAAGCTTCGCGCCGTAGCGCGCGCGCCGCAGCGTGGCGTCATTGACCGTTTCGCCTCCCCACTCGGGTGAAGCGAGATTGCGGCCGCCGCCGAGCACCACGATCGCCTGTGTGCCGCGGATCGCATCGATGGTCGCGGGCGGCGGCTCGAGCGTGCTCATCAAGGCGTTGGCAACCACCGGCGTCGACAGTGCCAGCAGCAGCAATTGCGAACCGACGATCAGTGCAAGTCCGGCTGCGCGGCGGCGGCGAACCATGAACGCACCGATTAGCGTCAATACAATCAATGAAGTCGGCGGCAGCAGCAGCGCCGACAGTGCGTAGTTGAACGTCACGCGTGCATTGCGCTTTTGACTTGCTCGAGCGCGGTCGGGTCTTCGATTGTCGTCAGGTCGCCGGGATCGCGTCCTTCTGCCAGCGCCTGGATCGACCGCCGCAGCAGTTTTCCGGAGCGGGTCTTCGGCAGGACGTTCACAAAGTGCACGCGCGCGGGTCGTGCCACCGCACCGAGCTGCGAGTCGACGACCTTCATCAATTCGCCTTCGTGGGCGAGCTTCTTGTCTGCCGTATCAGCCCTGGTCGCATCTTTCAGAATGACAAACGCCATTGCCACCTGGCCCTTCAGCACATCGGCAACTCCGACGACTGCAACCTCCGCAACATTCGGATGCGACGACAGCGACTCCTCGATTTCGCGGGTGCCCAACCGGTGGCCCGCGACGTTGATGACGTCGTCGGTGCGACCAAGAATGAAAAAGTAACCGTCGGCGTCGCGGATGCCCCAGTCGAACGTCGAATAGACGTACTGGTTCGGAATGCTGGCCCAGTACGTTCTCACGAAGCGCTCGTCGTCGGCCCAAACCGTGGTCATACATCCCGGCGGCAGCGGGCCTTCGATCGCAACCACCCCCTTTTGATGCGGTTCGGTGATCTCGGCGCCAGTGGACTCGTTATAAAGCTTCACCGAATAGCCTGCAGCCGGCAGTCCTGGCGATCCGAACTTTGACTTCAACGCTTCGATGCCGCGACTGATTCCCAGAATCGGCCAGCCGGTTTCGGTCTGCCAATAGTTGTCGATCACAGGCTTGCCGATGCCGTCTGCAATCCATCGTGCGGTTGATTCGTCGAGCGGTTCGCCTGCGAGGAACAGCAGGCGCAGACTCGACAAGTCGTATTTCTTCAGCAACGCCGGATCCTGCTTCTTCAGCACACGGATCGCGGTGGGCGAGGAAAACATCACGTTGACCTTGTACTTTTCGACGATGCTCCACCAGATTCCGCCATCGGGTCTGATCGGAATTCCTTCGTACATCACGGTGGCCATGCCGTTGATCAGCGGCGCGTAGACGATGTAGCTGTGGCCGACGACCCAGCCGATGTCGCTGGTCGAAAAAAACGTTTCGCCCGGTTCGCAACAAAAGATGTCGCGCATTGACGCTGCGAGCGCCACGGCGTGGCCGCCGGTGTCGCGCTGAACGCCCTTCGGCTTGCCGGTGGTGCCCGAGGTGTACAGGATGTAGCTCGGTTCGCTTGACTCGAGCCACACGCAGGGCACCTCGTCGTTCATGTGCTGCGCGCGCAGCACGGCATAGTCGACATCGCGGCCTTCGACGCGCGTGATGAGTGCGAGTTTGCGATCGACCATCAGCACCTTCGCCGGCGGAAATTTGGCGAGCGTGATCGCCTCGTCGAGCAGCGGCTTGTACGCCACAGCCTTGCCTGCGCGCGACCCGGCATCGGCCGATACGATGACTTTCGGCCGCGCGTCGTCGATGCGGGTCGCGAGGCTGACCGCTGCGAACCCGCCAAAGACAACCGAATGGATCGCGCCGAGACGGGCACACGCGAGCATCGCGAACGTGGCTTCGGGAATCATCGGCATGTAGATCAGCACACGGTCGCCGCGGGCGACTCCAAGGTCCTTCAATATTCCCGCCATCCGATTGACTTCGCGATGCAGCTGCCGATAGGTATACGTCTTCTCGGTGCCGCTCTCGGTTGAAACGTAGATCAGTGCGCGTTGCTCGCCGCGTTCACCGAGATGGCGATCGATTGCGTTATGGCAGAGGTTGGTCACGCCGCCGACGAACCATTTCGCGAAGGGCGGCTTCGCGTAATCGATGACCTGGGAAAACGGCTGGCGCCAGTCGATCAGTCGGGCTTTGTCGGCCCAGAAGCCTGCAGGATCACTGAGTGACCTTGCGTGGTACTCCTTGTACGTCGTCATGCAATCCTCCATCGGCTGGCTGCTGCAGTTCCTTCTGTTGTCGCACCAGCTTCAGCAACGGTGCGACCTGCTCCAGCAATCTTGGCAGATGAGGGACAACTTCGGCGGCACGCCCGGCGCGGATCAGCGCCAGCGCGAGTGTCAGATCCATCGAGCCGTCTTCCGGCTTCGGGTCGATGCTGCCCGGCGCCGCGCCGTCCGAGGTTCCCAGGATGATGCGGCGCGAGCGATTCTGCTGGGCTTGTGCCGAGCGCTTCTGCGCCAGCGTGCGCAGCTCTTCGGCGCTGCGCCGCAACTCTTCCGACAGCGTTGAAAGTCCGATACATGTCCAGACCTCAACGCCCGGGCCCGCGGCCTCGATGTTTTCCAGCACCTTGCGCAGCCGAGCGGCAAAACGCAGCACGCCGGATAAGCCGCTCGACGGTGTGGCAACACAGAATTCCATCCGATCGGTGCGCGTGCCGAGATCCTCGAGTCTGATCGATGCTGCCAGCGCACGCCCGACCAGCTTCATGCGCTGCTCGGTCTCGCCCTCCCAGCTTTCGTTTTGCGGCATCGACAATTCGACCCGAATACAGATCAGCGCGACATCCGACAGGTTACGACGCGCAAAAGAGATCAGCTTCTCGACCTGCTTGTCGAAAAACGGCTGGTTCAGCAATTCGGTATCGGAATCGACCGTGCGCGTTGACTCGAGCGATGCCTGGCTTTCGGCCAACATCTCGCGTGTCGTCGACAGGCGAACGAGAACTTCCATGCGCGCCAGTAACTCCGCTGCTCCGACGCCCTTCAGAATGAAGTCGGTCGCGCCGAGCGACGCGGCGCGCTCTCGCTCCGCGCTCTCATCTTCGCCCGAGATGATCACCATCGGGAGTTCGCGAATCCGCTGGACCTTCGAGCTGCGCACCCGGTTGAGCAACTCAAAGCCGTCGACCTTCGGCATCGTCAGATCGCTGATCACCACGCGGATCGACGAATCGAGAAGGATTGCCTGCCAGGCGGCTTCGCCGTCGCTCACTTCGCGCAACTCGAAGCGGTCGCGCAAATGCTGAGAAATCGACGCCCGCACGATGCGGGAATCGTCACAAATTAGAACGCGGGGTCTCGCGGCGACGGCAGCCGGAGCTGGTACGGCGGCCTTGGGTGCTTCCTTGATGGATTCGATGGGCACTGCGCTCTCGGTTCACTGGCAACCGCTGTCAGCGGCCAGCTTTGCAATTTAACCGAAATGTGCGGCGTAAGCCGTGAAGTTGGTCGGCCTTTGCCCGCTTTTCTCGCCCTTTTACGCTATGCGCGCGTGTAGGGCGATCGTCATAGAGCGAGCGACTGCGGCCTGTTCAGCCAAACGTCGCGCCCGCGCTTGCCAACGTGCGGAGCTCGTCGTCACTCAACTGGGGCCCGTCGAGCGTCACCCGCCGTTCCTGCGTCTCGGCCGTGCGGTAGCGCGCGATCACCGGTTTCAACTCAGGCTTCACGTGGGCTTCGCTGTAGCCATTGAACAGATGGCCAAGCAGTCCGCGCTTCAGGTCGCTCGTGTTCAGAAACCAGTCGGCGACCGGAAACGTCAGGTTCATGTTGACGTGCATCATGATTCCCATGTTGTGGTGCGCCGTGTGATGTCGCCGGATGGTGTTGATCAACGGGGCGTTGCGCACGAACCGGTTGTCTGGAACATGGCAACAAAAATGGAACGTCTCGTAGACCATGTAATGGCCGATCATGCCGATGAACACGATGTAACCGGCATTCGGATTGATCAGCACACTGGCAATCCATCCGAACAGCAGACCGAAAACCGCCAGCACGATCAGCACTCGCCAGGGAAAGAACACGATGCGAAACTCGCGGATCGTATCGATCGTTGCATCGTTGTCGGTGAAATACTGATGGTGCTGGCGCGTATGGCGATCGTAGATCGCGCGCAGCGCGAAGACGTCGATCTTGCGATGCATGACGAACTTGTGCATGCCCCACTCGACGAAATTGCCGCCGACCAGCACCGGAATCAGCAGCAGCCATTCCCACGCGGCGCCGCGCAGGTGACTGACGCAATACCAGACGCCAGCGATTCCCGAGGCGTACATCACGCCGACATGCACCAGCCCGCTGTAGTAGCGGCCGATTGCGGCTCGGTACTGTTCGCGGAATCTGCGCTGGCGGTCGGTCATCATCGAAATGCCTCGTTGCTGCAAGTGTCGATGGCTGATATATTAGTTGTCGATCAGTGCTGCTGTCAAATACTGCTGTCAATCGGGGGGAGCCGTGGCGGAAGCTGCTGCAAAGACTAATTCACCAGCGGCAGATGCGCCGCGCAAGAAGCGCACGCTGCAAGAGATCCGCGACTCGAAGACCACCGGCGAGAAGATGGTTTACATGTCGGTGCCGGATTACACGTCTGCACGATGGGCTGAAATGGCCGGCGTCGACGTAGCGGTGCTCGGCGACAGCCTCGCAATGATCGCGCATGGCCATTCGAGCACGATCCCGGCGACGATGGACATGATGGCGATGCATGCGCAGGCGGTGCGGCGGGGCGCGCCCAGCACATTCGTACTGGGCTGCATGCCCTATCAAAGCTACAACACGGTTGAACGCGCGCTGACCAACGCGACGCGCTTCATGCAGGAGGGCGGGTGCGATGCCGTCAAGCCGCAAGGCGGCAAGTCGCAGGCGTCGATCTTGAGAGCCATGGTCGATGCGGGTATTCCAACCGCGTCGCACATCGGCATGACACCGCACACGGTGGCGATGTTCGGCGGCTTCAAGATCCAGGGTAAGACGGCGGATACTGCGATGAAAATTCTGGAGGATGCATTCGCGATTCAGGATGCCGGCTGTTTCATGCTCGAGTTCGAAGCCGTGCCTGCGAAGATCGCCGCAGTCATTTCCAAGCAGCTCGAGATCCCGACGATCGGCATTGGCGCCGGCGCAGGGACCGACGGGCAGATCCTGCTTTGCTACGACCTGCTCGGTGTGTTCACCGATTTCAAACCGAAGTTCACCAAGCGCTTCGCGAATCTGACCGAAGTTGCGCTCACGGGAATCTCCCAGTACATCGCCGAAGTCAAGGCGGGGACGTTTCCTGACGACGATCACAGTTACGGGGTGGATGAGAAGGAATACGAGAAATTCGTCGCGCTGGTGGAGAAGCGAAAGCACCAATGAAGCGCGCCACTGCGGCGGAGGTGGCGCCGGTAACGGGCTCGACGCAGAGTCTGACTGATCGTGCCTATGCCGAGCTCGAGGAGATGATCGTGACGCTAAAGCTCGCTCCGGGCGCCGCCGTGTCGGAGGCGGAGCTTTCCGGCCATCTCGGCATCGGTCGCACGCCAATCCGCGAGGCGTTGCAGCGGCTTGCGCGCGAGCGACTGGTGGTAATCCTGCCGAGACGCGGCATCATCGTGTCGGAAATCAATGTCGGCCGTCAGCTTCGTTTGCACGAAGTGCGCCGTGAACTGGAGCGGATGATTGCGCGTGCGGCCGCACGGCGTGCGACCGACGCGCAGCGCGCGCGGTTCCGCGAGCTTGCCCGCGACTTCGAGAAATCGGCGCGTGTTAACGACGACGTGACCTTCATGCGCACCGATCGCGAGTTCAATCTGCTTTGCTCGAGCGCGGCGCACAATGAGTTCGCGGCGGGCGCGATGAGCCTGATGCACGGGTTGTCACGGCGCTTCTGGTATATCCATTACAAGCAGACGGCCGATATGCCGCTGACCGCGAAGTTGCACGCCGACATCGCGCGCGCGATCGCAGATAAGGATGAGGACCGCGCTGCCAATGCCAGCGATCGACTGCTCGATGCGATCGAGAAATTCACCCGTGACGCGGTAAGCCCGGATTGACCGAGGCGTCGTTCCCACTACGATGGCGGTTCAGCATCTAGCGCAGGCCGAGTGGGGCGCAGCGCATCGATACCAAGTGTTCGCTGGCATTCACATAACAAGGGAGACACACAATGCAGAACAGACGCAGAGCCGTATTGAAGGCCATCGGCGGTGCGGGTGCGGCCGTTGCGGCGCAGCCGTTGCTCAGCTTTCCAGCAATCGCCCAAAACACACCGCTACGAGTGGGCATCATCGCGCCGAAGTCGGGCATCGTCGGCACGATCGGTGAATGCGGGCTGCGCGGCACGCAGTTCGCTGT
>JBDUCU010000200.1:0-3761 GCA_040003315.1 Burkholderiaceae bacterium | reverse complement strand
CCGTGCGACTTCAACGTCGCTTCGGGACGGGGAAGTCCCTTACATTTGAAAAACTTGGTTTGCGCCGCGAAATTCGACCTCTTAGAACGGCCGCCATCGAACGCTACGGAATCGGTTGATGGTCCGACGACCCCCGAAAAACTCCTTGGGGATGCTGCTCAGGGGTTTTTCAACAGAATCGACCCGAAGCGGCCGTACGCAGGCCCCATGCTCGGGGCCTAGTCCAAGATGTCGAGTGCGGGCAAACCACCCGATCCCGTCAGGCAATGCCACAGGTAGACCGCGAGTCCCGGGTCGCCGGTCCATAGCGAGTAACGCCTCCGACCATGCTGCTGCCGTGCCCGTTCGCTCTGCGCGATCGCGTGCATCGCAAACGCCTGCGCACGGGCAAGCCAGACCGGATCGCCGGTGCGCTGGTGGAGTTTGAGGAAGGCGTAGCCGTTGCCCGCCGTGCCGTGGCAGATGCCCGGGCCCTTGGCCAGCGGACCGGCCCTCCATACCAGGTTGCCGGCCTTGACCAGCATCTCGTCCATGTCGGCCGACCGCTCGGCCGGAAAGTCCGCGAGGCCCGTCACGATGCCCGGCGCGCCGTGACACCACTGCACGAGCATGTGCGTGCGACCGGGTCGTGGCGCTCCGATGCCAGGCGGCCAGTTGGCGCAGTCGCCCTCAACGACGGCCGTCGCGCGAAGGGTCTTCACGCAGCGGTCGTAGAGCGCTTCACGACGTCTCGCGGGAAGCAGTGCCATGCCGCGAAGCAGCGCGTAGGCATTGCCCGCGAACCCATGGCCGGCGCCGAGCAGTTGCACGATGCTGCCATAGAGATCTTGCGTCCACAGATAGCAATCGGGGTTCACGCGGGGAAGCCACGTGCGCCAGAGTTGCTCGACGTTCTCAAGATAGAGTTCGCGCCAGCGTCCTTCGCCCGTCCATCCAAGCATGTGCAGGGCGCCGATCATCGTTCCCGGTGCCGCCCAGAGTGCCTCGTTGGTGGGATTCGTAATGTTGCTGACAATAGCCTCGTAGACTCGATCGGCCGCCACAGGCGAGCGGGTGAGCAGCCATTGGATGAGCAGGATGCCCACTTCGCCTAAGAGGTATGACGGCACGACTTCGTCCGTGTCTGGCTGAGCGAGATAGGACTCGTAGACGCGATCGATCAAGCCGGACGGATGGGTGCGAAGCGAAACTGCACCGGCCCGCTGCAGGTACCACATCGCCCATAGCGTCCCGGACGCGCCCAGGTAGATCGACTTGTGCGGCGGCTGGGGAACCCTTCCTTCGTCGAGCGGGTGCCAGGGCCAGCTGATGCCAGTACCCAGCGCCTCCTCGATGTCTTCGATGATCGCGGCGATTGCGCCGCGGGCTCGCGCAGCATCCCAGGCGATGTCAAGCAACGGTTCGTGCCGGGCGGGATCGAACAGCATGGCGTCCTTTTGGAAGTCGACGGAGCGGGACCGCGAGTGGCCATCTTACGGCGGGCATGAGCCTGCACGCTTGTATTGGATTTGCCAGCGTGATCGCGGCGCGGATGACCGCATGGCCGTACTCGGACTAACCTCAACCGCGGACATGGCTATTCCGGTCCCTATCTTTTCCCGACATGGACCGGCAAGGCATTCCGCTGCGAGCCGGAGATCCTGGATTGGCCTGCGTGTCTGGACCAGTCGTCTTATCCACCGGGAGCGGGCAGCGATATGCAGGGTAATGCAGTGTGGCAAACTTGAAGATTGCCACAACATACGAGTCTATGGCTGCAGGCGCTGCATTCCGTTTCGACAATTCGTTCGCTCGCGAACTCCGAGGGTTCTACGTTCCTCAACAACCTGCGGTCGTGCGAGCACCACGGCTGCTGTTTCTCAACGATTCGTTGGCGGCAGAGCTGGGGCTCGACCTAAACTCACTCGATGCCCGCGCGAGGGCAGCGTTATTCGCCGGAAATATACCGGCCGACGGCGCAGAACCGCTGGCTCAGGCCTACGCAGGCCACCAGTTCGGCGGATTCTCACCTCAGCTCGGGGACGGCCGCGCGCTTCTTCTTGGCGAGGTGATCGACCGGAAAGGACGCCGTCGCGACATCGCATTCAAGGGATCCGGTCGCACGCCGTTCGCCCGCGGCGGCGACGGCAAGGCCGCTGTTGGTCCTATGCTTCGAGAGGTGCTGATCGGCGAGGCCATGCACGGGCTGGGCATCCCCACAACGCGCGCCCTCGCGGTCACAGCGACAGGCGAGGAGGTTTACCGCGAACACGTGCTGCCTGGCGCAGTGCTGACCCGCGTGGCGGCGAGCCACATCCGCGTCGGGACCTTTCAGTTCTATGCCGCGCGCGGCGACGTCGAAAGCGTGCGCAAACTTGCCGAGTACACGATCGCGCGGCACGATCCCGCGCTTGCGACCACACCGCAGCCTTTCCTCGGGCTGTTGCAGAATGTAGCCGAGCGCCAGGCTGCCCTGATCGCGCAGTGGATGAACGTGGGCTTCATCCACGGCGTGATGAACACCGACAACATGACGATATCGGGCGAGACGATCGACTACGGGCCGTGCGCCTTCATGGAGGCCTACGACCCCGCCGCGGTGTTCAGCTCCATCGACCACCAAGGACGCTATGCATTCGGCAACCAGCCCAACATCGCGTGCTGGAACCTTGCACGGCTGGCCGAAACACTGTTGCCCCTCCTGTCAAACGATCCCGAACAGGCGGTGGCGATGGCCGCTGAGGTCATCGCTGCGTTCCCAGCGCAGTACCGCAGGCACCTGCTCCGCGGACAGCGCATCAAGCTCGGGCTGCGTCGAGGCGAACAGGACGACGACAGCGCCGATACGGCGCTGGTCGAAGACTGGTTGACTCTGCTTCATGCCGAGCTGGTCGATTTCACCCTCGGGTGGCGGCGGCTTGCTGACGCCGCGGCCGGCGACGAAGCGCCGCTACGCGCGCTGTTCGCCGATGCGCGCGCGCCCGATGCATGGCTGGCCCGCTGGCAAGCCCGCTGCGCCAGCGAGAGCGGCAACGCAAAGCAGGCCTCGGCAATCGCAGGGATCGAGCGCGCCAAGGCGATGCGCAGCGTCAACCCCATCGTCATCGCCCGCAACCATCGCGTGGAAGAGGCACTGGCTGCCGCGTCTGACCAGGACAATCTCGCGCCCTTCGAACGGATGCTGGAGGCGCTCAGGCAGCCGTACGTCGAGGCACCCGAGCAGACGCCTTACGCTGAGCCGGCGCCAGCCGCGGTGACAGCGCGCTATCGCACTTTCTGCGGCACCTGATCACTGCGAGCAATGTCAACCTTTCGAGCCGCAACGCGAGGAATTACGGGCAGTCTGCTCTCATGGAACATGCGGGAGTCGCTCCCGTTTTATTGCCATAGGACCATCAGACTCGACCACCCGTGACGCCGTGTTGGACCTTTCGCCCGGAGATCTCCAATCGATGAGCGAGAAGAAGCTTGCGGCCATGGGAATAACGGGATGGCCTGTGCGGGATTTCTTCCGCACGGCCTGGTTCACGCCCACGCTTTCGACGGCGCTCGTGGCGGCCCTGGATGAGCTGCCGGCCGCGCGCGGACGGGCAGCCGTCATCGCTGCAGCACCGAACGTCCAGTCCGAAGTGCAGGCGCGCTTCACCCTAACGCCTTGCGGCTGCTGCGGGCATACGGCAAGTGCAGTGGCTCCCCAGTTTCAGCACGCAGTCAGTGACGCACAGTGTCACTTCGTCCTACACCACTTTCAGAGCTTCGCTGATGTCACGGGGGTGGCGATA
>JBDUCU010000199.1:0-3771 GCA_040003315.1 Burkholderiaceae bacterium | reverse complement strand
GCATCTGGCAGAAAAACGTTCTAACCAGCCATACGGCCACGGTAGGCGATGCCTTGGTGGGTGTGCAACGGCTGCGCGTCGCAAACGAAGGCGCTGCGCGCAAGAACATCGAAGAGGCGTTGCAAGAGATGTCTAAGCTCAAGCTGCAGTAACTTGCTGAACAGATCCCCGGCTATTGCTTTCGAGAACCCACCTCAGGGCGTCACCTGCGACACCGGCTGGACTCGCGGCCGTCACCTGCCCTGTCGCCATAACGTGTACCGCGAACCAATCACGTCACGAGTTGCGCATCGTCGGCCGGCTCCCTCCGGAGCTTGGATCGTCCAATGTTGAATGCGCTGAGCCACCTCGAATATTCCCCTGAGTCGACCGAGCTGGCGCCTCCCGTTGCGATGTCAGCAATGCCTCTTTCATGATTTTCCGGCAGCCAAGTAGAATGGCTGCAGTCAGCGGTGGCGCGAGTGTCTCGCGACAACGTTATTGCCAATCCTACGCGGTCGATTGCTCGCCTCGACACCCGCCCGATCATGGAAGACAGCAAAACAGGACGAACACCGTGGTGGCAGACCGTTCCCGGCATGTTGACTGCGGCGGCGGCAATCATCACCGCGTTGACCGGGCTGGTCTTCGCGCTTCATCAGGTGGGATTGCTCGGCGGCGACAAGACCGCTGCGCGAGGGGAGTTAAGCTCATCGGCGCCGCCGAGCGGCTTCGGCGCGCCCGCAACTGCCAATCAAAACCCGGCGCCGAAAGCCAGCGCCTGCGTCGCCGCGGTCCGCAGATCGATTATCCGGCGGGACGAATCTATTGGCTGCGGGAACACGGCGGCCAGATTCTGCTGGCGCCGACCAATGACTGGGCTGTCGTGATCGACGGCAAGCAAGACGACTATCGCAGTATCAAGGTCGGCGAAGAAGCGGTGTTCGCTTTCAAGGACGAACGGCCCGCGACGTTCCGCAGCTTCGGCATGCTGATCCCGAGAACCGGACGCAATCCGAAGGAATTCGAGCTGCTGGTCAGCGACGAATCGCCCAGCGGTCCTTATCGTACGATCGGTACGTTTCATCCGCAGAACGTGCGCGTAATGAAGACCGGCGGCTGGCAGGACTTTACCTTCGAGCCCATCACGGCGAAGTACCTCAAGGTCAAGCTGCGTTCGAACTTCGAGGAAGTTGTATGGCTCGAGGTTTATGAGTTTCGCGTCAGCGGTCAGTAGACCGCGTTCCCATAGCTTACCCGCTCGACAATGATATCGAGATGCTGCTTGCACCGACCGTTCGGCTTTATCTCGACGACGATCACGCATTCGAGGCGAATGCGCGGATCACGGGGGTGCGCGATAACGCGGTGGCGTTCGATCGTTCGTGCTTCTATCCCGGCGGCGGCGGACAGCCGGCCGATGCAGGTTCGATCGAGCTGGACTGCGGCGCGGTGTTCGAGGTTGTTTCTGCGCACGCTGACGACGACGTGGTGTGGCATGCGCTGAACGCGGCGCTGCCCGCCGACTGCATCGGCCGCAGCGCGCACATGCGCTTGAATCATGCGCGCCGAGTCGCGCACACCCGCTATCACACGGTGCTGCACGTGCTGAACACGATCGCACTGCGCGACTACGGCGGCTGGATCACGGGTGCGCAAATCGACATCGATTATTCGCGCATCGATTTCAAGCTGGATAAATTGTCGCCCGCGTTATGTGCCGAAATCGAGTCGAAGGTCAATGCTGTGATCGACGCGGATCGCAACTTGAAGGCGTACTACATTTCCGAGGCCGAGTTTCTTCAGCGCGAGGATTTGTTGCGCACGCTCGAAGTGAAACCGCCGGTGCACGGTGGTCAGGTGCGCGTGGTCGAGATACAAGGATTCGACGCGCAAGCGTGCGGCGGCACACACGCGCGAAGCACTGCTGAAGTCGGCCGCTTCTCGATCTTTCGAACCGAGAACAAGGGCAAGATCAACAAGCGGCTCTACGTGCGTCTGAGCTGAGGCAAACGGAATCCATCGAGATGACATTCTGGATCGTCGTGGCATCGAAAGATCATGTGGAAAATGCGGTGCGCGGGGGTTTCATCCAAGCCGGTCACGGCAAGCGCTCGGCGGTCGAGCGTTTCCAGCGCGGCGACGTGATCATCTGCTACAGCTCGAAGCTCACGTTTCTATGCAAGCAACCGCTGCAGGCGTTCACCGCAGTCGGGCAGGTGATGGGCGAGCAGGCAACGCGCGTTCGGCAAACCGAAGCGTTCGCGCCCTATCGCAAACAAATGCAATGGCTGCCGTGCAGGGAAATCGCGATACGTCCGCTGATCGAGCGGCTGACTTTCATCAAAAATAAGAGATCGTGGGGCTACGTGTTTCGCGTCGGTGTGTTGCATATTCCGGATGACGATGCGCAGATCATCCTGGCGGAAATGCATCCTTGACGAAGTGAACCGTTCGGCTGACAGTCACACGCATCACTTGCGCGGCAATAAAAAACTCAACGCGCCCGGCTCCACGGTGATGTCCAGGCGCGTCGGCGCAATCGCGCCGCTGCCTTCCCCCGGCCACATCGCATCGTCAAGGTGGAGATGGTAGCCGCTCCAGTCAATCTGCAGCTGCCGCCCTCGGTGATAGCGCAAATCCGGGCGGAGTTGATGATCCCGTTGCCACGCCGACAAGTAATCCCACAGTTTCGCGCGCTCGTCCTCCGCAACAAGGACGACGTCGAACAGCCCATCGCCGGGCTCTGCGTCGGGCGCGATGAATAGATTCGGCCCAACGCGCTGGATGTTCATCGCCTGGAACATGATATAGACACCTGAGATGTCGTTGCCGTCGAGCATGGCGCGCACCGGCACTGCAGGACAATTCTGAACGCGGTCTTTCAGCATCTGCAATGCATAGACGATTTTCGCGTCGGCTTGATCTAGGTTCGCGAGGGTCTGGCTGGCGTCCGCCTGCGGCATCATCCAGGCGAACAGGCCGGCGCCGATGCCTTCGATGAACGAATCCGAGCCGCCCGACCTCAGGCTGCTCGTCATCGCCGGCCGAGGGATTGTGGATCAGCGTCACTCGCATGGTCAGGAACCTTGCCGCCGGAAAGCGCACCAACCCAGGCGGGAGTCATTACTCGAAGGGAGCACGGATATCTCATGCGAAGACTGGTAACCAACGACGATGGAATTTACAGCCCCGGTATAGCCGCGCTCGCACAAGTGGCCTCCGAGTTCGGCGATGTAAGAATCGTAGCGCCGGATGTGGAACGCAGCTCGGCCGGGCATTCCATCACTGCGTCGCGCCCGCTGAGCTACAAGCGCACGCCGCTCAAAGGCATCGACGCCTATCGCGTCGACGGCACGCCCGCGGACTGCGTTGCGCTGGGTACTTATGAGTGGGAAAACGTCGATGTCGTCCTCTCGGGCATCAATCTCGGTAGCAATCTGGGCAACGCGATGTGGCACTCGGGCACCTTGGCCGCCGCGAAGCAGGCATCGCTGCTCGGCTTACGCGGCATCGCGCTCAGCACACCGGTAACCGACACTGAACCGGACTTCGAAATCCTGAAACCGTGGATTTCGAAGGTGCTGCATGTCCTATTGCCTGCAAGCGAGCTGCATCTGGTCAACGTAAATCTGCCGCCGGCGATGGCGCGCGGCGTACTGTGGACATGCCAGTCGGTCAGGCACTACGACGGAAACGTAGTTCCCTGGAAGGATCCGATGGGCCGCGAGCATTACTGGTTCACCGTCACGCCGCTCGAAGCCGCCGAGGAAGGCACCGATCGCTGGGCGA
>JBDUCU010000198.1:0-3783 GCA_040003315.1 Burkholderiaceae bacterium | reverse complement strand
GCGGTCGATCTGCTGTACACGCTGCTCGACCCGCGCATCGAGTTGCGATAGTGGCTCGTCGTTAGCATGCACGGCTTCGCGCGGCGCTTCTTTCGCAACGGACCGGCGGTTGCCGGGCTCGTCATCCTCGTCCTGGTTGCCGCGATCGCTCTGCTTGCGCCGTGGCTCTATCCGACCAGTCCGTTTGCGATGACGGGCAAGCCCTTTCAGGCCCCACTGACCGACACGTTGTTCGGCACCGATCAGCTGGGGCGCGATGTCACCGCAGCCGTGCTTCACGGCGCGCGCACGACATTGATGATCGGTCTCGTGGCAACCGTGATTGCGGTGCTGGTTGGAGCGACGATCGGCGGGCTGGCGGGCTACTACGGCGGGCGCAGCGACGCGCTGCTGATGCGCTTCACCGAGATCTTCCAGACGATTCCGTTCTTCCTGTTTGCGATCCTACTCGTGGCGGTGCTGACGCCGTCGATCCGCAACGTGATCATCGCGATAGCGATTGTTTCATGGCCACCGATGGCACGGCTCGTGCGCGGGGAGTTTCTGTCGATGCGTAGCCGCGAGTTCGTTCTAGCGTGCGTCTCAATGGGAATGAGCAACATGCGCATCATTCTGTTGCACATTCTGCCCAATACGCTTTCCTCGATCATCGTCACCGGCTCTCTGATGGTCGCAACTGCGATCCTGATCGAGTCCGGACTGTCCTTCCTCGGCCTATCCGACCCCAATACAATGAGCTGGGGCTTCATCATCGGTGCCGGCCGCACTGTGCTGCGCACTGCATGGTGGGTCTGCACGATTCCGGGTATCGCGATCCTTGTCACCGTGATGGCAATCAACCTGGTGGGCGAGGGACTCAACGATGCGCTCAATCCGCGTCTGCGCACTGCATGAGCGCGCAAGCGTCGAGTCGCGCGGTTTCCTCGAAGGTCCCGGCAACGGTGCTCACGATCGAGAACCTGACGATCGATCTGCCCTCGTGGGCGGAACGCGCACATGCGGTTGAGAACGTGTCGGTCGCGCTCGGACGCGACGAGATCGTCTGCATCGTTGGTGAATCGGGCTCCGGCAAATCGGTGATGGCACGTGCCGTGCTGGGGCTTTTTCCCTCCCGACACGTGCGTCCCAGCGGCGGCCGCATTCTCTTCGAGAGCGAGAACCTGCTGGCTGCTACGGAGGAGCGGCTGCGCGAGTTGCGTGGTAGCCGCCTCGCGATGATTTTCCAGGAGCCGATGACGGCGTTGAATCCCTTGCTCACCATCGGACGTCAGATCGAGGAAGCGATCGAGGTTCATCAGCCACGGTCGTCAGTGCCTCGCCGCAAGCGGGTGCTTGACATGCTTGCCTCAGTTCATCTGCCCGACCCCCAAGCGATCTACGGCGCGTATGCGCACCAGGTTTCCGGCGGGCAGCGCCAGCGCGCGATGATCGCGATGGCGCTCGTGCTCGAACCCGACGTGCTGATTGCCGACGAGCCTACGACCGCTCTGGATGTCACCACGCAGGCACAGATCCTGGCGCTGATCCGTGAGGTACAGCGAGCGCGACATATGGGCGTGCTCTTCATCACTCACGATTTCGGCGTGGTCGCGGAAATCGCGCACCGCATCGTGGTCATGCAGCACGGCCGCGTGGTCGAACAAGGCGCTGCTAGCGACATTTTGGAGGCGCCGCGGGAGGATTACACGCGCATGTTGCTGGCGGCGGTCCCGGATCTGGTCCCGGCTGCGCGCGACAAGAATTTCTCGGCCGAAGCGGTCGCGCTGCACGTCTCAGGGCTGGAGAAGAATTATTGGTCGCGCCGAGGTTTCTTCGGGCGTGCAGTCAGGTCGGTTCACGCGGCGAAGGGCGTGCGCTTCGAGATCCGTCGCGGTGAGACGCTGGGGATTGTCGGTGAATCGGGCTCCGGAAAATCCACGGTCGCGCGCTGCGTCACGCGTCTCGTCGAACCGGATGCGGGTGAGATTCGGATCGGTAACGTCAATTTTGCGGCACTGTCGCAGGCAGCGCTTCGGCCTATAAGGAAGCGCATCCAGATGGTGTTTCAAGATCCCTACAGCTCGCTTGATCCGCGATGCACTGTCGGCAAGCTCATCGCAGAAGGGCCGATCGTGCACGGCATGCCTGCGCGCAAGGCCATGGAACGCGCGCGCGAACTGCTCGAGCTCGTCGGGCTCGATGCGCGCGCCGCAGACCGTTACCCACACGAGTTCTCTGGCGGTCAGCGGCAGCGAATCGGGCTCGCGCGCTCGCTGGCGCTCGATCCAGAGATTCTGGTCGCGGACGAGCCGGTTTCGGCGCTGGACGTTTCGGTGCAGGCACAGGTGCTGCGGCTTCTTGCCGAGATCCGCGACCGGCTCGGGCTTACGATGCTGTTCATCACACATGATCTGCGTGTCGCGGCACAAGTGTGTGACTCGATTGCCGTGATGCGCTACGGCGAGATCGTCGAGATGGGTACGACCAGGGATGTTTTCGCGCAGCCGCGCCATCCATACACGCGCGAGCTGTTCGCGGCGGTGCCGGGCCGTGCATGGAGCGAGCGTCGCGTGCGGACGAAGACGTCATGAGTCTGCCCGCGTTTCCATTCGCAGACACGACCCTGGAGTCGTTCGCGGCTGCCTTCCGCGCGGGACGAATTCGCTCGCGCGATGTGACGCAGGTTCTGCTTGACCGTATCGATACGCTGCAGCCGAAATTGGCGTGTTTCTCTTTCATCGATCACGAGCGCGCGCTCGCGCGCGCTGCAGCGGTGGATGCGGCGCGTGCCGCAGGAATCGACCTCGGTCCGTTAATGGGCCTGCCGATCGCGCTAAAGGATTTGTTCAGTGTCCAAGGCATGCCGACGAATGCCGGCAGCCGTATCGATGTGAGCGATCTGGTGCCGCCACAGGGCCCATTCGTCACCGCACTGTTGCGCGCAGGCTGCGTCGTCCTCGGCAAAACGACCACCACCGAATTTGCGATGGGCGGCTTCAATCTCGAGCATCGCACGCCATGGAATCCATGCGATCCGCAGATCGCGCGCATGACAGGTGGCTCGAGTCACGGGTCGGCGGTCACGATGGCAGCCGGATTGGCGGCGATGGCGTTCGGCAGCGACACCGGCGGCTCGGTTCGCTGGCCGGCGGCGTTGTGTGGAATCGTCGGATACAAGGCGAGCCCCGACCACTGGCCAGTGGAGGGAGTATTTCCGCTGTCGAAGAACATGGACAGTCTGGGCGTGTTCACCAACAGCGCCGCCGATGCTGCGTTCGTGGAAGCAGCAATGCGCGGGCAAGACAGCCCGCCGCGTCCGCCGGATCGCCTGGTTCTGGGTGTTCCGACCGAGTACTACTTCGATAATCTCGATCGCGATGTAGGAGCGTGTTTCGACGAGGCAGTAGCGCGCTTGCGTTCGTGCGGCGCGTGTCTGGTACCTATTGCAGTTCCCGAGGCGCGTGAGCACGACGCGTTGTTCGCGCGCCTGTTGCCTGCAGAATGGCTTGCGTTTTTTGGTCGCGAGCGCTTCATTGCGAACAAGAAGGACATGGATCCTGTCGTGCAGGCGCGGGCCAGTGCAGGACTGGACGTTGCTGCGGACGAGTACCTGCGCCACGAGAAACGGCGCGTACAGTTGATCGCATTGATGCGCGAGCGGATGAAAGGCTTCGACGCATGGATCACTCCGACTGTAGTCGTCGTTCCGGGTCCCGTAGCTGACTACGACACAGTGGAGAAAGCCGCCGCGTGGAACAAGCTCAACACGCAGAACACTCGGCCCGGAAACATGTTCGCGCAGTG
>JBDUCU010000015.1:0-39016 GCA_040003315.1 Burkholderiaceae bacterium | reverse complement strand
AGCTGATCCGCGGCGTGCCGCTGATCTCGGTGCTGTTCATGGCGTCGTTCATGTTTCCGCTGTTCATGCCGCAAGGCGTCACGATCAACGTTCTGGTGCGCGTGCTGGTGGGCATCACGCTGTTCGCGGCGGCGTATTTGGCCGAGGTCGTGCGCGGCGGCTTGCAGGCGATTCCGAGCGGGCAGCACGAAGCGGCTGCATCGCTCGGACTTTCCTACTGGCAGACGCAGCGCAAGATCGTGCTGCCGCAGGCGCTGCGACTGGTGGTCCCTTCGATCATGAACAGCTTCATCAGCACGTTCAAGGACACATCGCTGGTCACTATCGTCAGCCTGTACGAGCTCACCGGTTCGGTCACCTTGGCGCTCGCTGGCGACTCGAACTGGCGCTCTTTCTTCCCCGAAGCCTATCTTTTCATCGCCGCCATCTACTGGATTTTCTGCTTCGCGATGTCGCGCTACAGCCTGTGGGTCGAGCGGCAACTGAACGTCGGCAACAGGCGGGCCTGAACTCTGATGAGCGAATCCATCATTTCCTTCGACAAGGTCAATAAGTGGTTCGCCCAGTTCCACGTGCTGCGCGATATCGACCTTGAAGTCGGCTCAGGCGAACGGATCGTGATCTGCGGTCCCTCGGGCTCCGGCAAGTCGACGCTGATCCGCTGCATCAATCGGCTCGAAGAGCATCAGCAGGGACGGCTGGTCGTCGACGGCGTCGAACTCTCAGACGACGTCAAGGCGATCGAAGCGATTCGGCGCAAAGTCGGCATGGTGTTTCAGCAGTTCAATTTGTTTCCGCACCTGACCGTGCTCGAAAACCTGACGCTGGCGCCGATGTGGGTCACCGGCGTTCCGCAGAAGGACGCCGAGGAACGAGCGATGGCGCAGTTGACGCGCGTGCGCATCGCCGAGCAGGCGCAGAAGTTTCCGATGCAGTTGTCAGGCGGACAGCAGCAGCGCGTCGCGATCGCACGGGCGCTGTGCCTGACGCCGAAGATCATGCTGTTCGACGAGCCCACGTCCGCGCTCGACCCCGAGATGATCAAGGAGGTACTCGACGTGATCATCGAGCTTGCCGGCCAGGGAATGACGATGATCTGCGTCACGCACGAGATGGGCTTTGCCAAGTCGGTCGCCGACCGCGTGATCTTCATGGACTTCGGTCAGATCGTCGAACAGAACTCGCCGGAAGAGTTCTTCAGTCATCCAAAAAACGAGCGGACGCGCGATTTCCTGTCGAAGATCCTCAGTCATTAACGGCGCCGACGGGCGCCTATCGCAGGGAGTGGTCGACGCCGAGTAGTAGATACGCCCCACTGGGTTGATGGGGTCCTTCAATTGGTCGTTCGCGAACGGCTCGACAATCATCCAGCTGCCGTCGGGCTTCAGTGATTGCCTCACATGCGCCGCCGCGCCCACTGGATCGCCCATGTCTTGCAAGCAATCGAAGAAGGCCACAAGGTCGTAGTCTTTGCCCGGATAGGTCTTGGCGCCGCCCGATTCGATTAGGAGCAGGTCGAGATTGGGAAAGCTTGTCGAGCCGCGACTGCTTCCAGATTGATCGCGCAGCGATCGGAATCGGCGCTACTTGGCTGTGCTCTTGGCTGCGCGCTGTTTCGCTCGCTGGCGCTCGCGTTTGATTGCGAGCTCGTCGAGTTCGTCGAAATCCTTGTCAGCGCAGCGCTCTACCCAACCTTGTCGATTCTTGTCCAACTTAATTCCCTGCTCCTTCAGCACAGGCAACCGCGCGTTGTAGGCTTCACCGACCCCATTACGCCGCGCTTCCTCGTCAATCAGGGCCTGCTTCGCATCGGCATCTGCCGGATCAAGCGCAGCGCGTTTGCGCTCCAGCTCGGCGTCCATGCGCGCGACTTCCGCGCGCTGCCGGTCGAGCGATGTTTCTTCCTTCAGCACGGTTTCCCGCATCGTCAGCAGGCGATCCTGTTCGTCCATGCAGGCGCGCAGCTGATCGCGGCTCATCGGCTTCGGCTTACTCTTGCCCTGTTGCTTGGCGGGCGTGCTCTTGGGCGGATCCGCAGCGAAAGTCGGTGAGAGCTCCATTGATGCCAGCAAACCGAACACAAGCAGCAATTCGCGCGGCAGGCAAGACCGACTGTTATTCATTCGATGGGCTCCGATGCGTTATCGCAGCAGTTTATGCGGATGGGCCAAGGCAATCCGCGTACCGGAGCGCCCAGTTTGACGACCGCCAAAGGCGGGTTTACCTTGTCCTCCGACGCAGCAGAAACGGGAGACACGTGATGAAATTGACGACCGAGCAGCGCGAGCAGTTCGAGCGCGAGGGCTATCTGTTCTTCCCGGGCCTGTTTACGCAGGCGGAAACCAAGGTGCTGATCGATGAAGTGCCGCAGCTGTATGCACGCCGCGACGTTTTAAACGTGCGCGAGAAAGACTCGGATTCGGTGCGGACCAACTTTGCCGCGCACCTTTATAGCGTGCCGTTTGCCAAGTTGGCTCGTCACCCGAGGATGATCGATCCGGTGCGCGATCTGTTCGACGAAGATGTCTACATGCACCAGTTCAAAATCAACGGCAAGATGGCTTTCGAAGGCGATGTGTGGCAGTGGCATCAGGATTACGGCACCTGGCTCAACGACGATCTGATGCCCACCGAGCGCGCGATGAACGTCGCGATCTTCCTGGATGACGTCAACGAGTTCAACGGGCCTTTGATGTTCATCCCCGGCAGCCACAAGAGAGGCGTGGTCGATGCCAAGCACGATGTGTCGACGACCAGCTATCCGCTGTGGACGATCGACAATGATCTGGTCCGGCAACTGGTGCAGCGCGCCGGCGGCAAGAACGGTGGCATTGTCGCGCCCAGAGGGCCGGCGGGCTCGATGATCCTGTTCCACTCGTGCCTGGTGCACGCGTCGAGCAGCAATCTGTCGCCGTGGGACCGGGTCAGCGTTTATTTGAGCTTGTGCACGGTAAGCAACCATATCCGCCGCTTCAAGCGACCGGAGTACATCGCGCATCGCGATTTCACGCCGATCGAAACGCTGCCGGATGATTGTCTGCTGCGCGACTATGCGGTCGATCTGCCGTGGAACAAGGGCATGCCGGCGAGCGCACTGCAGACGTCGGCCGAGGAGTTGAAGGCCGCGGCGTGATGGTCGTTCATCTCGCTGCCGCGGAGCCGCGTGCCGACCTATAGCGAACTGCGGCTGGCACCGATATCGCAGACCCTGTCGCTGCTTGCGCGACGGATCAGCGAGCGTTTCCCCGAATCCTGGTTAAGCCGCGTCGCGGCTGAACTGGTGGAAGTCGCGCGCCAGAATCAGGCGGTCATCGAGCATTTGCGCCGCCCGCTTTGGTGGGTGCGTGGATTGACCGTCCTGACCATTGGCGCGCTCGTGGCGCTCATGGCGTGGGCCGCTGTCGAGCTGAGAAGCGTAGTAAAAGGAGGCACTGTCACCCTCGCAGAGGTCCTGCAGAGTATCGATGCCGCAACCAGCGAACTCATTTTTTTGTCGCTGACGGTCCTTTTCCTGGTCTCTGTCGAAACGCGTTTGAAGCGGCGCACCGCGTTGCGCATGCTGCATCGGCTTCGCAGCGTGGCACACGTGGTCGACATGCATCAGCTGACCAAGGACCCTGAACATGTTCTGCGCCATGTCCCCGCGACCGCCTCGTCACCCGAGCGAACTCTTTCTCGCGACCAGCTGCCGCGCTACCTGGACTACTGCTCTGAGTTGCTGGCGCTGACCAGCAAGCTCGCCGCGCTGCATGCTCAGCATTTGTACGATCCGGTTGTTCTCGATTCGGTCAATGACATCGAGACGCTGACAGCGGACCTTTCGCGCAAGATCTGGCAAAAGATCAGCATTATCGGGATGCAACAGCAGTTCGCCGTACTGAGCGGGCCTGTCGCGGTGCCGAGTCCAGCTGCACCCGATCCTACGGTTGCAGTGCGCGATAAAGGAACGGCAAGCTGATGTCCATTCGATAGTCGACGTCGGAGTGGTCGTCGTCGAATTCCTCGTACCGGTGTGCGATGCCCGCGCCCGTCAATCGCTGCGACAGGATGCGCGTGCCGTAATGGATGTGGAACTGGTCGCGCCAACCGCAATCGATGTAGATGCCCGCGAGCGACTTCAGATTGCGCGCGTAGCGGCTGACCAGATTGATCGGATCGTGCGCGAGCCATTGCTGCCAGCGCTTTTCAATTCGCTCGCCGCTTTCAAGATTGCACGGCAGGCGAAAGCCGAGCGGCGTCGCCGGGTCCGGGTCATACGTCGCCGCCATGCAGACATTCATGATGCAGTGCGCCTCGGCGGTCGACAATTTTTCTTTTGCCCACACGTGCCTTAAAAAACGTTTCACTCGCCCGTCGTCGACGCCTTCGGCAAGATGGCCCGACGCAGCTACTTTCGCGGCTTCGAAACGGCCCACAACGCGTTTTTTTGCGCGATGCTTGGCGAGTTCATTCAAGGTGTTGGGCCAGTCGTGCCAGTAGACCAAGTCGAAATACGAATCACCCGAATGGTCCGCTACCGCACCCCAGTGCGACGCGTATTTCATGCCGTGAATGATCGCGCCGTAGCCGCCCGATGACTTTCCGAAACAGCCGCGATGATCGCGCGACGCAAGCGTGCGGAACTCGCCGTCGACGAACGGTACGATTTCGTCGAGCAGGTAGTCTGCGTACGGACCCACTGCCGATGAGTTGATGTACTGATTGCCGCCCAGCGCCGTAAAGCAGTCCGGCATCACGATGATCGCCGGGCCCATTTTTTCCGCGTAGGTCAGGCGGGCGACACGTTCGGGGATGTTGTAGGAAAACGCTTTCCAGCCTGCGTGCGAAAGTCCCGAGCGGGTAAATCCCGCCAAGTCGTAGAGCACCGGGAAACGAGCCTGGCTTGGCTTGCCACGGCCGACGCCGGCCGCATTGTCATATTGCGGCGGCAGCCACACCGCGAGCTTGCGAACCGATGGATCGCCCCACGGGTTCTGGCGCAGCAGGCGCGAATGGTGCTCCAGAAATACGACGGTGCCGCTCGGCGCCCTGGAGCGCTTGATTGCCATGGATTACCTCCGCCGATAGGCGTTAAAGTTTAAGAGCGACAGGAATTTTTTACAGCGAAAGGATCTGGGCGCCGGTGTGATGAAAGACTCGAGGAAAGTCGGCGAGATCGGATGGCTTTCGATCATTACCGATCCGACCGGTGCAACGCTTGGATTGTGGCAGGCCAACCAACGCTAAAAAGGGCGAGCGTCGAGGGGGGCATACTGCGCCTTCGAAAGAGCACTAGAAATGGGACCATGGACGCCATCAAACTTTTGATCGATCAGCACCGCAGGCTGGAAAGTCAGTTGAAGACGGGGCTCGAGGCAAGGCAGCCGCAGGCACGCGCGGCGTCGCTGGTGCGAGTGGGAGACGAGCTGACCAAGCACCTGACCTCCGAGGAAGATGTGTTCTATCCGGCGGTGAAGGCGCACAGCACCGAAGATATCTTGCTCGAATCGCTTGAAGAGCACTTGTCGTTGAAACGCCTGCTGGCTGATCTGTTGACGCTTGATCCGGCGGCCGAGACTTGGGAAGCGAAGTTCAAGGTGCTAAAGGAGCAGGCCGAACACCATCACAAGGAGGAAGAAGAGAACCTTTTCCCGAAGGTGAGCAAGATGATGGACGCTGCGCAGCTCGATGCCCTGGCGCAAGACATGCTCGCTCTGCAGCAGCGCTTGCAAAAGGCCGGAGCCCCGCGCGAAGCAGTTGTCGAGCAGACCGACGAGGCGGCGCCGCTGAAGTAGCGTCGGTCACGGGCAACCGCCTACCAGTCGAGCGACATCAGCACGCGCGTCATGTTTTTGCCGCACAGGTGCGGCACTTCGCTGCGCGAGGCCCAGCGGTAGGCATCGACCTCCGGGATTTCGCGGCCACCGTGGCGCGAGGTGTAGTGGGTCGAACAGCTGCACGCCTCGATATCGAGCGTCGGATCCGGCGGGTCGCGCACGAACAGGTGCAGGTCTTTGCGCGGCAGGTACCTATGCAACCCAAGTTCCCGTAACTGGTGCGCCTCGAATTGCAGGCCCGCTTCTTCGCGCAACTCGCGCAGAGCCGCATCAATGCTGGTTTCACCCGGATCGCGCACCCCCTTCGGGATGTCCCAGTAGTTGCTTCCAGTCGCATGACCGAGCAGCAGTTCGCCTGCAGCCCGCCGCACGATGACGCCGCAGCTCACGGCCTTTGGCATGCGGCCGCAAGTAGGGATAGCATTTGCATCTCGCGCATTTTGCAGCAACAACAGCAATGCAACTCATCTCTGCACATCCGCTCGCGCGCAGGTCCTCTCTCCGATCGACGCTTGTCACTGCTAGCGTGCTTCTAGGGGCGTGGTCATCATTGCAAGCGCTGCGGTTGCTGCATTCACAGCACCGCCGCATCGATACTGCCGCGTTCTCGCATTTTGAAGACGAGGCGGTGCGGCGCTTTCTGATTGTCGGTGACAGCAACGGCGTCGGCATTGGCAGCGTCGATTCGCGTTCGACCGTGCCCGGGCGATTGGCTGCCGCGTTTCCAGGGACCGAGGTTGTCAATCAATCGCACGACGGCGCTGATACGGCGGATATCGCACGGCAGATCGAGTCGAGCTCCGGCCGGTTCGACCTGATCCTGATATTTGTCGGCGGCAACGATGTGATTCGTTTTTCGCGATACCAGACGGTGGCCGAGGACGCGGTTCGCGCTCTCGATCTGGCGCGCGATCGCGCGAACCACGTTGGAGTCGTACCACCGGCCGACATTGGCACCGCACCGGTGTGGTTGTGGCCGCTGGGCCCGTTGTATTCGCGGCGCGCCAGAAACGTTCGGCGCGTGTGGCAGATAGCCACCAGCGAGCGCATGGACGTGCATCTGGTCGACTTGCGATTGGCACGCGAGCGCGATCCGTTTCGTATCAAGCCGCGGCGGTACTACTCGCCGGACGGCATTCATCCGAGCGCCGATGGATACGCGCTGTGGTTTGCGCAGATCACGCGACAAGTGCCGTTCTTCACTGAACTCAGCCATCACGCTGAATTGCTTTAGAGGGACGACATCCGATGCACCGAAGCAAGCTTGTCACTGCCGTCATCGATTGCCGGGGTGACGATCTGTCAGAAGCTGCGCGATTCTGGAGTGCTGCACTGGGTCGCGACGTGAGGGCGTCCGACAATCCCGCAGCGGACAAATACGTCACGCTCGGCACCGGCAAGGAAGATCTGATCGTGCTGCTGCAGAAGGTCCCGCACCCGAGCCGCGTCCACCTCGACATCGAATCGGACGACATCGAGCGCGAAGTCAATCGACTCGAGGCACTGGGCGCCAAACGCATTGAGAAGGTCAAGACCTGGTGGGTAATGGAAGCGCCGACCGGGCACCGATTCTGTGTGGTCAGGCCGCAGCGCGACGGTGCAATGCCGGCCGATTCGAATCAGTGGACTTGAAGCCGGCGGGGTATAGGGTCGGTGTGATTCCGTCTTTCCTGCGTCGCGTGTTTGGGTCGCGCCCGCGATCTGACGACGAGGCGGACGGTGATCGCGCATCGCGCGTCAGGCCACCATGTCCATACCGAGTACGACGGCGTCGCTGCAATAAGCGCAGTTCGCGCACATCGCGCCGACGTCGCATTGCTCGATATCGGAATGCCGAAACTCAATGGCTACGACGCCGCTCGAGAAATTCGGGCCAGTGACCCAGAGCGCCGGGTTCTGCTGGTGGCCGTCACCGGCTGGGGACAGGACGAAGACCGTCGGCGCTCGCAACAGGCGGGCTTCGATCATCACTTGCTGAAGCCGGTCGATCCGCTTCACTTGCACGGATTCTCGCCACGGTAGTGCCGCGCATGTCCGGCGCGGCCTGAGGCGGCGGGCGAGAACTGGGTCAGCCGAGTACAGCTACAAGATTCGGCTAAACCACCACAACGACAGCAACGAACCGGTGGTCGCAAAGGCAGCACCGAGCATCACGAACAGCGCGGTGATCTCGGTCGGCTGCTGCCGCTCGAACGACAGCTTCGTTCTGAGCAGCTGATAAACCTTCTTTAGTGCCGATGCGTCGGCAGCGCGAAAGTATTCGCCGCCGGTCACGTCGGCGATTTTCTTCAGCGCTTCTTCGTCGAGGCGCGCCCGCATGTTCCAGCCTTCGGCCGAAACGATGATGCCCTCCGTCGTGCCGATGCCCACGGTGTAAATGCGTACGCCGTAATCCGAAGCGATTTCGGCAGCCTTCAGCGGGTCGGGACCGACGTTGCTCTGTCCATCGGAAAGTAGAACGATTGCAACCTGCTTGTTATCACCCTTGGGAACGCGAGCCGGCAGTTCGTCGGTGCGTCGGATCTTTTTCTCGCCTGCGCGCGGGTTGATGAAGTCGTCGACGTCGATGCGTGCCGAAGGCAGCAGCGCGTCGAGCGCGATGATCAAGCCGCTGCCGAGCGCGGTGCCGCGCTGGGTCTCGAGACGGTCGATCGCGGCGATGATGTCTTCCCGATTGTTGCTGAGTGACTGGACCACCGCTGCTGACGCGGCGACTGCGACGACGCCGATGCGCACGTTGCGCGGCTGGTCTTCGATGAATGTCTTGGCGGCGTCGCGCGCAGCGGCGAGCCGAGTGGGCTTGATGTCGGTCGCGCGCATGCTGTTCGACATGTCGAGCGCCAGCATTACCGCGTCGAGGCGCGCCGGCAATGTCAGCGCGGCTTGCGGACGGGCAATGGCGAGGATCAGCGCAGTCAACGCCAGCACCCACAGCAGAGCCGGCGCGGTTCGCCGCACGAGGCTTGCGCTCCTCTTATCCGCACCGATCGTTTGCAGGCTCGCGTAGCGCCCCGATGTTTTCGCACGGCGCGCCAGCAGCATCCAGTAGAGCGCGGCCACCAGCGGCACGGCGACCAGCAGCCACAGCATGCTGGGCCATAAAAATGTCAGCGAACCGCTGTCGAGCATGGTTAGCCCACCCGCTTGTGCGCCTGTGGCGTCACACCCGCGGCGAGCTGACTGCGCCGCTTGCGCAGTTGCGTAAAGCGCAGCAGCGCCTGATCGAGCGGCTCCTCGGTGGTGAGCTCGAGACAATCGACGCCGGCTTCTGCCAGTCCGTCACGCAGCATTTGCTCGCGCTGTCGGGCGGCGTCGGCGAAGCGCTTTCGAAAACGACGGTCGTGCGTGTCGACGAAAATCTGCTCGCCCGTTTCAGCGTCCTGCATTACGACCAGGCCGATGTTGGGCAATTCGAGCTCCATCGGGTCGTACAGGCGCACCGCAATCACCTCGTGCCGCCGTGCGAGCAGGGCGAGCGACTTGCCCCAACCCGGCTTGCTGATGAAGTCCGACACGACGAACACAACCGAGCGGCGCTTGACCATCGAATGCGTCATCGCTAGCAGTTCAGCCAGATCGGTCTCGGTGCCGGCCGGCGTGGCATCGGCCTTCAGCATCCGGTCCAGCACGTGCAGCACGTGCCGCCGGCCGTTGCGTGCCGGAATGACTTCATTGGCACGATGTGTGTGCAGGATCGCGCCGACCCGGTTGCCGTAGCGTGTAAACAGGCGAGCAAGCACCGCCATCAGTTCGCTCGACAGTTCGCGTTTGCGTTTCTGTTGCGATCCGAAATCGACCGAGCCCGAAAGGTCCAGCACGAACCATGCGGCGACCTCGCGATCCTCCTGAAACTCGCGCACGTACGGTGTCGGCGAGCGCGCGGTGACGTTCCAGTCGATGTAGCGCACGTCGTCGTGCAGCTGGTATTCGCGCAGGTCCGCCAGGTCGAGCCCGAAGCCGCGAAACAGCGTTCGATAGTCGCCTTGAAGCAACCCATCGAGCCGTCGCAGAACCGTGAACTCCAGCCGGCGCAGCAGCAGCTCGGCGTCCGGTCGCGCGACCGGCTCGTTGGCCGCCGGCGTATCGGTGCGCTGCTTACGAAGCCGCTGCCACCCGAACATGAGCCTCCAGCGGTTTATCCGGCGCGGGAATGGCCTGCAGCACACGCATCACGATTTGATCTGCAGTTTGTCCGTCGGATAGCGCCTCGTAACTGAGCACCAGGCGGTGACGCAGCACGTCGGGAACCAGATCGATCACGTCTTCGGGCAACACGTATGCGCGAGAGCGCAAAAATGCCAGCGCGCGCGCGCCTTCGACCATGTTGATGGTCGCACGCGGGCTTGCGCCAAAGGTGATATACCGCGCCAAGTCCTTGAGCCCATAGGCCTCGGGCCGTCGCGTTGCAGCGACCAGCTTGACCGCGTACTGCATCAACCCTGGATCGACATATATTTTGCGGCACTGGGCCTGCAACTCCATCAGCTGTGTCGTGCTGCACACGGCCGACACCGCGGTCGCCGCACCGGTGACACGCTCGACGATGACGAATTCTTCTTCCTCGCTCGGGTAGCCGACCAGCACCTTCATCATGAAGCGATCGACCTGGGCTTCGGGCAACGGATAGGTCCCTTCGGTCTCGATCGGATTCTGGGTCGCCATCACCAGAAATGGCTCGGGCACGCGATGCGATTCGCCGGCGATCGTTACTTGCCGCTCCTGCATCACTTCGAGCAGCGCGCTTTGCACCTTGGCCGGCGCGCGATTGATCTCGTCGGCCAGCAGCAGATTGGTGAACACCGGTCCGAGCACGGTGGAGAACTCACCGGACTTCTGGTTGTACATGCGGGTGCCGATCAGGTCGGCGGGCAGCAGGTCCGGCGTGAACTGAATGCGCTTGAACGTTCCGCGGATCGTCTTCGCCAGCGTGTTGACGGTCAGCGTCTTGGCGAGGCCTGGCACGCCTTCGACCAGCAGGTGCCCCTGAGCAAGGATGGCAACCAGCACGCGCTCGAGGAAATGGTCCTGCCCGACGACGATGCGCTTGACTTCGTAAAGCACGCTCTGCATCAGCGCGCCGGCATTGCGGCTTGTGTTTTCGTCCATGGATTTCCTGTAGTTGCTTTCGAAAAATCGTCTGGCTTCGCCAGCGATCTGTTCGCTAACTAATTAGACAAAAGTAGGTTTGCACTTTTGTCTGCGTGTTTAGAACGGAGGAATACCGACGGCGGCGCCGGCGCTTTCGATCGTCGCTGCGAAGCCGATGCCGATGAACGTCGGCCCGGTTGGATTCAGAATCGCGGTCACGATGCCCACCACCTCGCCGCCCATCGTGACGAGCGGGCCGCCCGAGTTGCCGGGGTTGGCGGCGGCGTCAAACTGGATCAAGCCGGTCAAGATGCGTTTGCCTTCGCGCGAACGAAACTCCCGGTCCAGTCCCGAAACAACGCCCGCGCTGGTCGATGGACCGATGCCGAACGGAAACCCCACTGCGACCACCTCGTCGCCGGGTTGTAAATACCCGGTCGATCCGAGTGTCGCCGGCTGCAGATCATCGGGCAACTTCTTGGCTTTGATCACCGCAAGATCGTTCTCCGGAAAGACGCGAATGACGTCGACTTCTGATTCCGTGCCGTCGAAAAAGGTGACCGACATCCGCTTGGCGCCGGTGACCACGTGCAGGTTAGTCAGAATCGTTCCGTTGTCGACGATGACGACTCCGGATCCGACACCGTTCATGCGCTCGCCGGCGCCTGGCTCATCGTCTTCGTCGTAGCCGCGCACGCGAACCACAGACGGCATCACCGCAGCGGCGGCGCGGGCTGCGCGAGAAGGCAGCGTTTTTGTTTCGAGCGTATGCAGCACGGCCGCGTCGATGTCGTCCTGCGCGAGTTCCCGGACGGCAGGCCGCATGTAGTCGCGCACCACGAACAGGCAAAGCGCGATCAGCATGCCGCCGATCATCAGCAGCGCGCGATCGTGCCGCTGGACGACCGATCGAACCGGTCCCTGACGCATCTGCGGGATCGGTGTCACGCCTACGGATGGGGCGCTGACTGACGAGGGCGCGTCTTGCCTGCGTTGCGGCTTGGCGGCGCTGTACAGCGCAGGGCGTTTCATTGGGGAAAAAGTAGCACGGGACGAGTGATAGAGTAAGCGCGGCTCGGAACGATGGGTGGTACGGCCCTGTCCTATGAGCGAAAGTTCGGGAAAATGGTTCACCTCTGAAGTCGCGCTAATACGTCTGTAAGGAACGCGATGCGGTTCTTGTGGCCCGACATGCTTTGGGGACTGGCGCTGCTGCCTTTGCTGGTTGCGGCGTATTTCTACATCCTGCGCCAGCGCAAACGGGTCGCGATCCGATATTCGAGCCTGTTGCTGGTGCGCGAGGCGGTGCGCGGCCAGCGCTTCCGCCGCCACATTCCGCCGGCGCTGTTGCTGCTATCGATGGTCGCTGCAGTGCTGGCGGTGGCTCGTCCCACGGCTACGGTCAAATTGCCGTCGCAGTACATGACGGTTGCCCTTGCGATGGATGTCTCGCGCAGCATGCAGGCAACCGACGTCGAACCGACTCGGATCAGTGCTGCGCAGGTGGCGGCCAAGGCGTTCATCGAAGATTTGCCGGGCAATGTTCGCCTCGGGATTGTTTCGTTTGCAGGCACCGCAAACGTCGTGCAAACGCCGACCGACAACAAGCAGGACATGCTCGACGCGATCGACCGTTTCCAGTTGCAGCGCGCGACCGCCACCGGCAGCGGATTGATCCTTGCATTGGCGATGCTGTTTCCCGAAGAGGGCATCGACATCGATTCGGTGATTGCCAGCCAGGCGCGCGCGCGCGGCCATCCGGGCGGGGCGGCACCGATCGATCGCGCGCGCAAGGCGGAGGACAAGAAGGTAGTGCAGCCCGCGGCTCCCGGTTCATACGGATCCGGCGTGATCATCCTGCTGAGCGACGGCCGGCGCACTGCAGGGCCCGATCCGATCGAAGTCGCCAAGATGGCCGCCGAGCGCGGAGTCCGCGTCTACACGGTGGGCTTTGGAACCTTGGAAGGAACCACGATCAGCATGGACAACTATTCGTTTTATGTGCGTCTGGACGAAGAGACATTAAAAGCCATCGCCAAGATCACCGGCGGCGAATACTTTCAAGCGGGCACGGGTGCCGATCTGCGCAAGGTCTACGCGAACCTCAGCACCAAGCTGTCGATCGAGCGCAAGGAAACTGAAGTGAGCGCCCTGTTGGGCGCGGCCGCGGCGCTATTCGCGCTGATCGCTGCGATGCTCTCAGTGCTGTGGTTTCATCGCGGCGCGCGTCCTGCAGCTTCTGTCTAGATCGACTTCGGCGACAGGCCGCCAGCCCGGACGCCCAGCAGTCGAATGCGCTTTGTTAGATCGACGCGCTTTAGACATTCACCTGCCGCGCGCCGGATCTGCTCGGAATCGTCGGTCGGTGTGGCCAATGTATTGTCTCGTGTGACGGTCTTGAAGTCTTCGAAGCGCAGCTTGATGCCGATCGTCCTGCCTGCATAGTGCTTGCGCCGAAGGTCGTCGCCAACCCCGGCGCATAGCGCGGTAAAAATCTGCGATAACTTTGCGCGATCGCGCACTGCATGCAGATCACGATCGAACGTCGTCTCGCGACTGATCGATTGGGGTTCCGAAAACGTAACGACCGCCCGGTCGTCGCGGCCATGGGCTGCAGCATGCATCCACGCGGCACTCGCCTTGCCGAAGTTTTCAGCGAGCCACGCTGGGTCGGCTTGCGCGAGTTCGCCGATGCTCGCGATGCCAAGCCGCGCCAGCTTCGCGCTGGCTTTCGGCCCGACGCCGTGCAGTCTTCGAACTTGCAACGGCCACAAGCGCGGCTCGATGTCGGAATCGGTGATGATTACAAGCCCGTCGGGCTTGTCGAGTTCGGACGCAATCTTCGCAACCAGCTTGTTAGACGCCAGACCGATCGAGCACGATAAACCAGTTGCATCGCGCACTGCATGCTTGAGTTCCTGCGCGAGCTCGCGCGCCGACCACCAAGTTTCCGCCTCGCCGATGGTACCCGCCTCGTCATCTGAAAATATGCGCGCGGCGACCAACTCGGTCAAATCGATGTACATCTCGTCGATTCCGCGGTCTTCGACATGCGGTGCGATCGCCTGCACCGCGGCTTTGAACAGCCGCGAATAGGCGCGGTACTGATCAAAATCGGTCGGCAGCAAGATGGCATCGGGTGCCTTCTGCGCTGCCTTCATCAGGCCCATCGCCGAGTTGACGCCAAACGCGCGCGCTTCGTACGTTGCGGTGGTGATCACGCCGCGGCCGATGTAGTCGCGCAGTCGAAAGAACCGGCGCCGCTGCTCGCCGGTTGCAGCGTCGAACTCCCACTCAGGTTGTTGCCGCGAGCCTCCACCAATCACGACCGGAAGGCCCTTGAGTTCCGGATAACGCAGCAACTCGACTGACGCATAGAACGCGTCCATGTCGAGGTGTGCGATTACGCGCGGACTCTGGGCCATGCGATCTGTGGACCGCTCAACCGCCTTGCGTCGCTTAGCGTTTGCGCGCCAGAGTCAATCCATCGCCGATCGGCAGCAGCGAGATGTCGACCCTCGAATCATCATGCAGCTTCAGATTCAGCGCTTGTAATGCGGCTGTGTCCAGATCGGTCGCGGGGTCCACCGGCAGTGCGACCTTGCCGCTCCAGAGCGTGTTGTCGATCGCGATCAGACCGCCGACCTTCAGCAGCCGCAGGCAGCGCTCGTAATAGCCGTCGTAGTTCGATTTGTCTGCGTCGATAAAGGCAAAGTCGTATTTCGCACTCTCGCCCGCGGCCAATCGAGCATCGAGCGTCGTCAGCGCCGGTTCCAAAATAAGGTCGATCTTGTGCGCGACACCGGCGCGCTGCCAGTACGCTCGGCCCACTCGCGTGTACTCGTCGCTGACGTCGCACGCCAGAACACGCCCGTCGTCGGGCAGCGCCAGTGCGACCGCCAGCGCGCTGTAGCCGGTAAAGACCCCAACTTCGATCGTGCGCCGTGCACCGATTAACTTGACCAGCAGCGCCAGCAGTTGACCCTGCTCGGGCGAGATCTGCATACCTGCACGCGGGTGATTGCGGGTTGCCTCGCGCAATTCAGCGAGCGCTGGATGTTCTCGCAGCGAGGCATCCAGCACGTACTGATACAGATGATCGTCGAGATTCAGCGTCCGCCGCGACATCGTTTCGCCGATCAGTCAGAGCGACGCGCTTCGTATTGGGCCGGCGTGGCTCCGCCCCTTGTCAGCAACTCACGCAACGATTGCACCGAGTGCCGGTCCATTGTGTTGCCACCGTGATGTGGCCGATGCAGGACGCCTTCGGCGTCGTTCAGCTTCACGCGCATGCGCGCCCCGGCAACGGACTCCATCTGCGCGCCGAGGTGCTTCAGCAGCGACTCGACTTCCCGGAACGACAGCTTCGTATTGACTGGATCCTGGAAGATCTCGCGCAACAGGTTAACGTGCTTCTGGCTCATGAGTGCGAACGGGGTGGTGCAGACGGTTTCAGGCGCGGATCGTACTACCCGCACCTGGCAGAGTGCTTGCTGTGACGAGTGTCAATGAATGGTGCAATTCGAATCGGTGTATCGGGTTGGCGTTATCCGCCGTGGCGTGGCGAATTTTATCCGGATCGCCTGCGACAGGACCAGGAATTAACTTACGCGTCGGAAAGACTGCCGACAGTCGAAATCAACGGCTCGTTTTATTCGCTGCAACTACCGTCGAGTTACGCTCAATGGTATGAGGCCACGCCAAGCGAATTCGTATTCGGCGTCAAAGGCGGGCGCTTTATCACGCATATGAAGCGCCTGAAGGACATTGAAAAGCCGCTCGCGAATTTTTTCGCTTCAGGGCTTTTTAACCTTAAAGAAAAGTTGGGCCCGATCCTGTGGCAGTTTCCGCCGAACATGAGGTACGACGCCGAGCGCTTCGAGAATTTCTTCCGCATATTGCCGCGCGATACCGCAGCCGCGCTGTCGCTCGCGCGGCGCCGTGACGCGCGGATGAGCGGACGCGCTGCTCTGAGCATCGACGCGGTCCGGCCGATTCGACACGCAATCGAGATTCGCAACGAAACCTTTCTCGATAGGGAGTTCATCCACCTTCTGCGTCGAAATAACGTCGCGCTCGTTATTGCCGACACGGGTGAGCGCTGGCCGCAGCCGCACGACATCACCGCCGATTTTGTTTACTTACGGCTGCACGGTGCGACGGAGTTGTACAGAAGCCGCTATACCGAGCCGGAGTTGCGACTATGGGCCGAGTGGCTCCGCGCGTGGAGCCGCGGCGCGCAGCCCGACGATGGACTGCGGGTCGTGCCGGAAGCTGTCGTTTCGCGTGTTCCGCGCGATGTGTTCTGCTATTTCGACAACACCGACAAGTTACATGCGCCCAACAATGCGCTGCGACTGATGCGATTGCTCGATGTCGGCTGGAAACCGGCGCAAACGGGCACGCCTCGCCCAGCCCGCACGCGCTAAGCGAACCCAGCAGGGGCGTTTGTTGGCTTTGCCGCGACTAGCGCTGCTGATAGGGCGGCGGGGTGTTGGGCGGCGGAATTGCCGCGTTAGGTGGCGGCGTATTAGGCGGCGGGATGGCCGCGTTGGGTGGCGGCGCTGCGACATACGGCGCCGGGGCCGGGCCGACGCTGGCTTGGCGCATCGAGCGCGCGTAGCTGGCAGGCATTGGCACCTTGTGCCCCTTGGAATACATGCACTGGTAATAGCTGTTGTCGAGGCGCTGCTGGGTGGTGTAACCGGCGGCCTGCGCGTTGCTCGCCCCCGCTACGCCGCCGCCGAACAGGCCAATGCCGGCGCCGACGCGCGCACCTTCTCCGCCACCGAGGATGCCCCCGACCGCTGCACCCAGAATTGTTCCTACAACGGCGCTGCCAACCGCTGCATTGGCTGCCGCATCGTTTGGCGTGTCGCCGGTTGCTTGAACCGCAAATTGGCGGCAAGAGGAATCGTCAAACTGAAATTGATCGAAATTCTTGCGGCTGCCCGGCATCGCCGAGTATGTCGGACCCGTGGGTACAGCGGCACAGCCCGCGAGTGCGACCACCCCGGCCGTGATGACGAGCCTGCCGAACGACTTCATCGCGGGGCCTGCGAGGGTTGCGGTGTCACGCGCTGCCACCCCTCAGCGCAACTGTTGACATAAGGGTAGTAGCCTCTGCTACTGGCACACCAGTACCACCACTGTTGAGCGTTGGAGTTCGAAGATTGCGGCGCAGGCGGTGTTGCGGTTGCAGGCGCCGGATCACTTTCGACCCACACGCGCGGTTCAGAGGGGACTACAACGGAGGGTGCATAAACAACTGCGGGCGGGCCCCAGTAACCCCAGCCCGGGCCCCAGTAACCGGGGCCCCAATAACCGGGGCCCCAATAGCCTGGACCACCCCAGTATCCAAATGAGAAATTGACCGAGGGGCTGTGGCGGTAATAACCGTGTGCTGAGGCGGCGCCAGAGATTAGCAAGCCGACCGCCAAAAGGGCGGTCGATACGAGTGCTCGCAGCGGAGTCATGGAAATTCCTTCTCTAACTTGGGTCGCACTAGGACCTAACGTTCCAATGCTAGTTCGAGACGGGTCGAAAAGCGGTAGCAAAATGTAACCGGAGGCCCCGAATATCGAGCCTTTGCGGCCGCTGACTCCTGCGCTGTCGCGAGCGCACTGACGCCTTCGACCGGCGTCAGGCGAAGGTCTCAGCGCACAAACTACTGGCGCCAGGGAATGTAATCGCGCCAGTCGCGCCAATCGGGCAACGACGAGCGCCTTTCGCGTAGCACGTACACGGCAACCAGAGCGACTAGGGCAGCGCTGCCGAGCGCAATCAGAGACGGCGCGGCTTTGCGAAGCCGGCGTTTCCATACTTCGCGCGAACGACTCTGCTCAAACAACACTGGCTCACGGCCACCGTCATATGCTGGGGAAATGGGGTCACTGGCGGGGAAGCTTTCGGCAATCGCCTGGTCGAGCAAACGCTCATCGTGCTCGGGTGTGTTAACCGGAGGAATCCTCAACGGAGATTCGGTGGGATGGTGACCGGGACGTGTCGTGGTTGCTGTCATGGGATTCTCCATTTGTACTGCGTGCGGATGCAGCGCACCGTGAGAGTCATCAAGCAAGCCTTGTGCCTCGCGGCCTAGATTGGCAGAGCGGGCGCTTACTCGCTCATATTTGTGGCCCGCCCTTCGAGTTTTGACCATTCGTCAAACTTGATCGCAATCGAGCGCTCGGTCTGCTCGATCCTTTGCCGGTCGGCTTTAATCTGATCGGCGCTGCCGCGGTGATAGCCCGGTTGGTTCATTCGTTCTGACATTTCGCGCTGCTCGTTTTCCAGGGCTTCGATCTCGATCGGCAGCGCTACCAGTTGACGCTGCTCCTTGTACGAGAGCTTTGCCCTCGACCCAGGTACAGGTTTCCGCACAACAGTCTCGCCATCACCGGACTTTTCCAAGGGGATGCGCGCGTCTCGAGGCCGCTGCTGCAGCCAATCCGAGTAGCCGCCGACGTACTCTCGCCAGACACCCGCGCCTTCCGCGACCAGCGTTTGGGTGACGACATTGTCGAGAAACGCACGATCATGACTGACCAGCAAAAGAGTTCCCGAATACTCCTGCAACGTCGCCTCGAGCAATTCGAGCGATTCGATATCCAGGTCATTGGTGGGCTCGTCGAGCACCAGTACATTTGCGGGGCGTGCGAACAGCCGAGCAAGCAACAGCCTATTGCGCTCGCCACCCGATAAAGTCTTTATCAACGCCTCGGCTCGCTGCGGTGGAAACAGGAAATCTGCGAGGTAGGTCATGACGTGCTTGCGTTCGCTGCGGATCTCGATCCAGTCGGAGCCAGGGCTGATCGTCTCCGCCAACGTGGCCTCGGGGTCCAGCGCCTCGCGCATCTGATCGAAATACGCAACCTGGACGTTGGTTCCGAGCTGCACCGTCCCATGATCGGGCTCAAGCGCACCGAGCATCAATCGCAGAAGCGTCGTCTTGCCGGCACCGTTGGGGCCGATGAGCCCGATCCGGTCGCCTCGCAGGATTCGCATCGATAACTGGTCGACGACCGTGATTGCATCAAATCGCTTGGTCACATCAGTCAGTTCAGCGACCAGCTTGCCCGACCTTTCTCCCGCATCGAGCGTCAACTTGACGCGGCCCACCACTTCGCGCCGCGCGATTCGGGCGCGGCGCAACCGTTCAAGCCGCTCCACTCGGCCTGCATTGCGAGTGCGGCGAGCTTCGATTCCGCGCCGAATCCACGCCTCTTCCTGCTGCCAGAAACGGTCGAACTTTCGCGCCGCAGTCTGTTCGGCGGACAACTCGACCGCGCGCCGCGCCTCCCACGCGCTGTAGTTGCCGGGGTAAGAGCGCAAAAGACCTCGGTCCAGTTCGACAATCCGTGTCGTGACGCGATCGAGAAAGGCGCGGTCGTGGGTGATGACAATGGAGGTCAGTTTCGCGAGCAGTTCTTCGATCCGCGTGATGCCGTCGATATCCAGGTGGTTGGTCGGCTCGTCGAGCAGCATCAGGTCGGGTGCCAGCGCGAATGCAAGCGCGAGCGCGCCACGCTTTCGTTCGCCACCTGACAGCGATGCGGAATCGGCCGCCTCATCGAGTCTGAGCCGATGCAGGTATTCGATCAGTCGCGCCTCAACGCGCCACCGCTCGCGATCGTCGTGATGTGCATGCAAATCGATCTGGCCACGCAGCGCGAGGCTGGCGCGCAAGGTCGGTGCTGCGGGCAACACCGGCTCCTGCTCGACCAATGCAATCGTCAAGCCATCCCTTCGCTTGATTTCACCATCGTCGAGTTCGATTCGCCCGGCTATCGCATTCAGCAGCGAGCTCTTGCCCGTTCCGTTGCGGCCGATCAAACCGATGCGATCTCCTGCACGAATTGTCAGCGAGGCGCGATCGAGTAATGGATGCAGACCGAAGGCGAGCTCGGCGTCGATAAGGGTCAGCAGAGGCATCGATTACCCAGCTTACTCAGCGAGCAACAGGCCGCCGCTCGCTGGCGATCAGGACAATGCCACCGCTCGCACACAGCAGCGCCGTGGTCTGTATCAACGAGAAAGGTTCTCCGAGCAACAGCACGCCGACCAGCGTGGCAGTGATCGGCAACGCAACCGTAAATACGCCGGCTCGACTGGCGTCGACATGTTTCAGCCCCGCCACCCACATCCAAACCGCGAACAAGCTCGCAGCCAGCGAATAGAACACCAACAGCATGCCCACACTGACCGTCAGCGCATGGAAGTCGAAGTCGACCAGCTGCCATAGGCCGAAGGGCGCGATCAGTGCAAGTCCCCACAGATTAATCAAGGCCGAGACGCGCAACGGCGCACGCGTCGCCGACAGCCGCTTGGCGATGATGACGTAGACGGCCTCGCACACGACGGCGCCGAACATCAACAGGTTGCCAACGAGGGCCGTCAGCGTCTCAGGCTGAGTGGGCCCCGACGCGGTCGATTTCGCCAACTGCAGCAATGAAACGCCAATGACGGCGAGCCCGATTGCGATTTTCGCTCGCCGTGTCAGCTGCTCGCCCAGGAACCAGCGCGAGAGCAAGGCGACGACCGCAGGCAACGTGGCCAGAGTGACACCCGCGGCGGTGGCGGTGGTCAGCGTGATGCCGGTCAGCATGCAGATTGAAAATAGAAAATTACCAAAAAAAGAGAGCAGAAACAGAAGGCGTGACTCAGTGCGATTTAGCGGGGCTTCGTTCGGCGCTGCAAAGGTCCACGGCAGCATCGCAACGGACGCAATGGCAAACCGCAGGAACGCGAGCGCAAACACAGGAATCACGGCGGTCAGTGGCTTCGACAACGCCACATAGATACCGACTAGCGCCATCGACCCCGTTAGTAGAAGGTACGAGGCTAATTTCGACGTTGCTGGAGCGCTGTTCATTCGCGAGCGACGATACGCGAGCAGTGTCGGCTGGCACCGCTGGACGGGGTGCGTTAAGGTGTCATATGCATATCGACCATGATGTCGTCGCCACCGTCGCAACTTGTCTATGATCGCGTGCCTTCTCACACAGAATTAATGACTTCGATTCGCTCGCTGCTTGCGTGTGTGCTCTGGTCGGTGCTGGCGTCGCTTTCGTCGGTCGCGATCGCGCAGAAACTTGATGCGTCGCGCGTGCCTGAAGAGATGCGCACGCAGCAGGGGCTCTACTTGTCGCCCAAGCAGGCGCAGCAGTTTGTTCGAGCGCAGAAGGGAAAGGTCCTTTTTGTCGATGTCCGGACCCGGGCCGAGGCACAATTTCTCGGCATGGCTACACCGGTCGACGCGTTGATACCGTACGTCGAGTTTCAGGATTTTATGACCGACTGGGACGAGACGCGAAACTTCTACAGGCTCGAACCGTTCAGCGACTTCGTGCCGGAGGTGGGGCGTCGGTTGCAGGCGAAAGGGTTGACCCAAGACGATCCGGTTGTTCTGATCTGCCGCTCCGGTGAGCGCAGTTCGCGCGCCGCCGATTTGCTCGCAAACTCCGGATACTCGCGCGTGTACACGGTGGTGTACGGGTTCGAGGGCGAGTTATCGGATGCCGGTCGTCGCAATCTGAATGGCTGGAAAAACGCGGGTCTGCCTTGGAGCTATGAGCTCGACCGCAAGAAGATGTATTTCCCCAGATAGCGCCTTGGCACTTCGCGGCTCGAACGGCACGTCGGCGCGTCGGCGCGAAGCGATTGCTGCATCCACGCAACTGCGGGAGTCGGTGAATCGCCGATTGGTGCCGGCGTGGTTACAGTCAACCGCCTGCACCGCCATAATCCGGTCGCAATGGCCACCAAGCTGTTCAGGCAACAGGCGATCGACGCTCAGCGGGAAAAGCTGCTCGGTGAGGTTTCACTGGCACGCACGGTACCGATGTGGGCATACACCGCGCTTGCGGCGCTGATTGCCTTCGGTTTGGTTGCGTTTTCAATCTGGGGTGAATACGCGCGGCGCGAGCGCGTCGATGGATTTCTTGCGCTCGATTCGGGTGCTGCGCGCCTTCTTGCGCCGCAAGCCGGGACCATCGTTGAAATCCTTGCCAAGGAAGGTGAGGAGGTCGCCGCCGGACAGCCGCTGATCCGACTGTCGTTCGATCGAGGTACGGCGTCAGGTGTGACCGCGGGAGAGCTGGTGCAGCGCGAGATCGGCGAGCGCATCAGCGGGTTCGCGCGCGAGCAACAACAGGTGCGATTGCTGGGCGCACAGCAGGCCGAGATCCTGCGTCGCAAGATCGACGATCTGCAGCGCGAGCTCGCGCAATCCGACATCGAGATCCGGGCACAGCAGACGCGCCTGGCGTCGTCGCGCAATGAATATCAGCGCGCCGAGGATCTGTTCAAGGACAAGTTTTATTCAGAAAGCAAGCTGATCGAGTTTCGCAACAACGTTCTCGACCAGCAAGTGAAGCTCGAGGGCTTCAGACGCCAGCGTGCGAGCGTCGAGCGCGAGCTGTCATCAGCGCGCGCCGAATTGCCGATGGTGGCTACCCGCGTCGAATCGCAAATCGACCAGGTCAAGCGACAGATCAGCGAGCTGCAGCAGGGCAGCGTGCAGGAAGCGGTCAAGCGGGAAAACGTGATCCGCGCGCCGATCGCCGGTGTGCTGACCAACATCGCTGCATCCAGCGGTGAGGCGGTGGCCGACGAAGCCCCACTGGCGATGGTGGTACCCCGGGGCAGCGGACTGCACGCGCAGTTGCTGGTGCCGACGCGCGCGATTGGATTTGTGCAGCCGGGGCAGGCAGTCGTGCTCCGCTACGACGCGTTTCCGTTCCAGCGCTTTGGCCAGTACCGAGGCACCGTCGAGCATGTCAGCAGCACTGTGTGGTCGCCCGGTGAAAAGGTCGGCCCGGTCACGGTGCGCGAGCCGGTTTATCGGGTCGACGTGAAGCTTAGCTCGCAGACGGTGGCGTCGGGCGCGCAAACACTTGCGCTTCGACCCGGCATGTCGGTCAACGCCGACATCCTGCAAGAAAAGCGCAAGGTGTGGGAGTGGGTGTTTGAGCCGATCCTGTCGTTGAAAGAAAGGCTCGGCTGATGCTCGGGCGTCGAGTGCCGATGATTCTGCAGAGCGAGGCGCCCGAGTGCGGTATCGCATGTGTCGCGATGATCGCGAGCTACCACGGCTTTCGCACAGACCTCGGCGGCATGCGCATGCGGCTTGCGCCGTCAATGAAAGGCGTGACGCTGAAACACATCAGCTCGATCGCCGACGTGATGGGCATGGCCGCCCGCGGTGTCAAGGTCGCGCTCGAATCGCTGTCGCAGCTGAAGCTGCCTGCGATTCTTCATTGGGACATGAATCATTTTGTGGTGCTGACGGAGGTGAGCGGCGACACCATCACAGTCAATGATCCTGCGCGCGGACGGCGCGTGCTGAAACTCTCCGAAGCGTCCGATCACTACACCGGCGTGGCGATGGAAATGACGCCGAGCACTGGGTTTAAGCGGCGCGACGAGCGCCAGCAAATCAGCGCGTGGCAACTGGTTCGGAGCGCGACGGGGCTCAAAGGCGCGATCGCTCAGGTGCTGGTCCTGTCACTGGTACTCGAGGTTTTCGCGATCGCGTTGCCGTTTTTTCTGCAGCTCGTCGTCGATCGCGTTGTGGTCGGACGCGATCGCGATCTGCTGGCAGTACTCGGGATTGGATTCGGCAGTCTGGCTATCATCATTGCGGTCGTGACGGGGTTGCGCGCCTGGCTTGGCGTCTACATCAGCACGCGCCTTAATCTGCAGCTGCTCGATACGCTGTTCGCGCGGCTGCTCAGGTTGCCGCTCGCCTGGTTCGAAAAGCGCCATATTGGCGATATCGTTTCGCGCTTCCGGTCGGTCGACGCGATCCAACGCACGCTGACACTGACATTTCTCGAAACGGTGATGGACAGTGTGATGGTGCTGGTCACGCTGGCAGTGATGTTCTGGTACAGCCAGACGCTGACGCTGATCGTGGTGGTTGCAGCGATCTGCTACGGGCTGCTGCGCTGGATGATGTACGGCCCGCAGCGGCGCGCGACCGACGAGCGAATCGTGCACGAGGCGAAGGCCGCGACGCACTTTATCGAAACGCTGCGCGGGATGATGGCGATCAAGCTTAATCTGCGCGAATCCGAACGCCGCTCCGCCTATCTGAATCACGTCGTCGACCAAACCAACGCCGACGTTCGAGTCCAGAACCTCGCGTTGCTGCAACGGGCAGCCAACGTACTGGTGTTCGGACTGGAGAACGTCACCGTGATCTGGCTCGGCGCGTACGCGGTGCTCGACAATCAACTCTCGGTCGGCATGCTGTTCGCGTTTCTGCTGTTCAAGCTGTTGTTCATCACGCGTGTCAACAACCTGGTCGACAAGACCATCGAGTTCCGCATGCTCGATCTGCACGCCGACCGCGTCGCGGACATTGCCCTGGCCGAGCCCGAGGGGGCTGCCGAACTGCCGGCCGTAGCCCGGGCCGACGCGCCATCGGCACCGTTCGTGTTGCACGCGCGTGACGTCGGATTCGCCTACGGAATCGAAGGCTTCGTGTTTCGCGGCGTGGACTTCGCGGCCAAACCCGGCGAGATGGTCGCGATCGTTGGCCCCAGCGGCGCCGGCAAAACGACGCTGGTCAAGGTGCTTGCCGGATTGCTCGACCGCACCGAAGGCTCATTGACCGCTGCCGGGCGCGACGTTCGCGACTGGGACAAGGGCGCCTATCGCAGCCGGATCGGCGTTGTGATGCAGGATGATCACCTGTTCGTCGGCACGATCGAAGACAACATCAGTTTCTTTGACCCGCAGCACGATGCACAACGTGTGCAGGACTGCGCTCGGCTGGCAATGGTTGATCAGGAAATCGACGGCATGCCGATGCAGTTCAATACGATTGTCGGCAGCCTAGGGATGGCGTTGTCAGGAGGGCAGCGCAGCCGCGTCCTGCTGGCTCGGGCGCTCTATCGGCGGCCCCAGATCCTGTTTCTGGACGAAACCTTCGATCAGCTCGATCTGGCGAAAGAACGAGCGATCACCGATGGATTGAGAAAAACAGGGATCGGGCTGGTGATCGTCAGCCACCGCCCGGAAACCGTCGGGGCGGTGGATCGGATTGTCAGGCTAGGCGATGCGGAAGCAGCAGCACCTCAAAATCAGCGCGCTGCTTAGCCCAGCTACAGCACCTGCGTATCGGGACTGACCGTTCTTTGGTCAGCAAAAAAACTAGTAGGTGCAGCCGATGGCAGTTCCGCCGCTCACAATATCAAGCTCTATCGGAGACAGATCAAGCGTTTCTTCGCTCAGTTCAACGCGTTCTTCAACAACCAGCGTCATCTCAATATTCGTATTCATTGGTTCTCTCCGATCCCATCGTTAGGTGCGACCCCGTTGCATCGGCCCAGCAGGGCTAGCAATGTGAGCATTTTGGTCGTTCGATATAAAGAAGGAATCCCCGCAATTGGCTCTGTTGGTTATTCCCTCGAGGCCTGACAATGCAGCGCCGCGTTCTTTGCCCGCCGGGAAATGATTGATAACTACCATGTTGAACTGCTTGATCTTGAGCGTGAGATCAAGGCCAACTTGGTTTCTCCGCGTCCGGACACTCTAGATTTCCTACACGACGCTCTTAAGAGACTCCGCAGTATTCCTGTTAGATCCGACGTACGAAGTCGCGTTACTTGCCTGCTGGACATTGCAGTTCAGTTTTATCACCATGGTCAGCACGTGTTTTCCAGTGTTGAACCGGTTGCGCTTAGCGTGATGTTGGCGCGAGAAATCGGTGATCGCGCGCTATTGCGGCGAGCGCTCAACATCCAAGGCCTGGTGCTCGCCAGTACGAACAATCCCGGCGACGCCCTACGAGCGCTAGCCGAAGCGATCGAGCTTGCAGAAGAACTAGGTGATCCTGCTGCAAAGGCGTCAGTTTGGAACAATGTCGGTGTTGCGCTGTATGAGGCTGCGCTTTATGCCGATGCACGCGACGGCTACGGCCGTGCCGCAGAGTTGGTGGTTGGTGAGAAAAACTTTCGGGCGATTCGCGCAATGGCGCTTGCTAACAGCGCGACGTGTTGCTTACACCTCCAAGAGTATGTGGAAGGAATCGACAAGATCCGGGACGCGATATCGCTGATGTCGTCGCCCTCGACGCCGGGTGACGTTCTCTCCCGTGTTATTGCAGAGGGCGCCTACACGCGCCTGCTGTTGGCAAAGGGACAGGTGCGCGAGGCGGCCGAGCGCGCACAAATAGCGAAGGAATTTGCAGGCCCTGCGAAGTCAGTGCGTGCAGACATTTCTGCCGCGTGCTCCGAAGCGTTGGTCGAGATTTTTTCCGGCAAGTTGGACGTGGGCATTTCGCGCGGCATGGGGGCCTTAGAGAAGGCACGCGCCGCGAAGCCCTCGCTACGCGAGACGCTCTTGGCTCTAGTCCAAGGGTTCGAAAAAGCCGAGCGGCCTGAGCGTGCGCTTGCCATGCATCGAGAGTTGACACTGCATATACGCAAGGCGCAACACGACAGCATTGTTCGTCACCAGGAGCTTCACCTGCAACAACTGGAGTCCGAAGGCCAGTTTCCGGAATATTTGCTTGAAAGCAAAGAAGCTGAGCTCAGCGACAAAATCGCTGCGCAAACGGTCGGCACGAAACAAGGCGATTTGCTTGAGCAGATGGCTTTTACCGCTGAGATGCGAGACGACCCCACCGGCGAGCATTGTTATCGCGTTGCAAAGCTTTCGTCGCTACTGGCTAGGGTGCACGGCCAAACGGATGACGCGTGCGAAATGATCGATCTTGCGGCGCGCTTGCACGACATAGGGAAGGTGGGCATTCCCGATTCGTTGATGCAAAAGCCCCAGCCTTTGTCGGAGGGAGAGCGACAGATTCTGCAAACCCACGCGGCGACGGGCGCCGAGTTGCTGTCCAAGACGAAGGTTTCTTACAGCGAACTTGCCTCCGACATCGCGCGGCACCATCACGAGCGATGGGACGGCAACGGCTACCCGGAGGGCATTTCGGGATCGGCGATCCCGCTGGAGGCCCGGATCGTTTGCCTTTGCGATACCTACGACGCCTTGACCCACGAAAAAGCCTATCGGCGCGCGTTTTCCAGCGACGAGGCGATCGGCGAGATTCTCCGGCAGCGCGAACTCCAGTTCGATCCACACCTGGTCGACCTTTTCGTGCCGCTGGTCATGAGCCTGCGCACAGAACACGAGGACCTGGATGCCTTTCTCGGAGCCGCCGCCCGCGAAACGGCCCTCAATGCTGCGCGCCAGAAGATCGCCGACTCGCTGGCCAAGCCGATCGAGGGCTTCACCGCGCAATACGACCCGCCTCCGGCCAGCGAGCGGCGCATCGTCAAGCGCACGTTGCCAAAGCCTCGCTAGTTTCGGCGCTTGGCGGCTTGCCAGTCGGCCCACCCCGCCGCTCGAAGTTCGCAAGCCGGACATTGCGCGCAGCCGAGCCCCCATGGGTGGCGTTTGGTGCGATCGCCCAGGTAGCAGGTGTGAGTTTCATCGCGGATCAGGTCGATCAGCGGTGCTCCGCCCAGGTCTTCGGCCAACCTCCATGTCTGCGCCTTGCTGAGCCACATCAGAGGCGCCTCGATCGTAAAACGCTGATCCATGCCGAGTGTCAGAGCGACCTGCATTGCCTTCAGCGTGTCGTCTCGGCAGTCGGGGTAGCCGGAGTAGTCGGTTTCACACATCCCTCCAACCAGTACCCGCACATCGCGCCGGTAGGCAACCGCGGCGGCGTAAACGAAGAAAAGAAGGTTACGGCCCGGTACGAAGGTGTTCGGCAGGCCTTGCGCGGTCATCCGGATCTCTGCGGCTTGGGTGAGCGCGGTGTCGGACAAGTGAGCCAGTTCGCGCATCGTCACGACCCGGTCGTCACCCAGTCGATTCGCCCAGTTCGGAAAGCGGGTTCTTATGAGCTCGAGAATGCGCGGCCGCATCATCAACTCGACCACATGCCGCTGTCCGTAGTCGAAGCCGATGGTTTCGACCTGCTCGTAGCGGTTCAGCGCCCACGCCAGGCACGTGGTCGAGTCCTGGCCGCCCGAGAAGAGAACTAATGCCTTGGCGGGCATGCAAGTCGGCGGTCGGCCCACGCGTCGAGCCATCCGTCGTCGGCCAGCGAACGGATACGAGCGACGGTGTCGAGATCGGCGTGCTTATAGGCTTCGTTGCGCAGTGCGATTGTTACCGGATCGAGCCCGCTGCCGGCAGCTTCGTCGGCCTCATAGACGAAGCGCAGGATCAGCCGCTCGGGTTGCGGCTCTTCGATCTCGATCGTCATGCGGCTCGCGGGCCAGGTTGGGCCAGCGTCGGTGTGAATCTGCGTGCGATGCATCGGTAATAGGGTCACCCTGTCGCTCACCCGGAATGAACCGAAATCAAGCGTTCGCATCAATTCGATTTCGGCGCCGACCTCGCACCGCGAATGGATGGTCGCAATTTCGAGGCCGAGGACGAACTGGGTCGGCTGTTCGGCGCGCATCACAAGGCCGCGCCATAGCTGCTCGCGCGTCAGCGTGTCGAGCAATGGCATCAGGGGATCGTTAATCTGGATCAGGTGATCAAACCGCACAGCAGCAGCATTCCCCTTTGTCTGGGTTAACCCCTTTTCCGAGCCGCCAGCGTTTCATCGTCTGGTCCCCACACTGGAGATTTCGATGCTGATCAGAACACTGGCCGCAGCCACCGCGCTCGCGTTGAGCACTTTCACGTTGCCGGCCCAGGCGCTGGGCGGACTGGTCGATGTCAATATTGTCGATCGCATCACGGGTGAGACGCTGCCGATGTACTGGCACGACGGCCGCTGGTGGGTGCCGGGCAGGCCCGGCAATCGCTATGCCGTTTCACTGACCAACCGCAGCGGTGCTCGCGCCATGACGGTGATGTCGATCGATGGAGTCAACGTGATTTCAGGCGAAACGGCCGCGCATGATCAGACCGGCTACGTTCTCAATCAGGGCCAATATGCGCAGATTACCGGCTGGCGCAAGAATCTGGCACGAGTGGCCGCGTTCGAATTCACCGCGCTGCCCAATTCTTATGCCGCTCGAACCGGTCGGCCCGACAATATCGGTGTGATCGGCGTGGCTGTGTTTCGCGAAAAAATTCGCTACGTGCCGCCGCCCGCACCGCCTGTCGGCCAGCCTGCCGCCCGCTCGCGGTCGGATGCTCCGGAAGAGGCTTCGCGCGACACTGATGGAGCACAGGCACCGAAGTCGGCCGCTCCGTCCAACGAAGCGTCTGCCGATGGGGCGCTGCGCCGCCAGGAGCAGCGCCTCGGCACCGGCCATGGCCGCAGTGAGCACGCTCCCACGCAGCAGGTCGAATTTGAGCGGGCGCAGTCGAAGCCCGACGAAGTGATCGCGATCCACTACGATAGCCGCGACAACCTGATCGCAATGGGCGTGATTCCGCAGCCGCGGCAACGGCCGGATCGCGCTCCGGATCCGTTTCCGACGTCGGCTGGCTTTGTTCCCGATCCGCCGCGGCGCTGGTAATTGGGTCGATTGTCGGAGGTCTCAGTCATGCGCCGAGGAGGCACAATGCCGCGCGATGAGCCACGCGGCAAGCGACGAAGAACTGTTGGCGGCCTATGCAGGCGGTGATGCACGCGCGTTTGGTGAGTTGTATCAGCGGCACGAGCGCGCGATCCACCGCTTCTTTTTGCGACAGGGCGCCAGTGGCTCGGTGGCCGATGATCTGTTGCAGGAAACCTGGCTCGCCGTCGTGCGCAACGCTGCGAACTTTGAGCCGCGTGCAAAGTTCACGACCTGGCTTTACACCGTAGCGCGCAGCAAGATGATCGATCACTGGCGCGCGCGCGATGTCGCCGTGTCACTGACTTGCTTTGCCGAAGATGGAGGCGATGCCGCCAATGATTCGGGCGAGGGGTCGATCGACATTCCGGCCGGCGACGCCCACCGGCCCGATCATCAGGCCATTGCACGCGCGCAAGCACGTGCGTTCGTGGCCGCGGTCGAAGCCCTGCCGCCGGTCCAGCGGGAAGCGTTTCTGCTGCAGGTCGAAGGCGGGCTTTCGCTGGACGAGATTGCAGCGGCCACGGGTGCCGCGCACGAGACGGTCAAAAGCCGTTTGCGGTACGCGATGACCAAACTGCGCACCGCGATGGAGGCATGGCAATGAACACAGAGCGGAACAAGGGCGGCGGCGATGATCCGATCGACGTTGATGTAATGCGCCGCTACCGCCAGGCGAGCGCGACATTGGACGAGCGACCTTCAGCGGCCGCTAGCGCAGCGATCCTGGCGGCCGCAGCGCGCGAAATCAAGGCTAAACCCCGCGACGCCGCTGCGACCTACCCGCGCAGGTCGAATTGGCCATTGGCCGCCGCGGCTGCAGTGATGCTGTCGACGCTGGCAGTGATGCTTGCGATCCGCACCAACGAAGAAATGCCTTCTTTCACCTCGCCTGAGAAACCTGCGGGGCGCGTTGCTGAAAACGTTGCGCCGGCGCTGCCGCCCGCTTCGCGCGCAGTCGAAGAGGCGCCAACCGAAGTGCAATCTCGAATCGAGTCGAGAAAGGATTCCCCATCGATCGCTTACGACAAGATCGCGCCAGCGCAACGCCGGCGCCAAGGCCCGGTTGAAGCAAAGGTACCGAGCCCTCCTGCAGAGCGACGGCAGCAGGCCGCCCCGAGTTCAACACCGAGCCCGATGCGGCAAGAATCGGCAGCCGGCGCTGCGGCGCCTGCGACTTCAGCGCCTGCACCGGCGCCTCCGCTTGCTCAGCCTGTCACGCCGAGTGCCGAGCCTCCGCAGTCCGCCGAAAAAAGTCTCGCCAAGGCGAGGCTTGGAGCAGCGCAAGCCGATAGCGCGTCGTCGCAAGCGGGATCGCTGGATCGGGGGACAACCGAAAGTCGCAGGGAGTCCGCTCGCAACGTTGCGCCAGCGCCTTCGGCGGCGACCGAGCGAGAGCGTGATGACCTCGTAGAGCCTGCGGCCGTGTGGCTCGAGAGAATCATCCGGCTGCGGCGCGAGGGCCGGCACAATGAAGCCGACATGGAGCTGAAGCGCTTTCGCGAGCGATATCCGCAGGTCCAGCCGCCTTTGGAGGCGCTGCCTCGGACCGGAACTCAATGACGTCCGCTTTGACGATTTCGGGTTAACCGGCAGCGACCGTTGCGCGGCTGCAATCGAGTCGCAGTCGGTCGAATCTCACGGCTGGCAACTCGACCAGAGTAAAGGTCCACGCCGACCGACCCGACAGCGCCTGTACGCAAAGCCGCGCCGCGTCCGCCTCGAACGTGCGCGGCGCCTGCTGTGCGAGTTCTGCTGCGGCGGCAAATGATTTGACGCTGCCAAGCCAGCACCACTGATCGAACACATGCCACTGCTGCTGAAACCGGTCGACATTCTCTTCGATAAGCGCGATCGGATGAGCGTATGGCCACACCGGCAACAGCCAGTGCCTGATCACTTCGGCGAGTCGCCCAGCATGTTCGTCCTCGCGCTCGCTGCCTACGCACGCACCGCGGCAGCGGTGCAACTGGTGGTTGAAGCACGGTGCGCCATCGCGCGCTGCCTTGCGCCTTCCCTCGAGTCCCATTGTTTTAAGACAAAGCTGATGCTCGGCGGCGAGGTCTACCAGCCAGCGGCGCACCGACGCGCGCGATGAAAACGGCCCATAGCAGTGACCCAGCTGAACCGGATCGAGCGCGTCTGCGCGTGTCACCGCTGCGCGCCCTTCGCGAAAGCTCAGCAATACCTGATTCAGTTTGCGGCGTGATGCGACGTTATGTGCGGGCAGTCGAGTTTTGATCAACACCGATTCACGCAACAACGCACCGAGCTCTCCTGCGGTTTCTTCCCATTCGAGGCGATGAATCTCCTGCGACAGTCGCAGTCCGCGCGCAGCTAGATGCTCCGCCCTGAAATGCGAAGAGACTCGTGCACGCAGATCGACACTTTTGCCGACGTAGATAGGATGCTCGTTCAATCCGTAGAAAAGATAGACCCCGGGCGCGTGCGGCAGCGAGTCGATCGCATCGACCGGCAGGTGCGAGGGCAACGAGGGTCGCCGCAGTAACGCGCGCACAGCCTGTTCGATCTCCGAAGGTGCGTGACGGTCGGCCAGTTTTTGGACCAGGCGCCACAGCACGCGGGCGTCGCCGAGGGCGCGATGCCGCTGCTCACCGAACAGTCCGAAGCGCTCGATGATGGCATCCAGCGTGTGCGGCGCACGGTCGGGATACAGGTAGCGGCTCAGCCGTACCGTGCACAGAGTCTTGGCATTGAATGCAACGCCTGCACGTCCGAACTCCGCACGAACGAAGCCATAGTCGAAGCGCGCGTTGTGGGCGACGAACAAGGCGCCCTCGAGGCGATCGAACAACGACTGCGCGATATCGGCAAATGAAGGCGCCGATCGCACCATCTCGTTCGTGATCCCGGTGAGCCACTGAATCTCCGCGGGAATTGGTACACCCGGATTGACCAGCGTGCACCACTCATCGACACGGACGGCGTCATTGTCGAAGTCGACCCGCACCAGACCGATTTCAGTCACTCGCTCGCGCGCAGGACTCGATCCGGTCGTTTCGACGTCGACAAAGGCAAGGCGTGAGGCAATCGCGGGCAACTGCATCGTGTCGATTATCGGTCACGCAACACGGGCATACTGTGAAAAAACAAAGCTGGAGACATTCGATGTCATCGCCGGAAGTCGACAAGGCTGCCCGACTCGATGCAGTCGTGGCACTCATCAACGAGCGCAATCAAGGTGAAGAGCGCGCGTTGTTGTCCATCTTTGCGCGCGGCTATTTTCAGCGGGTCGACCCGGAGGACTTTGCGTCCCGCAGCGTCGACGACCTTTACGGCGCGCTGCTGTCGCACTGGCAGTTCGCTCGCAAGCGCGAGCCCGGCAGTATCAAGGTTCGAGCGTTCAATCCGTCGGCCGGCGAGTACGGCTGGTCCTCGCGCTATACGGTGGTCGAGGTCGTCAACGACGACATGCCGTTTCTGGTCGATTCGGCATCGATGGAAGTCAACCGGCAAGGCCTGACGCTGCACTTGATCGTGCATCCGATCTTCGCCGTCGAACGCGACGCGGGCGGCACACTGAAATCGATCGATTTGCGCGAGAACAAGCCCGACGCAGCGCGCGAGTCGTTCATTCACGTCGAGGTCGACCGCGTCGCCGATGCACCGGCGCGCGCCGAACTCGCGACGGGCATCGAGCGTGTTCTGGGCGATGTGCGCGCTGCGGTCATCGACTGGCGAGCCATGCTCGCGCAGCTACGGTCGGTCATCGAAGAAATCGATCGACAGCCGCCGCCACTGCCGCGTGACGAAATCATCGAGAGCCGGGCGTTCCTGCAGTGGCTGGCCGAAGATCATCTGCTGCTCCTCGGCTACCGAAGGCACGACCTGGCAACGGTCGATGGCGAAGATGCATTGCGGCTGGTGCCCGGCAGTGGCCTTGGCATCCTGCACGAGTCCGAAGCGGATGCAGCGCTGTCGACCAGCTTTGCGGTGCTGCCGCCGCAGGCGCGCGCGATGGCACGCGCTGCATCGCCGATGATCGTGGTCACCAAGGCCAATTCGCGCTCCACTGTGCATCGCCCCGGGTATATCGACTACGTCGGCGTCAAGCGCTATGGCGCGGACGGCGCGGTGATTGGCGAGCATCGATTTGTTGGCCTGTTTACTTCCTCCGCCTACACGGTGCGTGTTGCCGAAGTGCCGCTGATCCGCGGCAAGGGAGCCGAAGTCGCGGCGCGCTCCGGCCTTGCGCCCGGCAGCCACTTGGGCAAGGCGATGATGCACGTACTGGAAACCTATCCGCGCGATGAGTTGTTCCAGATCACCGTCGACGAACTGTACGAAATTGCAACAGGCATCGTGCAGCTGGGCGAGCGGCAAAGATTCCGTTTGTTCGTGCGACGCGATCCGTTCGAGCGTTTCGTCTCGTGCCTGATCTTCGTTCCGCGCGAAAACTACACGACCGATCTGCGCCGCCGCTTTCAGAAAATTCTGCTCGAAGCGTTCGACGGCTCGACCGCGGATTTCGACGTACTGCTGACCGACGCGGTACTGGCGCGGATTCACATCACGGTACGAACCACGCCGGGCAAGATGCGCGACGTCGATCGGCGCGTGGTCGAAGCTCAGTTGGCCGACGCGGCGCGCCGTTGGGAGGACGATCTGCGGCAAGCGCTCAATGCTGAGGAAGGCGAAGCCCGCGCGGCGGCGCTGTACAAGCGCTTCGGCGCCGCTTTCTCAAGCGCATACAAAGAGGCCGTCTCGGCGCGCCTTGCGGTCGCCGACATTCATCGCCTGGACGCGCTCGATTCTGCACAGACGAGCCTCGCGCTGAATCTGTATCGGCCGCTTGAGGGCCATGCGAGTTACGGCCGGCTGGGGTTCAAGCTGTATCAAAAAGGTGCGCCGATCGCATTGTCGGATTCGTTGCCGATGCTGGAGCGTATGGGTGTGCGCGTGCTGTCGGAGCGCGGCTATCAGGTTGTCCCGGAAACCGGTGCCCCGCTGTGGGTGCACGATTTTTCGCTGCAGCTTCCTGCTGGTGCCGACGATGTCGACGCCGAAGCGATTGCGCCGTTGTTCGAAGACTCATTTGCGAGGGTATTCGAAGGCGCCGTCGAAAACGACGACTTCAACCGACTCGTGTTGCGCGCTGGACTTTCCGCCGAAGAGATCGTCGTGTTGCGCGCGTACGCAAAAGTGATGCGGCAAAGCGGATTCGGGTTGTCGCAGACTTTCATCGAAACCACGCTGGCAACGCATCCGCGCATTGCACGGATGCTGGTTGCGCTATTCAAGCTGCGCTTCGATCCCGGACAGACCGACAAAGTCGCAGCGGCCAGCCAGGTCAACGCGATCGAACAGGCGCTCGACAAGGTTTCCAATCTAAGCGAAGACCGTGTGCTGCGGCAGTATCTGGCACTGATCGCCGCTACTGTGCGGACCAACTATTGGCGAACCGGCATCGGTGCGAGCGGAGCGGCCGGCCCGCGCCGTTCGTTTCTGTCGTTCAAGTTCGATTCCGCAAAAATTCCGGGTTTGCCCGAACCGCGGCCGATGGCCGAGATCTTTGTTTACTCGACGCGCTTCGAGGGCGTGCACCTGCGCGGCGGAAAGGTCGCGCGCGGCGGACTGCGGTGGTCTGATCGGCCCGAGGATTTCCGCACTGAAGTGCTGGGGCTGGTCAAGGCGCAAATGGTGAAGAACGCCGTCATCGTGCCGGTGGGCAGCAAGGGCGGCTTCGTGTTGAAAAAAGCGCCTCCGGCGAGCGCGCGCGAGGCGTATTTGAACGAAGGCATTGCCTGCTATCGAGACTATCTACGGGGCCTGCTCGATCTGACCGATAACCGCGTCGGGGACGCCGTGGTGCCGCCGCCTCAGGTGGTGCGCCACGATGGCGATGATCCTTATCTGGTGGTGGCGGCCGACAAGGGCACTGCGACATTTTCGGACTTTGCCAACGCCATTAGCGCCGAGTATGGCTTCTGGCTCGGCGACGCTTTTGCATCAGGTGGCAGCGCGGGCTACGACCACAAGCAAATGGGAATTACCGCGCGCGGTGCATGGGAGAGCGTTAAGCGGCACTTTCGCGAGCTCGGCATCAACATTCAGACAACCGAGTTCACGTGCGTTGGTATCGGCGACATGTCGGGCGATGTATTCGGCAATGGCATGCTGCAATCCCGCCATATACAACTGCTCGCTGCGTTCGATCATCGCCACATTTTCATTGACCCCGCGCCGGATGTGGCGGCCAGCTTCGCCGAGCGTGAACGGTTGTTTGCGCTGCCGCGCTCGTCATGGGCCGACTACAACCAGGCGCTGATCTCCGCGGGTGGCGGCATCTGGGCGCGATCCGAAAAATCGATTCCGATTTCGCCGCAAGCACAGGCTGCATTGGGTATCGAGGCCACCAAGCTGACACCGGCCGAATTGATCTCGGCAATATTGAAGGTATCCGTCGGCCTTCTGTACAACGGTGGCATTGGCACCTACGTCAAGGCGACCGGCGAGTCGCACGCCGATGTAGGTGATCGCGCCAACGACGGATTACGCATCAACGGCGCCGAACTGCGATGCAAGGTGGTGGGCGAGGGCGGCAATCTCGGTTTAACGCAACTCGGCCGCATCGAGGCCGCGTTAAATGGTGTCAAGCTTTACACCGACGCGATCGATAACTCGGCTGGCGTCGACACATCGGACCACGAAGTCAACATCAAGATCCTGCTGTCGTTGCCGATCGCAGACGGCGAGCTGACCGAAAAGCAGCGCAACGCGTTGCTTGTCAGGATGACCGACGACGTCGCTCAGCTCGTTTTGCGTGACAACTACTTTCAGGGGCAATCGCTTTCGATCGGCGGTCGTATGGGGCCACGGCTGCTCGATCAGCAGCAGCGTTTCATTCGCTTCCTTGATCGGCAAGGCAAACTGAATCGCGCGCTGGAGTTCCTGCCGAGCGATGACGAGTTCACCGAAAGGCGCACCAAGAACGTGCCGCTGACCAGTCCTGAACGTGCCGTGCTGCTCGCATACTCGAAGATGTGGTTGTTCGACGAATTGCTCGCATCCGACCTGCTCGAGGATCCGTGGGTGGGGACCGCGATCGCCCGATATTTCCCGACGCTGATGAAAGAGAAGTTCGCCGGCTACATCGTGCGCCATCCGCTGAAGCGAGAAATTGTCGCGACGCACGTACTCAACAGCATGGTGAATCGCGTCGGCGCGACATTTGTCCACCGCCTGATGGAAACCACAGGCGCCACGCCGCCGCAAATCGTGCGCGCTTATCTGATCACCCGCGAAGTGTTCGGCCTGGTCCTTACCTGGCAATTGATCGAAGCGCTCGACAACGTCGTGCGTGACGAGGTGCAGTCGCAGATGCTGATCGAACTCGATCGGCGCACGGTGCGTGCGACAACCTGGTTTCTACGATCGCGCCGTATGGCCGAGCCGATCGGCGAAACCATCAAGCGCTTTGCACCGGCGGCCGCGAAGCTGCAAGGATTCATCGCTGCGACGCCGGTCACGGCACCGTGGCGCGCTTCGATCGACCAGCGCGAGAAAGGGTTTGTAGCTCAGGGTGTTCCGCAGGCAATCGCGTTCACAGTCGCGGCGGCGGATGTTTCGTTGGCGGCGTTGGATATCGCGGAAGTTGCAGAATCCTCGCACCAACCGCTGGAAGTTGTTGCTGAAACATATTTTGCCGTCGGTGAATTGCTGGGGCTCGCGCGTCTGCGAATGCAGGTGTCGGCGTTGCCGTCCGACGGCTATTGGCAAGGAATGGCCAAGAGTTCGCTGGGCGATGATCTGGCCGCATTGCAACGCGAGCTCACCGCTGATGCATTGCAAGCTGGAGGGCAGTCGGCTTGGGCCACAGCGCAGCGTCCCGCGATCGAGCGCGCACAACGGATGCTCGGCGAACTGGCCGACACGAAGACAGCCGATCTTGCAATGCTATCGGTCGCGTTACGCGAGTTGCGTCACCTCGCCTGACACAAGGCAACGTGAACAATTCGTTGTCGCATTGTTGTGTATCAGTGTGGCGCTCGCGGGATGGGGTCGCGAGCGGCAGGACGATACGCGCGCCGATCCAAACAACGCGGCGCAGGTTACGCGCGGCGCCGCGGTCTATGCGCAGAGTTGCGCGGCTTGTCATGGCGCGCGGCTGGAAAGACAGCCGAACTGGCGCTTACCGGAGCCGCGGCTCGATGATTCGGGCCACGCATGGCCTCACGCCGACGACGTGTTGTTCAACATTAATAAGCGGGGATTGGTGCCGCCTCTGGCTCCCGCGGGCTATCAGAGCGACATGCCGGCTCTTCGAGGGCAAGCTGAGCGATGACGATATCTGGGCGGTGCTGGCGTACATCGAAACGTTGTAGTCGCCGCGAATTACTAAAGCGCGCGAACAGATGCGCAGGCAGGCATGCCGCTGATGCATCGACGCTTCTACTGCAAGCTCATTGCCGCGCTGCCCGTGGCGGCTGAGCTGCGGCGCACGAAGTCAATGACCGCATCGCGATAGTCTGCGCCGCCGGTCCGGCTCGCGCCTGAGTGGGTGCCGCCTTCGATCTTGATGATCTTCTTCACCTTGCTCGCTGCCGCCGCGTAAAGTTCATCGGCCATCGCGTGCGGAACGATGCCATCGGCGGTTCCGTGAATGATCAACAAGGGCACTTCAACTTTGCCGATCTTGGTTGCCGAATCAAACGGCTGCGTCACCGCCAATCCGATACCCGGCACCCAACCGTATTTCATTTCGCGAACGACTGCAGGAATCGACGTAAACGTCGACTCGATGATGACTCCGCCCACCTGATTACCAGGCTCTTTAAGCGGCCCCGCGGCCAGATCAATCGCCATGGCGCCGCCCAGGCTGTGGCCATAGATGAAGCGCCGTGCAGGATCGGGCTCGCGCCGTTTCAATTCTTCCAGCGCAGCGCGTGCATCCTCGTACGCGGTCTGCTCCGAAGGCAACAGCTCGGTGCTCTTGCCAAAGCCCCGGTAGTCCACTGCCAGCAGGTTGAACCCCAAATCGACCCAGCGCGACATGCGAGACACGCTGCCGTTCATGTTCCATCGCGCGCCGTGCAGATACAGCACCGTCGGCGCGTTCGCATCCTGATGTGGCACATACCAAAAATGCAGCCTATGGCCGTTGGCCAGCGAAACGTCGTACTGCTCGGTGCCGGGCAAAGGCTCAGAGAACCAGCGCGGGTTGTCCCTGACCGGGTTGAAGATCGCCTGACGCTGCCACTCATCGAGTGACGCGCAGCCGGCGGTGCCACCACCGATGGTGAGCGCGCCCAGCAGTAAGGTGATCGGACGAGTCAGGAAGCGTTTCACGATGCTTTGAACGTTAGTCTGCGGCAACCGTTCCTGCTACTGAACGTGCGGACTAACCCGGTCGTTTACGCGGCTTCTTAGCCTTCGCTATTTGGCGTTTGTTTAACCCCAGCATCGTTGCGCGGCAATTCTTGGAGCCGCAGCGGCATTCGTAGTTCTTCTTCAATGTCGGAGTCAGGCGCTCTTCAATCGTGAGCGAATAGTCGTAATTGAGTTCCTCGCCCGGCCGGATATCGCGCAGCGCCTGAATGAACACGCGTCCATCATCCGTTTCCTCGGTCTCGCAGTTTGGGTCGCACGAATGGTTGATCCAGCGCG
>JBDUCU010000197.1:0-3812 GCA_040003315.1 Burkholderiaceae bacterium | reverse complement strand
TATGGCAATGTGTTGCCGATGTGGGGCCGCAACGGCGGGGGCAGTAGAGGATCGTCGCTGATCCTGCATTCAGCGGCGGCCGGATATACGTCGAACTACGGTTCCGGGCATGCGCACCGCTTTGATCTATCAACGGGTCTGTGGACGCGACAGTCGACCAATCCCGCTATCGGCAACAGTGGATTCCGCACTGCGTGCTACGACGCCGTCATGAACCGCTACTATATGATTCGATTTGAACTTCACGAGAGCGCCAACCTTGATTATCTGGATGGCGCCGATTGGACTTGGAAGTCCGTCCGCATTGGGACACCGACGGCCGACGGAGACAACAAGTCGGCGTTCATCGATGACGTCAGGAGCCTGCTGATTCTCCAAACCTCCACCGGGCGGTTGCGGGCGATCGATCTGAACAACTTTGCTGCGCCGCCAGTGACGCTGCGCACGGTTGGCACCCTGCCGGCGGATAATCAGTCGCAGTGGCATCTGTATCCTGCCGATGGCTGTTGGTATACGTATGCCGGCAACGGTGGAAACACGATTCACAAGATTCGCCCGCCTGCGGGAAACCCACTCACGGACGTGTGGACGATAAGTACCGTCCAAATCGGCGGACCTACTCTGCCATCGCAACCGGCCGATGCGATCCAAAGCGGCGCCGTGCATAACACGAGATTTTTTTACGCGCGCCCACTCGGATGTTTCGCGTGGATCGCCGGCGGCAGCAACAAGGTGGCAATTCTCAGACCGTGATTCCGTCGCGTCGCCTTGGTTGGGGTTAGCGCCACTGCCCTTGGCGAGCCAGCTTGTCCCGTAATCCAGGAAGTTGGATGCCCGCCTCGTAGGCCTTCTTGGCATACATCCGGGAGCGCTCGAAGTCGCGTTTGTCTGCCAGCAGTAAACCCATGTTGTACGCAATCACCGGATCATCTGGCGCGAGCTTTTCGGCCTGTTCGAATCGGGCCAATGCTTCCACATCACGATCGAGCCGCGCCAGATACGCGGCATAGATCTTCATCACTTCGGTATCCGATGGAGAGAACTCGAGGGCTCGCTGCAAATAGCATTCAACCGGAGCCTTGACGCCGTTCGGTTGTGGCGCTTTCTCCTTGGCGGCCAGCCTCACCAATGCGGCCAAAGCGCGATGATGATTGGGTGAATATCGCACCAGAAAATCGATGTCGGCTCCGATAGACCCCGTAATACCGCGCACGAGGTTCTCGGTGTCCGGGTCGAAGTGGTGACTCTCGATCTGCCCAATGCGAACCTGATCTTTCGCTGCGTTGAAATCCAGCCGCTCTTCCTGCCATTTGAATTGTTCGCATTGCACTGCGGTCTGGGCCGCAGAGGCTGACGCCCCGAGCAATGTCAGAGCAAGCGAAATGGCGCATCCGTGGCAAACCAACCAGCGTACGCATTTAGGGGAGGGGAGTGCGCGGAAACTCATGTCTCAGATCAGCAATTTGAAGGGCATGTACACCACGTGCAATTCAACGCCATATGGCATGTGGCCGTTGACGCTCGAAATAGCGATGAGGGAGCGTGCGGCTAAGCGTCACAGGTAGATCGACTCTCATTGCGTGCGTTGGCATACAGCCATCAGATGAAGCCCTGCGTTAAGCGCCTTTCCAAATCGCATTTGGATGCGATAGGGCCTCCAGCGCGCATAACCGTAAAAGAAGGAATAGATATTCTTGACTTCGAATCGGCGTGACAGCAACTGGCGCAACTCTGCTTGAGTAAGGTGCTTCTCAACCGGCTGGATCAAGAGTTCAGGGTGACGTAGCGAAACCGCTGCGTTGGGTGTAGTGAGAATCAAATGTCCACCGCAACGCAGAGCTTCGTAAGCCGTCTCGACATAGGCGGACTGATCGTCAACGTGTTCTATGACCTCTTGGCTGACGACGACATCAAACGGTCCGCGGGGCGCATCGCTTGCGCGATGAAAGATGAGATTGGGATGAAACTGCCGCGCGGGCTCGGGGGCCAGATCGACGCCTTCAGCAACGCCGAACTGCGACAGGATCGCCGTCATCCAACCAGTTCCGCATCCAAGATCCAGGATTCGAGGGTTCCGGACATCAATCGCCGACAGCTCCGACAGAATCAAGGCCGCTCTGTGCATCGCCCAGGGATTTGCTTTCTCCTGTCCGCCCCAACGCTTTTCGTAGTACGCCTCGGCGGACTCTCCAGCGCGAAAGCATGATCGGGTCGTAGCACCGCTGACCAGCCGCTCCCGGAGCGAGTCTGCCGCCCTATCGAGTTCGCTCTTGTGCACTTTCATCTCGGTTTCGGGCTGAGTTATCGGGGTTTGACGCTTCGGGCCGTTCGGTGCCGCGTAGCCGCGAAGAGCGTGGCCAGAGGGGAAGCAGATGTCGCGAGAAGAGCAGATATTTGGTCCCACCCGGCTGAGAAAGACTGGTCAGGTGGTGCTTCCATGCGAGCCGGTATTCATTTGCATTCAAATGATCTTCCGCTAAGTCATGGTGCGCGTCCGAAAGCCGCGTTCGCAGTCGCCGCGCAACCGGCGGCGGGAGTTCCAGTTCAAGGGCCGCGTGGATCGCCGCGACTGACCCGGCTCGATAACCTGCGCTCTTTGAAAGAGAGTCTGGCGAGTCGTACACACGGAAAGTAGGTTGATCGAGGAAATGCATCCTGCGTTTCGAAGCGAGTCTCAAGCCCAGGTAGGTCCATTCAAGAAATCGTGGCAGCCCGCTCAGCAATGCAGCATCGATCATGGCGGTGCGGTAGAGACCCCCGCATGACGCAAGCCAGCACTCATGTGTCATCGCCTGCAGAGGATCGGTTGCGACGTGTTCGGGATTGGCTACCCCGAGTTGATCGATGCCCTCGCGCTGGTAATAGCCGTTGGTTGCGACGAAAGCAACGTCCCGGCGCTCACGCAGCGCCTGCAACCGCAGCGCCAGCCCGTTAGGCAAGATTTCGTCGTCGTCATCGAGGAAGCAGAAGTATTCAGTGTCGACCAGTCGCCTCCCTGCGAGCAACGCGCCGGGCAGATCGGCGTTTTTCAATGCGATGACGTTGAGGTCTTCACGCGCAAGGAGGGAATCAAGCAGCGCAGGATCGAAGTCCGGGCCGTTGACGACGACAAGTATTTTTGTAGGAATGCCGCTTTGCTCGCCGGCACTTTGCAGTGCATTTAAGAGCGAGACTCGGCGATCAGCGACGCACGTCGTGGGAACAATAACCGTCGTCGATGCCAGCGACGGCAGGGCTGCCGTCGCGACTCGCATGACTGTAGTTTGCGCAGTGTCCATCGATCATCTAGCTTCTACTGCCGGCAGGGCCGTTGCTGTCAGCGCCACTTTCGCACAATGTCAACGGCCTGGGCCTCGGCATCCGGCGGCATACCGCAAAATCGCCACAACCCCAACACTGCAGCCGCGTACGCTAATGCACCTAAAGCAATGCTTAGGCCCAGTGTCAAGAATTGCCTAGGCGGGGGGCCTCCGAGCCCCATTACCGACTGAATCGAGAGCACAGCAACGACGAGTGCACCGCAACCTAAAACCGGCCGCCACAAGCCCAGAATTGCGTTTTGCCACCGAATGCCCAAGTTTACGTGGCCAATGTATAGGTTCGAGGCGGCGAACGCTAGCGCGGATGAAACCATCGCCCAGCCGACGCCGTTCTGGACATCCGACATCAAGAAGCCGATCAAAAACGCCACCGTCGCCGCTGCCTGCAGACCCGACAGTATCGTCACCCGCCCGGGCTGGCCTAGCGCCAGGAAGACGTAACTCGTGTTGCTCCAAAGCGCGACGACGGCCCAGGCACATGCAAGCAGCTGC
>JBDUCU010000196.1:0-3829 GCA_040003315.1 Burkholderiaceae bacterium | reverse complement strand
AGGTCGTCATCGCGGGCCATCGCGCAGCCGTCGAACGCGCCTGCGATGTTGCCAAACAGCTGGGAGCCCGTCGTGCGGTCGCGCTTGCGGTATCGGCTCCGTTTCATTCGACGCTGCTGCAACCGGCCAGCGATCGACTTCGCCAGCGGCTGGCGCACGCAGCGCTGAACACGCCGCACATCGATCTGATCAACAATGTCGATGTGGCGATCGAGACCGAACCCGCGCGTATTGCCGACGCGCTCGCGCGCCAGGCCGCGAGTCCCGTCCGCTGGGCTGCAACGATCAGAAAAATGCACGGTCTTGGAGTGACGCACGTCGTCGAGTGCGGGCCGGGGCGGGTGCTGTCGGGCATGACCAAACGCGTGGCGCCGGAGATCGAGAGCTTGGCGATTAACGATCCAGCGACCTTGACCAGCACATTGTTGGCTCTTCAGCAGTGAACGTCTTTCAGGCCGACTGTCTGCAAGGGGAAGTCGCGCTGGTCACCGGGGCTTCGCGCGGCATCGGGCGCGCGATTTCGGAGCAACTTGCCCGCGCTGGCGCAATCGTGATTGGCACGGCAACGTCGGCGAGCGGCGCTGATCAGGTCTCGCAGCGGCTCTCCGGCGTGGCAACCCGCGGACGTGGCGTGGTGCTCGACGTGCGCGACGCCGCAGCTTGCGACGCGCGGATCGAAGCAACCATTCAGGAACACGGCAAGCTAACGGTGCTGGTCAATAACGCCGGAATTACCCGCGATGCGCTCGCAATGCGCATGAAAGACGACGACTGGTCAGCGGTGATCGACACCAATCTGTCTGCAGTGTTCCGGCTGTCGCGCGCGGTGGTGCGTCCCATGATGAAAGCGCGGTACGGCCGCATCATCAATATCACTTCGGTCGTTGCAGCGAGCGGCAATGCAGGCCAGGTCAACTACGCTGCCGCCAAGGCAGGCGTGGCTGGAATGACACGTGCGCTGGCACGCGAACTCGGAAGTCGCAGCATCACCGTCAACTGCATTGCGCCGGGGTTTATCGATACCGATATGACGCGCGAACTGACCGCGGAGCAGGCGCAATCGCTGCTTGATCAAATTCCGCTAGGCCGGCTTGGCAGCGTCGACGAGATCGGTGCGGCAGTCGTGTTTTTGGCGTCGCCGGCAGCGTCGTACATTTCGGGTGCGACGCTGCATATCAACGGCGGCATGTACATGAGTTAACAGCGTTGAAGGAAAAGTGCTCTGTTAGAATCCGCGCGCTTTTTTGCTTCGGCAGGAGGAGTCATGGAAAACATCGAACAACGAGTCAAGAAGATTGTCGCAGAGCAATTAGGCGTCAATGAAGCGGACATCAAGACCGAATCAGCTTTTGTTGAAGACCTTGGCGCGGATTCGCTCGATACGGTGGAACTTGTGATGGCGCTCGAGGACGAGTTCGAGTGCGAAATCCCGGACGAAGAAGCCGAAAAAATCCGCACCGTGCAGCAAGCAATCGATTACATCAATTCTCACCAGAAAGTCTGAGTTCGCCCAGCGAAGAAGCATGCAACACCGCCGCGTAGTGGCCACCGGCCTCGGTGTGGTGTGCCCGGTCGGCAACGACGTCGCAGCTTTCTGGGAGGCCATGCTGGCGGGGCGCTCGGGTATCGACCGCATCACGCGGTTTGATGCGTCTGGATTGCAGTGCCAAATTGCTGGGGAGGTCAAGGGATTCGAGGTCGCGCGATACGTGCCGCCCAAGGAAGCGCGCCGGCTTGACACGTTCATTCACTACGGTGTTGCAGCTTCCGCGCAGGCGCTTGCCGACTCCGGGCTCGAAGTCACTGACAGCAACCGCGAACGTATCGGCTGTGTGATCGGCTCGGGCATCGGCGGATTGCCGATGATCGAAGACAATCACACCGAGCTGATGAACCGCGGTCCGCGCCGTGTATCGCCGTTCCTGATTCCCGGCTCGATCAGCAACATGGTCGCTGGGACGGTTTCGATTCAATACGGGCTCCAGGGTCCCAATCTGGCGATCGTCACGGCGTGCACCACCGGGCTGCATTCGATCGGCGATGCCGGACGCCTGATCGAACACGACGATGCCGACGTGATGCTGGCCGGAGGCTCGGAGGCGACCATTTCCCCGCTCGGCATCGGCGGATTCGATTCGATGAAGGCACTGTCGACCCGCAACGACGATCCCACCACCGCCAGCCGCCCGTTTGACCGCGACCGCGACGGATTCGTGATGGGCGAGGGCGCTGGAATCATGGTGCTGGAGGAGTACGAGCATGCCAAGCGTCGTGGCGCACGCATCTACTGTGAGCTGGTCGGATTCGGCATGAGTGCGGATGCGTATCACATGACCGCGCCCGATATGAACGGGCCGCGCCGCTGCATGCAGGCGGCACTGCGCAACGCCCGCGTCAACGCTGACGAGATTCAGTATCTGAATGCGCATGGAACTTCGACGCCGCTGGGTGACATCAACGAGACGAAAGCGATCAAGGCGGCGCTTGGCGATGCAGCTCGTGGGATCGTGGTGAACTCGACCAAGTCGATGACGGGACACTTGCTGGGCGGCGCCGGTGGCATCGAATCCGTCGTGACCGCGCTCGCGATTCACTACCAGGTGTCGCCGCCGACGATCAACATCTTCAATCAGGACCCGGAGTGCGATCTCGATTACTGCGCCAATATCGCACGCGAGATGCACATCGACGTGGCGATGAAGAATTCGTTCGGCTTCGGCGGCACCAACGGTACGTTGGTATTCAAGCGCATCTGACTGTCATAGGCTCTGAGGTGCGGGTTCCCTGGACGGTGCTTCAAACCTCGGGGCGAGCGCGTCACTTGCAGCAAGTTGGCTGTGGCATTGCGATTGCCTCGTCGCTTGCACTTGCTGCTGCAGCATTTGCTTCCTCGCCCGTGAACGTGGGCCTGATCGGGCTTGCGGCAGCGATCGCCGCGTGCTGCTGGCTGGCGGCACGCACGCGAGAGACGCCACGCTTTGAGGTTGGCGTCTCGCGCAACGGTGCGATCGTGTTGCGCGAATGCGCACGAGCGGAGCTGCTATCGTTAACCGAAAGCCAGCCAGCTGAAGTAGTTCCGGCGCGCGTGGTCTTTGCGTCGCCATGGTTAATGACCTTGCGCAGCGGCCTGCTGCTGATCCCGGTTTGGCCCGATTGCCTGCCGCGCTCGATTTATCGCCAGTTATGGGTCCATTTGCATTGGGGAAAAGTTGCACCCAGCGGCGACGACAATAAGTCCACACCGACAGCGCGCGGCGCATCGGCTGCGGGCTGACGCCTGCATCGCATGGGTGTCCCTTAGCATGTCTGAGCGTGATATCGACCAGCAGCTCGTCGAGCGTGTGCAACGGGGCGACAAGGCCGCGTTCAATCTGCTCGTTACCAAATATCAGCGCAAGATTTTTCGGCTTTTGTCGAGGCTGATTCGGGATCAGGCCGAAATCGAGGACGTGGCGCAGGAAGCATTCATCAAAGCGTACCGGGCACTGCCGAACTTTCGCGGCGACAGTGCGTTTTACACCTGGCTCTACCGGATCGCGATCAATACCGCCAAGAACTATTTGGTGTCGCACGGCCGCCGGGCGCCCACCTCAACCCCCAGCGATGTGGAAGATGCGGAAACTTTTGACGACGGGGACCGCCTAAGAGACCTGAATACGCCAGATTCGATGCTGGTGACCAAGCAGGTGGCCGAAGCCGTGAACCGGGCGATCGACCAGTTGCCCGAAGATTTGCGCACGGCCATCGTGTTGCGCGAACTTGAAGGGTTGAGCTATGAGGAAATTGCCGAGTCGATGCAGTGTCCGATCGGCACGGTGCGGTCGCGTAT
>JBDUCU010000195.1:0-3837 GCA_040003315.1 Burkholderiaceae bacterium | reverse complement strand
CCCCAAAGCGCGCGCCCCCACGGGGGGAGGCGGCGCACAGCGCCGCTTCGGGGGGATCCTGCAAGTGCGGTTGACGAGCGCAGCGGTTGTCAATGCATGATGACGCCACTCGAAATCGAGGCCGGGCAGCCTGCGCCGCGGCCAGTCGATCATCGTGCCAGTCTCGCGGTGGCGCGGGAGAGCATGCGCATAACGGGCCAGTGGACGCCAGGCCAGGTGATGGGGCGCCGCTGGCCGATCGGCTGCGTCGCGCTCGAAATCACCCAGCGCTGCAACCTCGACTGCACCGCGTGCTACTTATCCGAGAACGCGGAAGCGGTGAGGGACCTTCCATTGGAGGAAGTGTATCGCCGCATCGACATGATCTTCGATCACTACGGTCCGCACACGGACGTGCAGGTGACCGGTGGTGATCCCACGCTGCGCAGGCATGATGAACTGGTCGCGATCGTGCGCCGGATTCGCACCAGAGGCATGCGCCCGACGCTGTTCACCAACGGCATCCGCGCCCGCCGAGAGTTGCTGTCCGACCTGGTCGACGCCGGACTGGTTGACGTTGCCTTTCATGTCGACATGACGCAGCAGCGCAAAGGCTACGCCAGCGAGATTGCCTTGAACACGCTGCGCCAGGAATACATCGAGCGCGCGCGGGATTTGCGCCTTTCGGTAATGTTCAACACCACTGTGTTCGATGGCAACGTCGAGGATATTGCAGAGGTTGTCGCGTTCTTCGTCCGCAACAGCGACTCGGTCAGGCTGGCGTCCTTTCAGTTGCTGGCGGATACCGGTCGTGGCGTCCTGGGGAGCCGGCCGTCGCAGATCACGATTGCATCGGTCAAACGCCAGATCGAGCACGGGGCCGGTACTTCGCTGTCATTCGACACCGTCCAGGCCGGTCACGCCCATTGCAATCGATACGCGATGACGCTCGTCACCAACGGCAGGGTCCACGACATGCTCGATGACAAGGAGCTTGTCCATGCTGTCCTGGAGCGCACTGCGCACCTGCAGTTCGACCGGCAGAACCGTTGGGCGGCGGTAATGACCTTGGCGAGAGGCGTGTTCACCCGGCCGCGTTTAGTGCTGCGCGGGGCGGCGTGGCTGATCAACAAGTTGTGGCGGGCCAAGAACGATCTGCTGCGGTCGCGCGGCCGCGTCGATAAGCTCTCGTTCTTCGTACACAACTTCATGGACGCCTGCAGCCTCGACAAGGAGCGCATCGATGCCTGTGTCTTTACTACAGCGACGAGCGACGGTCCGATTTCGATGTGCCTGCACAACGCCAAGCGCGACGCATTCGTGCTTCAACCCGTCAAACTGGGCACGGCGCAGGCCGTTCGGTTCTGGAATCCACTTTCTGGGAAAGCCACGCCGGAACCGTTCCAAACGCCTCAGCCGATCGATCTCGGACGCAAGATCGCGAAGGGCCGGCTCGGGCGTACCTTCGCCGGTCTCGTCGTGCCAGGTGCTAGGTCGCATCGGCGCAAGCAATGACGGCCGCAATGCACAGACTGGCGTGCGCCGCATTCGGATTGCTGGTGCTGCTCCAGGTGACGGCGTTTGCCGCGCCTCCCGCCCTGGACGCAGAAGCCATGACTATCCGCCATTGGGAAGCGCTGTGGACACAAGTCCTTGCCCGGCACGTCGATGAAGCCGGCCGGATAGATTTTGTCGCGTTGACGCACGATCACGTCGATCTGGACGAAGTGGTCGCGTTCATTGCGGCAGTCGATCCCGTCTCGCAACCGCAACTCTTTCCCGATCGGTCGGCCCGGCTTGCTTTCTATATCAATGCCTACAACGCGTTGGCGATGCACGGTGTCGTGCAAGCGGGCGTTCCCGAGAGTCTCGGTGGCTTGAGCAAGGTGGGGTTTTTCTACTTTCGCGCGTTCGGCGTCGGCGGAAAAGCGACGTCTCTCTACAAGCTCGAGAACGATGTCATCCGGCCGCTGGGCGAGCCGCGCATTCATTTTGCCCTGAATTGCATGGTGGTAGGTTGCCCGCGGCTCCCGCGCGCCGCCTTCACTGCGGACGGTCTGGACCAGCAGCTCGACATCGCCGCACGACTGTTCATGGGAGAGCGGCGTAATGTCAGCGTCGATCCGGTCAGGCGCGAGGTCGGCCTGTCGGCCATCTTCGATTTCTATACCAAGGACTTTCTCGACCACGCGCCGAGCTTGATCGCCTATGCCAACCGCTATCGGGCCGAGGCGATACCAGCCGAATTCAAGCTGCGATTTTTCGACTACGATTGGACAGTGAACGACCGTAAGCGAGTAGCAGGACCTTGATGTGGATGATCCAGTGGAAACGGCCTACAGAATCGCCATTCCAGCCGCGTTGTTTGTGCTCCTGTTCGGTCTCGAAAGCATTTATCCGCTCCGCCGACGCTCGCAACCACGGGTCCCACGGCTATTGGTGAATCTTCTGATCGCGTTACTGGCGATTGCGACCGCCACTATCTTCGTGGCATTTGTTTCGACCAGAACCCTGGAGCGCATCTCGGACGAGCACTTCGGATTGCTTTCCTGGCTGGGACTGCCTGCCGCAATTGAGTTTGTCGCGGGCTTCTTGCTGTTGGATCTCAGCTTCTACTACTGGCATCGGGCCAATCACACGATTGGTTTTCTGTGGCGCTTCCACAGCGTGCATCACACCGATCCTGATCTCGACGTTTCCACTGCCTACCGATTTCATTTCGGTGAGATCGCGCTTTCCGCGGGTTTTCGTGTGGCTCAAATTGCCGCGATCGGCGTTTCACCGTTGACCTTTGCCATCTACGAACTGGTGTTTCACGCCAACACGCTTTTCCAGCACAGCAACATCGGCCTGCCGATTGCCGCTGAGCGGCGCTTGCAGAGGTTATTGGTCACCCCGCGCATGCACGGCATTCATCATTCGGAAGTACAGCGCGAAAACAGTTCCAATTTTTCGGTCGTCTTTCCATGGTGGGACCGGCTGCATGCAACGTTGCGCCTGAACATACCTCAGTCCCTGATCGTAATTGGCCTTCCGGCGTACTTGACCGATGCAGACAATAGCATCGCAACGGCGCTGGCCATGCCATTTCGTCGCCAGCGACCGTATTGGCGCAAGCCCGATGGCAGGGTGCCCGAAAGAATGCCGACGGACGTGCAGGGTCCGCAGACGGCGATGGAAGCATAGTCGGCCGCCTGCAACACACCGATGCGGAATGTCGTCAGGACCGCAAAGACCCGCGATACCGCGACACCCGCCACTGAGGCTCGATTCGCTCTGGTTACGCGCGCCTTCGTAAACAATCCTTCGGTGAGCCTCGGCAGTCAGCGGCCGACGTCTCGCCTAGGCGCGCTGCCCCAGTCAATGGGTGGTGAAGTGAGGCGCCAGATATTAATGCACGACGTTCGCAGAGAGCATCATAGCGTCAAGCGTGAACGTGTTTGCGGGTCCGCTACTGGCGGCAGCACCGACGTTACTCCACGAGCTAGCGCGCATCGCCGCCGGTGAGGAGCCTGCGCGCGAGATTGCTCAGAGCGCCGTCGAGAGTTTCATCGAGCGCGAAGGTATGTGGCTGGCGGATTGGGACCCGCATCGGCGGAGGCCGGGATTGCGGATCATCGGGGTGGCCACGTAGTCACACCGCCTTCCAATCGAGAGATAATCACTGCGACGTTTAGGTCTTACAATTTGGGCTGAGGCTCTTGATTGCGAGGCAGCTTATCGCATGGCTTACGGCCTATTTCCCGTGACCTTTAGGGCGTCTACTTCTTGTTAGGTGTCACGATTCCGTCCACCCTTCACAAGCTCGGAAGACATCATGAATCTGCAAGGCGGCTGTTTGTGCGGTTCAGTTCGTTA
>JBDUCU010000194.1:0-3846 GCA_040003315.1 Burkholderiaceae bacterium | reverse complement strand
TTATGTGTTGGTCGCGCTGGGTGATCGCTGGGAGGTCGAAGACTTGTCCGACGCGAACGGCGGAATCCCGATTTCATATAACTTCGAGCGGCACCCAGACGAACTTTGGGCGTCGTTCCTGCGCGAGGTCGTCGATTTGTTTGCCGTGCAATTCGCCCATGTGCACCACTTGTCCGGCTCCCGCATCGGCCTGCTGACGGCACTCGCTGGCGCGGGCATTCCGTATGGGGTTACAGTCCACGATTTTCATCTCGCCTGCCCGACTATCACGCTTATGAACGCGAACGACCGCTTTTGCGGTGGCGAAACCGATGCCGATGTGTGCCGGCGCTGCCTCGCAGAACAGTCCGGACTGCGCGATGTAGATGTGATCGGCTGGCGGCGTGATCATGCAGCATTCCTGGCCGCAGCGCGCTTCGTCCTTGCCCCTTCGCAATCCGCAGCCGATCTGTTGGCGCATTACTATCCGCCGCATGCCGTCTACGTCGTCCCTCACGACAAGCCGGATGTCGTCTCCCGGTCGGTCGTCGCGATCGAACCGAAGTTTACGTTGCCAGACGACGGTGTCGCCACCGTCGGTGTGCTAGGTGCGATCGGACCAGTCAAGGGTGCCCGCCGGCTTGAACGACTGGTCGCGCTGACTCGCCAATTGCGTTTGCCGCTGCGCTGGGTGCTGATCGGATATTTGGATCGCCAGTACCTGCCCATGCAGGATCACGATGCGATATTCACCGTCCACGGTCCTTATCGTCCCGCGGAAATTCCCGCCCTGCTTGACCACTATCGGGTCAGAATGACGGTGTTCCCTTCCGCTGGCCCCGAGACTTTCAGCTATACGCTGACCGAATCCTTTGCGGCAGGGCGTCCGGCCCTCGTGCCGCCGATCGGTGCCCTGGGGGAGCGGGTGCAGGCCAGTGGCGGCGGCTGGTTGATGCATGACTGGCAAGACGACCATGCGATCCTGATGCAGGTGTCCCGGCTGTTATCGAACGACGAACTGGTCAATTTCGCAGCAACTGCAAACAACGCAATGCGTGCGGCGGCGCCCGGAGCCGGCGCAATGGGTCGCCTGACCGCCGCAGTGTATGCGGACATTGACTCGCTGCCGTTGTCGGTTTCCAAGATATCCGACAAGAAGCGGGTTTATGCGGCTCTACAAGAAGCACACGGGGATAGCGGTGTGATTGAAAACGCGGCCCGTGCCGAGCATGCGTTGCTGATACGCCTTGCCCATGTCGCCGTCAGGTTTCGCTACACGCGACCGGGGCGCTGGGTCGCTCGCGCACTTCCGCCGAGCTGGCAGCGCCGCCTCAAGGCGCGATTGCTGGCAGCGATGTAAAGGGCATGTCCCAGGAACTTGCCGCAGCGCTGCGCAATCTGGCGCAACAAATAAGCGGAAATCGAGCGGCTTCGCGCGCCGACGCAACCCGTGATTTCTGGCAGCTCGCGCGGCAGATTCGCAGCGCGTTGCCCCCGTTGCTATTACCGGACCGCTCCGCACCGGCCGCGAGGCGCATCGGATATCTCTTTGCCTCAAGTGGGCGTCACGCACAACATCTTTCCGTGTTGCAGCGCGAACACGCCGGAGACGACGTTTGGCTATATTACGTCGACGTCGCAGGCACCGTTCCGCAGGCGGAGTGGGCGCATACGCAAAAGCTCACCGGACTCGGTGATGTGCAAGCAGCGCGGATCATTGCCGGTGCCGAACTCGATGTTCTGGTCGATCTCGATGGCGTCGCGCTCTGCACAATGCCGCTGCTCATCGCCCTGCACCCGGCACGCACTGTCATCGAACCAATGTTTGAACCGCCGGCGCAGGATCCAACCGGCAAAAGCGTGAAAATGCCGCCTACGCCACCCGGAGTGTCTCAGTTGGCACAGTCCGCCCGCGCGTTCGCGGATCACTCGTGCAACGTTCTGGAACAGGTACCGGTTGCCGCCGGGGAACTCGACGCGCTGCTCGATGGCGCGATTCGCAACCATCGCGAGGGTGACCTCGCATCGGCGCGTGCAACGTATGACATGATCCTGCTGCGTTACCCACGGCACCCGCTGGCCGCCTACCTGCTAGGTCATCTGGCGCATCAACAGGGAACTTCGGTGGACGCGATTCCGTGGTTGCAACGTGCGTCTGACACCGCTCCAGAGTTTCGCGACGCGCATTACACGCTGGGCCAACGTCTCGCTGATCTAGGACGCTGGCGGGAAGCCGGGGAGGCATACCGCCGAGCGGTCGAGCTCACACCTCAATTCGCCGCGGCCTGGTCTGGCTGGGGACTTGCCGCGGAACATGATGCCGATGCAACGGATAAGGGAGGTGTCGAACATTTTCGGCGCGCACTCGCACTCGAGCCGTTGGTGCCGCAGTGGAGGTTCAATCTCGGTGCTGCGTTGCAACGCCGCGGCGACCTGGCTGGAGCGCGCGGCGCATATCAGCAGGTGCTCCTGGCCGCTCCCGGTCATACCGAGGCGCTCTTCAATCTCGGAACCATCGCGCAGACCGAAGGAGACTATTCCGCGGCCGCCGCTGCATATGAGGAAGTGTTGCGCGAACAACCTGAATTCGCGGCCGTTTACCCGCAACTGGGTACATGCCTCCAGCTGTTGAATCGTGTCGACGCGTGGCTTGAGAATTTTGCACGCTATCGTGCGGCGTGTCCCGAGTCGCTGGCGATGGCCGTCTATGGTCTTGAAGCCAGCATGGCCGCCGGTGAAGCAGCCGCGCACGAGGATTGGCGCGACCGGATCCTGGCGGGCGGGTTTAGCGCCGAGGACACACAGGAACGTCTGCGCAACTGGGAACAATTGCTGTTCCTTCTGCTTCACGTCGACCTTGATCGCGCAACGCTTTTCCAGTGGTACCGTCGCTACGACTCCATGGCGAGCGCCTGGTACGGACCGCCAGTGCGAGTATCCGATGTCCGAATGCCTGGCCCGATCCGGATTGGATACCTGTCGGGTGATTTCCGCGATCACGTGATGGGGCACATGGTCTACGAATGGGTAAGCAGGCATGACCGAGCCAGATTTTCAATCATCTTGTACTCACTATCCGACACGCGTGACGAATGCACCGAGGGTTTCGAGGAGCTCGGAATGCCGATTGTCAAGCTGTGGGCACAGCCCAACAGACTCGCGGCGGCCAGGATTCAGGCCGATGACCTTGATATCCTGGTCGACTGTTCGGGTCACACGCGCGGCGCAGAGCCCGGAATCCTTGCCCTGAAACCGGCTCGAGTTGTTGTTACGCACATCGCCACGCCCGGACCCGTTGGGCTGCACGCGATCGATTACAAGCTGACCGAGCCGCTTGCGGAAAGCGACGATGCGCAGCGCTTTGTGATCGAGCGCCTTTTCCCCGTCGCACATGGCGTGTTTCCCTGGCGACGGTATCCTGAACCGGATGCCGCGCTGATGCCGCCGCTTCATGTTCCGGATGGGAGTTTCATCTGCGGAGTCTTCGTGTCGCTGCTCAAGCTGAGTCCGCGCTGTCTGGATCTGTGGCGCAGGGTGCTCGATCGTCTGCCACGCGCGCTTCTCGCCTTTTCTCCGACAAATGCATCATGGACGCCGTCATATCTCCGCTGGCTGGACGCGCACGGGATCGAATCTGAACGCGTGATGTTCGTGCCTCGGTCGACGGATGAATCCGGACAGCTGGCCCGATATCGAATTCTCGATGTCGCGCTCGATCCGATGCCTTGCGGCAATGTAAACGGAACGATGGAAGCGCTGGAGATGGGGGTTCCAGTCGTCACGCTCGTGGGGCAGCGGCATGGCGAACGGTTGGGGCTCACATTGCTGTCGCGTTTCGGCACACCCGAGACGATTGCCCGCAGCGAG
>JBDUCU010000193.1:0-3849 GCA_040003315.1 Burkholderiaceae bacterium | reverse complement strand
GCCGAGATGGGACTGACCGACGCCGAATTGGAATCGATCATGATCGAATCCAAGGGCGGGCACGGCACACTGAAGCACCTGGGCCCGGTGCTGAGAATGTCTGAAACCCAGCCGTATTGGGACAAGCCTTCTCCGGTGCTGGGCGCTGACAACCCGGAATGGCGTTCCTAGAGCAGAAGATTGCACGCGGTCGGCAGCGCTTCGCCACGTGTTCGGATAGCTGTGGTTCGTCCTCAACTCGCCATGCTCACACTGCATGTGCGGTTCGTCACACCCGAATACTCGACGCATCTTTTTCGACTGGAATGATTTCTTATGGATTACTCCGGATACAGACATCTGAGCATCGAGCGGCGCGACCGGATACTGACACTTACGCTGAACCGCCCGCCGATGAACCCTATTCATTATGAGCTGCACGAAGAGCTGTCACGCATTTTTTACCAGGTCCAAGTCGACCATGAGTGCGATGTCGTCATATTCACCGGCGCCGGTGACGTTTTTTCTGCTGGCGGCGACATCCCGATGATGCAAAAACGCATCGATGACCCTGAGCTCTTCAATCGCAAAAATCTCGAAATGAAGCAAATGATCTTTGGTCTGCTCGACCTCGAGAAACCGGTGATTGCTCGCATCAACGGAGATTGCATCGGGCTCGCTATGACGCTGGCGTTGTTGTGTGACATCCTGATTGCCGTCGAAGACGCGCGATTGGGCGACCCACACGTCAGAATGGGCTATGTCGCCGGAGACGGTGGCGCCGTCATCTGGCCTCAATTGGTTGGCTATGCACGCGCCAAGGAGTATCTGCTCACGGGCGATCTGCTGAACGCGAAGGAGGCCGAGCGCATCGGTCTCATCAACCATGCGGTGCCGCGGCAGGAGCTGGATGCGAAAGTAAATGCACTCGCCGAGAAGCTCGCAAACGGGGCCACCAAAGCCATCAAATGGACGAAGACGTGCATCAATATTCCGCTGCGGCAGCTGGCGCATTCGATCATGGATGCCTCGCTGGCCTATGAAGCGCTCACGAACATAGGCGCTGATCATCAAGAGGCGGTCACCGCCTTCCAGGAAAAACGTAAGCCTAAATTCACCGGTCGCTAAGCTTCTTGTTCAACAGCGCCATCGCGGCTGCACCGCGAGCGCACTAGTCAAGGTTGGTATGCGTAAAGCTCTTGATCATCTGCGCGTGCTCGACATGAGCCGCGTCCTTGCCGGACCCTTGCTGGCTCAGAATCTCGCCGATTTCGGCGCGGACGTCATCAAGGTTGAGCGTCCCCATCATGGGGATGAATCGCGCACCTTCCCGCCGTACCTAAAGGATGCGGGCGGCGAGGAAACCGCAGACTCCGCGTACTTCATGTCGATCAATCGCGGGAAACGCTCGGTCACAATCGATATCTCGAAGCCGCGCGGGCAAGCGCTGGTCAAGGCTCTTGCGGCTCAGTCGGATGTGCTCATCGAAAATTATAAAGTTGGCGATCTGAAGCGATACGGCCTGCACTACGACGCGATTCGTGCCGTCAATCCGAGGATCGTCTACTGCTCGATCACCGGCTTTGGACAAACGGGGCCTTACCGGGCTCGTCCTGGGTATGACTACATTTTCCAGGCGATGAGCGGTCTCATGAGTATCACCGGCGGCCCGGATGAGTTGCCCGGTGGCGGTCCGGCGAAGGTAGGACTTGCGATTTGCGACGTCATTACGGGGATTCACTCGAGCTTTGCAGTGATGACAGCGCTCGCGGACCGGGAGCGATCCGGAGAAGGGCAGCACATCGACATGTCTCTGCTCGACACGACCATTGCAACAATTTCGCATATCAATATGAACTACCTGATCGGCGGCATCGTTCCCAAGCGCATGGGCACGGGCCATCCCAGCATCGTGCCTTATCAGATGTTTCAGGCCCAGGACGGTCCGATGGTTGTAGCCGTGGGAAACGACGGTCAGTTCGGCAAGCTCTGCTCCATACTCGGAGTGCCCGAGCTTGCACGAGACGAGCGCTTCCGCACCAATCCGCTACGCGTGAAGCACCGCGATGCCCTGGTACCTCCGCTGGAAGCCGCATTCGCGCAAAAACCGGTCAATGCATGGATCGAGAGCCTCACGCCACAAGGTGTCCCGTGCGGTCCCCTCAACGATATTCCTCACGTCTTCGATGACCCTCATGTGAAAGAGCGCGGCATGCAGGTCAACATTCCGCATCCACGCGCCAAGTCTGTTCCGATCCTCGCGAACCCGGCCCGCCTGTCCGCGAGCCCACCGACATACGAACGGCCTGCGCCGCTTCTCGGCGAACATACTCATGAAATATTGAGTGGCGTGCTTGGCCTCTCTGCCGAGGATATCGACCAACTTGCAGCAGAAGGCGTGATCTGATGAAAAGCGCTACGCTTCGAGAGATTGCGGCACTCGCATTCCTCGCATTCTTTGCAGATGCTGCCGCGGCGCAGAGCTATCCCAATAAGCCAGTCCGTTTCATCGTTCCGTTCGGTCCGGGCGGCCCCGGAGATGCGGTTGGCCGAATGATCGGCAGGAAGCTCACAGAGACCCTGGGCCAACCTGTTGTGATCGACAATCGCAGCGGCGCGACGACTATCATCGGCACCGAGCTCGTCGCAAGATCTCCGCCGGATGGCTACACGTTGTTGTTGATCTCGACAACGCACGCCGTGAATCCGAGCTTATTTCAGAAGCTGCCGTACGATCCCATCAAGGATTTTGCACCCGTGACGATGATCACCTACACGCCGTTCATGCTGGTGATCCATCCGTCCATTGCCGCCAATTCCGTTCCGGAGCTTGTATCGCTCGCGCGCAGCAAGCCGGGGCAATTGAACTATGGCTCGTCCGGCAACGGCAGCTCGATCCACCTGACAACCGAGCTCTTCAAGACAGCGGCCAAGATCGAAATGACACACGTGCCGTACAAAGGAAGCGGCCCCGCGTTCATCGACCTCATAGGCGGACAGGTCCAGGTACTCTTCAGCAGCACTGTTTCGTCCCTGCCGCATGTAAAGAGCGGCAAGGTCCGCGGCCTCGCGATCACGAGCCCTAAACGCGCAGCAGCGCTGCCGGCAGTGCCGACGGTCGCGGAGTTTTATCCGGGCTTCGAATCCAGTTCGTGGTTTGGCCTGCTGGTTCCTGCAAAAACGCCACGGCCCATCATCGAGCGGCTGCTGGCTGACACGCGTGCAGCCCTCAATTCATCCGACGTTAGTCAATCTCTGATCAGCCAGGGTGCAGAGCCTGCGGGTAACTCGCCGGCGGAATTCGGCGCTTACTTCGACACAGAAATAAAGAAATGGCGCAGTGTGATCAAGGCGGCTGGCATCAAGCTCGAGCAGTAAGACGAGCGTCGGCACTGATCGTATACACGGATAAGATGCCAGCCTGCACGATCGCCCCTCAGCTCAGGTACTTCCCGAACCATGCGAAGACCCGCTTCCACCCGTCCAGCGCTGCATGCACGCGGTACTGAGGACGGTCGACGGCGAAGAATGCGTGGCCCTTATTGGCAAGCTACGAGATCAAGGTTACTACGCGGAGATGCCCGGCGCCGCACAAATGGCCGATCTCCTGGAAGGGCATTTTGTCGAATTGGTTCGTATTCCGATGCCTTCAAATGAGTTGGAGCAGATATCGGATGCGGTTGAGGAATGGGTTAAATTTCTTAACGCCCCAGCGATAAACATCGTTGACAACGCCATACGGAAAGAATTCGCGGACGTGGACGCGTCGATAGCTGATATCAACTCGGAATCGACACTCGACGATCACGCGTCGACCTTGGAAAAACTTGGCAAGCGGATTGGTGTGCCCGCGACCACGGTGCAGCAGGC
>JBDUCU010000081.1:0-13044 GCA_040003315.1 Burkholderiaceae bacterium | reverse complement strand
TCGGATTCATGTTCGCGATCGACAAAACCAAGAACTCGGCCGCCGGCGTGCCGGTCCTGCTGGGTTTCACGTTCTTCATGGGGATGATGCTGTCGCGTCTGCTCGGAGCTGTGCTCGGACTCGCCAACGGCACCAGCCTGATCATCGTTGCGTTTGCGGGAACCGGTACGGTTTTTTTTGGCATGGCAGCGCTGTCGAGCATCATCAAGCGCGATCTGTCGACGATGGGTAAATGGCTCTTCATCGGCGCGGTCATGATCTTCGTGGCGATGATTGCAAATTTCTTCATTCAGTCGAGCGCACTGATGTTGACGCTGATGGTGCTTGCCGTCGGCGTCTTTTCGGCTTTCATCCTGTATGACCTGAAACGCGTGCGCGACGGCGAGGAAACCAACTACATCACCGCCACTCTCGGAGTGTATGTAAGCCTTTATAACGTGTTCCAAAGCCTGCTGGCACTGCTCGGAATCTTCGGCGGCGAGCGCGACTGACGCGCGCCCTCACTGTGTCAGCGCCATCCACAATGCGGTGGCCGCCAGCAGAAGTCCCATCGAGACATTGAACACACGCAGCCGATGACCGTGTGACAGCCAGCCGCGCAACGCCGCGCCGACAGAGGCCCAGACCATGATGCTGGCGATCGCCGCGATGCCGAATATCAGCGCAGCGGCCGCGCCCCATAGCAAAGGCGAATCGCCTGCGAAGAAAGCACCGGCAGTTGCCAACGAAAGCATCCATGCCTTCGGATTCAGGAACTGAAAGGCGGCCGACTGCACGAACGTCAGCGGCAGCTTGAACGGCCCCGACAACTGGGCGGGACCGGCCGGATTCGATCGCGCCAACAACAGTGCGAGCCAGAGCAGATATGCGATACCGGCCCACTTGAGAACCTGCGCGGCGAACGGGACGGCGAGAGCGATCGCTGCTGCCCCTGCCGCGGCAGCCAACAGCATCGAGGCAAAGCCGACCGGCACTCCGAACATATGCGGTAATGCTGCGCGCAAGCCAAAATTCGCGCCGGTCACGGTCGCGATCGTGGTGTTCGGCCCCGGGGTAAAAGTGCCCGCGAAGGCGAACAGCGTCAGCGCGAGAAGATGATCAAGACTCATTGCCGGTGAGACCTGAGCCGCGCGACTTCACGCACGCCGCACCGATACCTTGACGTCCATTCCGACGTAGTCGGATGGATTGCCGAACCAACTTCCCGTCAGTGGTGCGGCGAGCTTTGGATCGCGCGCGAAAGCGACGCGAATCAAATTGGTCCCTTTGAACACCGCGTTGGTCGGATCGAACGGCACCCAACCGGCGCCCGGCAGATAGACATCGAGCCACGCATGGGTCGCGCCGGCACCGACCACGCCCGCGTCCGCACCCGTGTCAAGAGCGGGGTCGTACAGGTAGCCTGAGACAAAGCGTCCCGCCATTCCGAGGCGGCGAACCGCTTCCATCATCAGCAACGCATAGTCGCGGCAACTTCCGGAGCCGCGTGTCAGAGTCTCGTCCGGCGTTTGCGTGCCCTCCTCATTGCGCACCTCGTATTTCAGCCCGCTCTTGATCGCCTCTGCCATCGACATCAGCAGCTCTTTGGTGTCCGGCCGCGACGCCTGCGACAGATAAGGACGCATCCATTCGTATAAACGGCCGTCAGGGTCGGGATAGTGCGGCTCGAGCATTGCGCTGAGGTCGAATCGCTCGTCGGCGCTGTAGTCGAACGGCCAGCGCTGCGCATGCGGTGCAAGCGGCAGATCCTGCGCGCTGTTGACGCGATGCTGCTCGATCCGGAAATGACATTCGAGTTTCAATTCCGCTGCCATCGCCTGCGGCGTCACCAGAGTCACCGAGTTCGACTGCGTGTCCTGCATCCAGTCGATGCGCGCTGGGACGTTGACCTCAAGCCCGGCCTCGACCACCTGCACATCGTGACCCTCACGCGGGCGAAACATCAACCGGTGCTGACCAAACCGTACCGGCTTGTGATAACGGTACGTTGTGACGTGCTCCACGGCCAACGACGTCAGGGAACCCGATACCGCCACTTCAGTTGTTTCCGGTTGCGTTGCCGTCGCTATGCATCCAGGCCGGCGTTCTCGGGCAACGAAAACATCAGGTTCATGTTCTGCACCGCTGCACCACTGGCCCCTTTGCCAAGATTGTCCAGACGCGCGATCAGCATCGCCTGCTCGTTCGCGTCGTTCGCGAACACGAATATTTCGAGACGATTGGTGCCGTTCAGCACTTCGGGTTCCAAGTACGCGCCGTCGCGCAACGCGGAGATGTCGTTCAGCGGACGCACGGTGATAAACGATTCGTCGGCATAATGCTCGGCGTAGGCAGCGTGCAACGCCTCGCCCGTCACGCGGCCCGGCAACTGGCCTGTATGCAGCGGCACCGACACCAGCATGCCACGGATGAAATCGCCGACCGAAGGCAAGAACACCGGAGCGCGATCGAGCAAACTCAGCGTCTGCATCTCGGGCAGATGCTTGTGCGCGAGGTTCAGGCCATACAGAACAATGGTCGCCGGACGCCCCGTGCCGCGCTCGTACGCTTCGATTAACCGGCGGCCACCACCGGAGTAGCCTGACACCGCGTTGACGCTCACCAGCGTGCTCGGCGGAAGAATCTCGCGCTCGCGCAGCGGACGAAGCAGTGCGATCGCGCCAGTCGGATAGCAGCCGGGATTCGAGACACGCTTCGCGGCAGCGATCGTCTTGCGCTGGGTTCGAGTCAGCTCCGGAAACCCGTACACCCAACCGAGAGCCACGCGGTGTGCACTGCTGGCATCGATGAATCGCGTTGCGCCTTCCCCCGCCCTGGCAACGGTTTCGCGGGCTGCGTCGTCGGGCAAGCACAGCACGACGAGATCGACCGAGTCGATGATCTCGCGCTTGGCCGCTGCGTTCTTGCGCTGATCGACCGGCAAGCTGACCAATTCGATGTCGTCGCGCGCCATCAAGCGCACGCGCATCTCGAGTCCGGTGGTCCCGTGCTCGCCGTCGATAAATACTTTGGGCTTTGCCATTTAACGTTCCATGCGGATATTTATCAAACTATGCGCTGATCAGATCAGCCTGCGTCGTGAAGGCATCGGCGAAGAATTCATCGATCGGCAGGCCGCATTGTCCAGCGAAGTCGCGCTTGGCAGCGTCGATCATCGCGGGTGCGCCGCATGCGTAGACCTGAAACGCTGAAAGATCGGGCAGGTCATTCATCACGGCACGGTGAACGAATCCCGTGGCGCCGTGCCATGCATCATCGGCCTGCGGCTCGGATAACACCGGCACGTAGCGGAAGTCGGGTTCATCGCGCGCCCATTTTTCCGGCAGCTGCGCCATGTATAGATCCTGACGGCCGCGAACGCCCCAGTACAGATGGACCGGGCGTGCGGGCTGATCTCCGTTGGCATGATTGATCCGCTGATGGAACATATGCTCGGCGATCGCCTTGATCGGAGCAAAACCGGTACCACCGGCGAGCAGCACAACAGGCCGCGAGTTGTCCTCGCGCAGAAAAAAGGTACCGAGAGGCGCTTCGATACGCAGGATGTCGCGCTCTTTGACCGGCGGCTCGAGCGAGCCGAATAGCCGATCGGTAAAGACACCCCCCGGCGTGTGACGCACATGCAGTTCGATCGGCCCATCAACGTGCGGCGCTTTGGCGATCGAATACTGGCGCCGCACGCCGTCCTTCAGAATGAGGTCCAGATACTGTCCGGCGCGAAACTGCAGCCGTTCATTCGCTGGCAGCTGCAACGAAATGATCGCGACGTCCGACGTCGGGCGCTCGATCTTCGCAATCCGTGTCGGCATCTTGCGGATTGGAATATCGCCGAAGCCGGTCAGCTCCCGCGCCTCAATCACAATATCGCTGTGCGGAAACGAAGAACAGAAGAGCGCAAAACCGGTGGCTTCGTCCTCAGCCGAGAGCGCTGAAGCCGAATGCGCGCGATGCACCAAGGTGCCGGCGATCAGCTTCCCGCGGCACGTACCGCACGCACCGTTCTTGCAGCCGTATGCGAGCCCGATTCCACTTCGCAATGCCGCTTCGAGCACCGTCTCGCCGTGTTCGACGAAGAATGTGTGCCCGCTCGGATTGACGCTGACATTGAACGGCATCAAGCCCTACGGTTTCAGATACGCGTAACCCTCGCGAGTCTGAAGTTGGGCGATGCGCTGCACGCCTGACGGTACGAACGTGACCTCTGGAATGAATTGTTTTTCTTCGAACTTGCGATTGCGCAGAGTGATCCTGCACACCTCGAAGGTCACGCCCTGCGACTTCAAGTCTTCCACGATGACGTGGTATGGATTCTTGTTCGCATCCTGCGCGCCGTACACCAGAAAGTCGACGCCCTGTGCGTGCGCGACAACCACGATCTTGGCCTTGGGATCGACCTCGAGATGGTTGCGAATGTTGCGCAGGCCATTGGTTGCCTGCACCAGCCCTTCCCCGAGGTGGTACACGACCTTGTCTTGCGCCATTGCGCCGCAGGAAAGCAACGCTGCGGCGATGATTACGAATAGCCGATGCTTGAACATGTTTTCTCCTGACAGCGATGATCGACCCAGCAAAGCGCTGGTGCCGCTGAGAGGAGTCGAACCTCCGACCTTCGCATTACGAATGCGCTGCTCTACCAACTGAGCTACAGCGGCCAATGCTCGCTGCAAGTCAATGAAGCAAGTGCCTCGATAGCCTTTTCAGCGAGCCGCGAAGTATAAGGGCACGGTAGTCAACGACATCTCACTGAACGCCGTGTCGCTGCAGCGCCCACGCGACGTGTTCGCCTACCAGTACGCTCGAGTCATCGGCTCGTGTCTGTAGCGCTGCGACCACTTCAGGTGATGTCGGCGCATTGCCCAGCGCCACTGCAATGTTGCGCAGCCAGCGTTCGTGGCCGATGCGGCGGATCGCAGAGCCCACGTGCCGCTCGTCGAATTGCGATTCGCTCCACCCGAAGAGCTCGACCAGCGCCGCTGAATCGAGGCCGTTTCTCACATCGAAATCGGGCAATGTGCTTTTTCGAGCGAACCTGTTCCAGGGGCACACCAATTGGCAGTCGTCGCAGCCATACACCCGGTTGCCGATCAGCGCACGCAGCTCGACCGGAATCGAACCGTGGTGTTCGATCGTCAGGTACGAAATGCAACGGCGTGCGTCGAGTTGATACGGCGCAGTGATAGCTCGCGTTGGGCACACGTCGATGCAGCGCGAGCATGTGCCACAGTGGTCGCCGACGGGGGTATCCACCGGCAGCGGCAAGTCGGTGAGAATCTGCCCCAAAAAAAACATCGAGCCCCCATCCTGCGACAGCAGCAACGTGTGTTTGCCGCGCCAGCCGAGTCCGGCTTTGGCGGCCAGTTCCACTTCGAGCACCGGTGCGGAATCCGTGGTGACGCGGTATCGCACGCGGTTTCCACCGCGCTCGATGTGCGCCTCGATGCGCGACGCCAGCTTTTGCAACCGCTCGCGCAGCACCTTGTGGTAGTCGCGGCCACGCGCATAGATCGATACCACGGCGGTCTGGGATTCACGCAGGCGATCGGTCTCGCGCCCGGTCCAGTCCGCAGCAGCGTCTCGAGGCAAGTAGTCCATGCGCGCAGTGATCACGCGCAAGGCGCCGGGAAGCAGCCGCGCCGGATCGGCGCGCAAAGCCGCGTAGCGTTCGAGGTAGGCCATATCGCCATGCTTGCCTTCCGCCAGCCACGCGGTCAGACGCGCGGCGGCGTTCTTAACGTCGACATCGGCGATGCCAATTTGCGCGAACCCCAGTTCCGCGCCCCATTCGCGAATCTGCGCGCTCAGCTCGACCAAATCGGCGCGCGTATTCTGGAGAGCTTCGTCAGCAGAAATCATCGACCATTGTCCATCACGCTGCACCTGCGCGACGTTGCGGCAACCGAGCTGCTGGGCCGGTCACTGGCGATCGCGATCGAGGATCGGATCGACGCCGTTCGAAGCAACGGTCTTCAGATCAATCTGACAGGTGACCTGGGAGCTGGCAAGACCGCGTTGGTGCGCGCGGTGCTGCACCGAATGGGCGTGGTGGGACCGATCAAAAGCCCTACGTTTGCCCTGCTTGAACCTTATGCGGTTTCGAGTTTAGACTTCTACCACTTTGATTTTTATCGACTTCGGGACGCCTCGGAGTTTGCGACCGCGGGTTTCAGGGAGCACTTCGGCCCGGGACGGATCTGTGCAGTCGAATGGCCGGAGCGTGCTGCGGGCCGGCTGCCGACTGCGGATATTGCAATTACGTTGACCCTCGAACGCGACGGTCGGCGCGTGTCGATCAGTGCGATCAGTGAGCTGGGCCAGGGATGTCTGAGACAAGCGATGGCGATGATGCAAGCGGTCGACGACGGTTCATCGCCGTCGGTGCCAGCACGCTCGTCCTCGCACTGACGCCTCACGAAGTCGCCAACGCGGCAACCCTGCTCGCGGTGCGTGTCTGGCCCGCCGAGGACTACACCAGATTGACGTTGGAGCACGATGGGCCGCTGACGTTCACGCACTTCATGGTGCGTGATACCGCTCAGCCCCTACGACTCGTGGTTGACATCGATGGTCTCGACCTGACACCAACACTGAAGGAACTGGTTGGGAAGATCGAGGCCAACGATCCCTACATCGCACTGGTTCGCGTTGGTCAGAATCGCCCGAAGGTCGCACGACTGGTCATCGAGCTGAAGGAAGATATCAAGCCGCAGGTTTTCTCGCTCGAACCGGTCGGGCCGTACCAGCACCGACTCGTGCTCGACCTGTATCCGGTCAATCCGCCGGACCCGCTTCTGGCGCTGCTGCGCGGGCAAGCCAAGTCGCGCGATCCCGATTCGGCGCACTCTGAAAATAAACCCGCTGCTGTTTCACAGCGTGCGGCGACCAGTCCCAACACGCGCGGCGCGCCCGATGTGCAGCGCATCGTGACCGTCGCCATCGACGCGGGTCATGGCGGCGAGGATCCCGGCGCGGTCGGACGCGCCGGAACGTATGAAAAAACCGTGACGCTCGAGATCGGTCATCGGCTGCGGTCAATGATTGCAGCCGATCCCACGATGCGGGTTGCGATGACACGCGACGGCGATTACTTTGTACCGCTGAGCACACGCGTCGCGAAAGCGCGCGCGGTGCACGCTGATTTGTTCGTATCGATCCATGCCGATGCGTGGATCAAGCCGGACGCGCGCGGCTCATCGGTGTTCGCGCTGTCGGAGCACGGCGCATCGAGCAGCGCCGCCGCCTACATGGCAAAGAAGGAGAACAACGCCGATATCGTGGGCGGCATTAACCTTGGCGCGCGCGATCGCCAGCTGCAGCGCGTGCTGCTCGACTTGTCGACGACTGCGCAGATCAATGACAGCCTGAAGCTTGGCAATTCAGTGCTGCGCGAGCTTGAACGAATCAATCGGCTGCACAAGCCCCGCGTCGAGCAGGCCGGCTTCGCCGTGCTCAAAGCGCCCGACATTCCGTCGATCCTGGTCGAGACTGCATTCATCAGCAATCCCGACGAGGAAAGGCGCTTGCGAGACGATGATTACCAGGGCCATCTGGCGCGCGCCATTCTGGCCGGAATCAAACGCTACTTTGCCAAGAATCCGCCGCTGGCGCGAAATCCGCTGACGTGATCCGCAGGGATCTCAGGGTGCGCGATCACGCTTTGCGCGCAACATCCGGGTCGAAGCTCCCAGTGCAAGCGCTCCCACCGCCGCGGCGATGCCTAAGCCCAGGATGATCCCGAGATTGTCGCGAATGATCGGCACATTGCCGAACAGATATCCGCCGTAAACGAGCGACATCACCCAGACACCGGCTCCCAGCACATTGAACAACTGGAATTGTCGAAAGTCCATGCGCGAAGCGCCCGCCACCAGCGGCGCAAATGAACGCACGACGGGAACGAAGCGCGAGATCATCACCGTCTTGCCGCCGTGGCGCTCAAAAAAGGCGTGGGTCTTCATCAACGCCTTCTGATCGATCCAGCCGATCGTTCCGTCGTACACCTTTTTGCCGAGCCACGCGCCGATAAAGTAGTTGAGCGTATTGCCCAGCACCGCAGCAATCGTGATGATCACAGTCAGCAAATGGACGTTGAGGCCGCGTTGTTCGGCCGAAGGCAACGCGGCAACCGCGCCCGCCACAAACAACAGTGAATCACCGGGCAGGAACGCCACCACCACCAGTCCGGTTTCGGAAAAGAAGATCGAAAACAGGACGAAGTAGACCAGCTCGACATTGCGTTCGACGATCGTCGACAGAAAGCGATCGGTCGCCGTGAACAGATCGAGCCAGTTGATACCTTCCATTGAACGAAGCAGCGCGAGCGCGCTTGGTGGGACTGTAGAGGCAGCGGGCGATCATACGTGACGCCGCGTGTGTGGGCGCGCGCTGGCTGCTTGCCCGCCGTTCCTATAATCACCATATGAGCGCCACGCTTCGTCGCACGATCCGCCCCCTGTCCGATGCACTGATCAATCAGATTGCCGCAGGCGAAGTTGTCGAGCGACCGGCTTCGGTGGTGAAGGAGCTGCTTGAAAACAGCCTGGATGCCGGCGCCACCGAGATCAGTGTCCGTCTCGACGGCGGCGGAATCAAGCGGATCGTCGTCGTTGACAACGGCGCCGGCGTCCCCCAGCAGGAGCTTGCCCTTGCATTGACGCGGCATGCAACCAGCAAGATCGTCAGTCTCGAGGACCTCGAAGGCGTCGAGACTCTCGGGTTCCGAGGTGAAGCGCTCGCATCGATCGCATCCGTCGCCGACGTCTCTATCACGTCCAGAGTTGCCGATGCCAACAGCGCGTTTTGCGTGCGCAGCGGGAACGACGACGCCGCGCCGGCGGCGGGCTCGGTCGGCACTCGCGTTGAAGTGGCTGACCTGTTTCACAAGACACCTGCCCGCCGCAAGTTTCTGCGCTCGGAGGGCACCGAACTCGCGCATTGCCTGACGCAGGTCGAGCGCGCCGCGGCGGCCTACTCATCGGTAGCGTTCAGTGTCATGCATCAAGGTCGCGCGCTGCTTTCGCTGCCGGCGCAGTCGCCGCGCGAACGCGCGCTGCGTCTGATGCCCGACGCGTTCGCAGCGGCGCAGCGCGAGGTCGAGCAGGATGCGGGAGCTGTGCGTGTACACGGCTGGGCATCGGCGCCGGCCGCCAGCCGTGCGCGTGCCGACGCGCAGTATTTCTTCGTCAACGGCCGCTACGTTCGCGACAAGGTGATGACTCATGCTGTGCGTGCCGCCTATGCCGACGTGCTGCACGGTTCGACCCAGCCCATGTACTGCCTTTATCTGACGATCGACCCGAAGCGTGTCGACGTCAATGTGCATCCGACCAAGACCGAGGTTCGATTCCGCGACTCGTCAAGCATTCATCAGTTCGTGATGCACGCGGTACAGGCTGCGCTGGCGCCGTCGATGCAGCCTGCTGATGCAGCGCCCTGGCGCACAGTCCCGGACACCGAATACCGGTTGACCGCGAATCAAACATCGCTTGGGGTCGCGCAGAGTGTGTCGGACTATCTGGCACTGCTCGCCGACAGGCCAACCGCGTTCCGCCCCGTGGCAGTCGGGCCGCACGACGAGGTGCAGCGTCAACCACTGGGGTTCGCCGTCGCGCAGTTGTCGGGCATCTACGTGCTGGCGCAGAACGAGCACGGATTGATCATCGTCGACATGCACGCGGCGCACGAGAGGATCGTCTACGAGAAATTGAAGCGTCAGCTCGATCAGCGCGCCATTCCGCAGCAGCGCCTGCTGATTCCGCAGGTGTTCACTGCGTCGGCCGTCGAGACGGCAACCGCGGCTGAACACGGCGAACTTCTTGAACAGCTCGGGCTCGACGTATCGCTCGCGTCCCCGACGCAGCTCGCACTGCGCGGCGTGCCCGCACTTTTGTCACAGGCCGACGGCGCCGAGCTGACACGCGACGTGCTGCGAGACGTGCGCGAATATGGCGGCTCTCGCGTCCTCACCGAGCATCGCAACGAACTGCTTTCAACGCTCGCATGCCACGCAGCGGTACGCGCCAACCGCCGGCTGACGATCGATGAAATGAACGCGCTGCTGCGCGAAATGGAAGCGACCGATCGCGCCGATCAATGCAATCACGGTCGGCCGACCTGGGTGCAACTGGCCGTCGGAGATCTCGACAAGCTCTTTCTGCGAGGCCGATGAGCATCACGGCCGGCCATGCACCGAGTGCCGCAAACGCCCGGCTCGCCGCCGTGGGCCTGACGGCAACGACGATCCTGCTGCTGACTGCCGGGCTGTCGATGCTGCAGCCGCTGGCGACCGACTTGTATCTACCGACGATGCCCGGCATCGCGGCCTACTTCAACGCAAGCGTTGCATCGGTGCAATCGACGCTGTGGATCTTCATCGCAGCGTTCGGGACCTGGCAACTGGTCGCGGGTCCGTTGTCGGATCGATTCGGCCGCTATCCGGTTGTCGTCACGGGCGGTTTCACGTACTGCGCCGCCAGTGTGCTCGCAATGTTCGCACCGTCGCTCGAAGTGTTGATCGCCGCCCGGGTCCTGCAGGCAGTCGGCGCGTGTACCTGCCTGGTCGGTGTGCGCGGCTTTGTGCGCGATCTGTACGCGCCGACCGAGGGCGCACGGATCATCGCCCATGCGGCAACGTTGATGAGTGTCGCGCCGCTGATCGGTCCGTTGGTCGGTGCGGTCCTGTACGACCGATTCGGCTGGCGCTCGTCGTTTGCCCTGGTCGCGGCCTTTTCGTTGCTGATCGCTACGTTCGCTGCGCTCAGGCTAAGGGAAACCAACACACGCCGCAATCCACACGCTGTAAGGCTTGCGCCGATGCTGCGCACATATGCCAGCATCGCACGCTCCCGAGCGTTTCGTGCCTACACGCTATCCGCGGCCGCGACCTACGCCGGGCTATTTGCCTTTCTGTCGGGCTCTTCGTTCGTAATGATCGGCATTCTCGGCCAGACACCCACCCGCTTTGCATTGACCTGCGCGGGAATGGTTTCGGGTTACATGGCCGGCACCTTGATCTGTCGCCGCCTGCTCCCCAGGTACGGCATTCAACGCACCGTGCGTATCGGCGCGACGCTGCAGGCCACGTCCGGAGTGGTGATGGCCGCGCTGGCTCTCGGCGGTGTGCATGTGCCGATTGCGATCGGTGCGCCGCTGATTTTCCTGGGTATCTCACACGGAATCATTCAGCCGCCGGTGCAATCGGGCGCCATCGCGCCGTTTGCGCACGCCGCCGGCGCCGCCGCCTCACTTCTGGGTTTTGTGATGATGCTGATCGCTGCCGGTGTCGGTATCTGGATCGGTGCGAGCTACAACGGAACGGTGTATCCGCTCACGCTGACGATATGCGCATGCACGCTGGTGTCGGTAACAATCGCATTCACATTTGTGCGCAGGGACGGCGACATCGCAGCCCATGGTTGATGCCGTCGATGCGGTGCTGTTGCTAGGCCCGACTGCAAGCGGCAAGAGTGCGCTCGCAATGCAACTGGCTGAGGAGATTGCGCTCGAGATCGTGTCGGTCGACTCGGCGCAGGTCTACCGGGGCATGGACATCGGCACTGCCAAGCCGAGCACCGCGGATCGCGTCGCGGTTGCCCATCACCTGATCGACATCCGCGACCCGTCGGACCCGTATTCGGCCGCAGACTTCGTGCGTGATGCAAGCGCTGCAATTCACGCGATCCAGGCGCGCAGCAAACTGCCCCTGTTGGTCGGCGGAACGATGCTGTATGCCAAGGCATTGCGCGAGGGTCTCTCCGATCTGCCATCAGCTAATTTGCAGATCCGTGCTTGCATCGAAGCCGATGCGCGAAAGCAAGGGTGGCCCGCCATGCACGCACGGCTCGCACGCGTTGATCCCGTTACTGCAACACGACTGAAACCAAACGACAGCCAGCGTATCCAGCGTGCGCTGGAGGTTTACGAAACGACCGGCGCACCGATGTCGCAACTGCACAGCGCGGCAATCTCTTCGCCCCTGACGCTCAGGACGTTGGCCGTGATGCCAACCGATCGCACGCAACTGCACCATCGGATTGCGCAGCGGTTCGATGCAATGCTCGATGCAGGATTCGTCGACGAGGTCCGGCGGCTGCACGCTCGAGGCGACCTCGATCCGACCTGGTCATCGATGCGCAGCGTCGGGTACCGGCAGGGTTGGCGCCTGATCGAGGGTCAGTGCACGTTCGACAAGTTTCGCGCGGCTGCCATTGCGGCGACCCGACAGCTGGCGAAAAGGCAAATGACCTGGCTGCGCTCGATGAAAGACACGACGGTCATTGAACCTTCGAAAGCCGCGGCGGTGGCCGAACTGCGCCGCTGAGCGGGCCTCCTGACCGCGCCGGCGGCGTTGGCATCTGCTGCATCACGGTTGTCGACAGCTGTATTTCCAATCTGTGGGCATTCGGTGGGGTCGCCGCCCCGAAGCTTCTCCTATCCGAGGCAATCAGGCCGCGGGCAATTCAGGAGAAAATCATGGCACCACGTTGCTGTTCGAAACTGACGGGAAACGCCATCCAGCGTCTCGTGTTCGCATCGGTGACCGTGGCGGTCATCGTCTTCGGCGCCGTACTCGCGACAGAAAGTGGGATTGCAGAGATCGACTCGGCTGGCGACACCACGCTGAGCGCGCAGGCTGCCGGTGGGTATGCCGACGACGAGTCGGCACCCGCCAAAACGGTCGGTGACGAAGCGACCGATACCAGCGCGATCGAGGCAGCCTCGGTGTGGTACTGAGCCGAGCACCGCGTGCAGCGATTGGGGAGCTGGGACTATCGGCGCAACAAATCTCTCCACGCGGTCGGCGACAGCAATCCCCGGCGGTGAAAGTAAACCAGGCGCGCAGCGATCGCGAGCGCGCCGGTTCTCAGCAGCAGATCGAGTACCCAATCGCTCTGAAATCGATCGAATACTTTGCGCAGCAGGCGTTTGGTACGAAACTTCGGCACGCTGATGGTTGCCTGAACGTTGCACCCTCCATCGGTTGCAAGCGCAGCAGCAACGGCGATCGCCGCTGCGCGACCCGATTCGAGCGCCGTGTGGATACCGCCC
>JBDUCU010000192.1:0-3859 GCA_040003315.1 Burkholderiaceae bacterium | reverse complement strand
GTCCGGCAATTTGTTGACTCTCCGCGCGCCAATCTGACGTTGTCGTTCGAATCGTTCGCGTTCAAGGATGGTATTCCGGTCGCGGCCGACCTGGTGTTCGACGTACGGAACCTGCCTAATCCGCACTACGACCTCAAGTTGCGGCCGCTGACCGGCCGCGACGAGGCCGTTGCCGCGTATTTTCTGGCGGCGCCGCAGGTTCAGGAGATGATTCAAGACATCGGGGCCTTCATCGAAAAATGGCTGCCGAGTTACGTCGCCGAGAATCGGCACTACGTCACGGTCGCGATCGGTTGCACCGGCGGCCGACATCGGTCGGTGTACATCGTTGAAGAATTGGCGCACCGCTTCAGACGCCGAGAATCCGTGCTGGTACGTCACCGCGGAATCGAGCCCTTCAGGCCCGCGGATTGCGAACCCACCGAGAATGCCGGCTGAAACACTGTCGCGTATTGCGCTGTTTCCCTTGTCGACCGTACTGTTCCCGGACGGTGTATTGCCGCTGCGCGTGTTCGAGGCGCGCTACATGGACATGGTGCGCGACTGCATGCGCGACGAAACATCGTTCGGCGTTTGTTTGATCGCGAACGGCAAAGAAGGGCGATCCGACGTCACGCCAACCCCTGTCGATGTGGGTTGTCTCGCCCGGATTGTCGCGTGGGACATGCAACAGTTGGGCTTGCTGCAGATTCGCACGATCGGCGGTGAGCGTTTCCGCCTGCGCGCGAGCGAGACTCAGCCCAATGGACTTCTGGTGGGAGAGATCGATCTGATCGAAGCCGACGACGACCAGGCGATCCCGGCGGAGCACCGACCATGCGTTGAGCTATTGACCCGCATCATCGACGATCTGAGCGTACAAGCTGCAGAGAAACGCCGTACCGACGAGGAAGCCGATGCTAACCCGGTGCTGGCGCAACTGCCCTTCGAGCAGCCGTACCGGATGGAGTCGTCGGCGTGGGTATCAAATCGCCTCTGTGAAGTTCTGCCGGTGCCATTGAAGGCCAAGCAGAAACTGATGGAGCTCACCGACGCGGCAACACGTCTTGAAATTGTTCACACTTATTTGAAGCAGCACTCGGTGCTGAAATAGCTCTACGCGAGCTGCGTGCAGCTCAACTGCCGCAGCAACCGGCGAATCGGCGATGGCAGCGGCGCAGTTTCGAACTCGCTCTGCGAAATAACCCGCAGCGAAGAGTCGGCGCTTCGAACCGCGCCAATCACGCGAGCGACTCGTGGGCGCATCACGTAGACGTAGTGGGTGAACTCATGGCGGATTTCGCGCAGCGTGTCTTCGACCGTGATACGCAGGCCGTAGCGGTCCTGGACCGCCGATGACAGCGCCGGGTCGGTCAACTCGGCGTCAAATTCCGGCAGACTCAGCAGGCCGCCCCAGATCCCGGCCGGACGGCGCGGCTCCAGCAGGACGGCGCCCGAGGCTTCTCTGATCACGAGCAGTGTCGCCGCACGCACGGGCTTCTGCTTGAACGGCCGCGCATCGATGGTCTGCTCGCGCCGGGCGACACACGTGCCGGCCAACGGACACTGACCACAAAGCGGCCGATTGCGAGTGCAAACCGTCGCCCCGAGATCCATCAACCCTTGGGTGTAAGCACCGATCTGCTGCGTCGGCAGCAAAGCCTCGGCGCACTGCCATAGAACGCGCGCGACGGGGGCGCTTCCCGGGTAACCGTAAACGCCAAAGTGCCGCGCCAGCACACGCTTCACATTGCCCTCCAGAATCGCCGCGCGTTCTCCAAACGCCAGCGCCGCGATCGCCGCCCCTGTTGATCGGCCAATCCCCGGCAATTGCGCCAGCGCGTCGGCGCTCTGCGGAAACTCACCCTGTTGGTGGTCGACGATCTGCTGCGCACACCGGTGCAGATTGCGCGCGCGCGAGTAGTAGCCGAGGCCCGCCCACTGTTGCATGACCGTCTCGATCGGTGCCGCAGCCAGAGATCGAACATTGGGAAAACGCTCGATGAAGCGCTCAAAATAGGGAATGACGGTCGCTACCTGCGTCTGCTGCAGCATGATTTCAGAGAGCCAGATCAGATACACGTCATTCGAGCGCTGCCATGGCAGGTGGTGACGACCATGCGCCCTTTGCCACGCGATGATGCGAGCGGAAAAATCCGGCACTGCCTAAGCGGCCAACGCTTCTTCGTCGATGGTGTCTTCGACCTGCGCGTGCTCACCGACGTGGTGAATGCGATCGGTCAGCCGCTTCAAAACCGCCAGTTTGCTTTGTGAATCTTCGAGCGCCTCTTCCAGCTCTGCGATGCGTTCGTCAAGCGATCCTTGCGCGTCGCGAATCTTGGACACCGATTCAACTCGCTTTCTCAATTGCGTACGCTGCTCGCGCACCTGCGTTTCGATCGGCGGCAACAGTGACTTGACCCAGGCTTCGGTGTCGCGCTCGGCCGCCGCAAAAATCTCGCGCGATTTGGACACGACCGTATCGAAAAACCGCTCCATCAAGCGCCACTTCTCGGTCGTCAGGACCGCCAACGGACCGAACTGCGATTTGTACGCGTGCTCAGCGCGCTCCAGGTCGGCGATGTAGGTGTCGAGTGAGAACGTCATCGGCGGAGACAGGCTCCATCCGAGGTCTTCGGCAAAACGCCTCTGCACGCCCATCACCATCTGCTCGATCTCGAGCATTCTGAGATTGGCGGAGCGAAACATCTCGCGCAAAGTCGCAAAATAGTCTTTTACAGCGATCGACAGTTGCGGCGAGAGCTTGCTTTTTTTCATCCGATCGCGCGTGATAACAACCTGATCACGCAGCGCAGCCACTCTGAGTCCGGCGAAGAGCTGCTCCGAAAGCCGCGAGAGCACCAGGCGCGCGGCGACGGTGCGGCGCACGATCTCTTCGAATTCGCGCTGCTCAGAGACAGCGCGCTGCGACATGCGCTCGATCGAACTGTGATTTTTCCCCTGCAACGAACGCAGCTCATACAGTTGTTCGATGACGTTGCGCTCGCGCGCGGTGAAGGTCTGGCGCAGTTCGGCGGCAACCCGCTCGACACCGGCAACGGTCTGATCGCGCACGATCTTCTGCTTGGCCGGAACCAGCAACTCGATCAGCGCTTCTTCGAGAAGTGGCAAGCGGCTCGCTTCGAGCAGAGTCGCATCGCCGTGCACTTTTGCCACCAAACCCTTTTGTGCCGACACCGGAAACACCCGCATCGGAGCGAGGTCAAGGGTCGCGGCGACCGCCGACACCTGGCGCCGCACTTCGAGCTCGATCTCTCCCGGCGTTTTCAGTGCGTCCCACAATCCGTCGATCTTGTTCAGTACCGCGATGTGATTTCGGTGCCCGGCGTCGCCGACCACATGTCGCCACACATCGAGATCGCTCTTCGTGACGCCGGTATCGGCCGCCAGCACGAACAGCACCGCGTGCGCATTTGGAACCAGCGACAATGTCAGCTCGGGCTCGGTGCCGATTGCATTCAGTCCCGGTGTGTCGAGAATCACCAGCCCATGCTTGAGCAGCGGATGCGGAAAGTTGATCACCGCGTGGCGCCACTTCGAAATCTGAATCTCGCCCTTTTTGTCGACTGCCACGGCCTGATCGGGGTCGTCGGCGTCGTAGAGCCCATAGCCCTTTGCTTGAGCCACCGGCACTCGCGTGGTTTCGGCGACGATCTTGAACGCCTCGAGCATGCCGTCGGCCGATGTCGTATCGAGCGGAAATATCTGCCACTCGGCACCCAGCCGTTTGAAGTCCGAGGTGGAGCCGTGTCGAGCACGCGTTTCGATCGGCAATGCACGGATGCACGGCGGCAACGTTTCGTCGTACAGCAACTCGGTCGGGCACATCGTCGTGCGGCCGGCCGACGACGGCAGAATG
>JBDUCU010000191.1:0-3859 GCA_040003315.1 Burkholderiaceae bacterium | reverse complement strand
GGACTAGTTTCTTCCACCGGCTGCCGCAGAACGAGGCATATCCAGCCGTGGTCGACGCGGTCGCAGCGCTGCCGGTGCGGGACGCAATCCTGGACGGCGAGGCCACCGGCGTGTGGGGGAAGCAAGGCAAGGTTGCCTATCACGTCTTCGATATTCTCCGGCTCGAGGGCGAAGACACGACCCTGCTCACGCTCGACGAGCGGCGCGCCGTTGCGTCAATTGCCCCTTCGGTCGCCGCTACAGCGCGTCGAATCGGTTGCCGGTTCGAAGCCATGGGATCGCGCATGTACGGAAGCATGGGAAGGGGTCATTGCCAAGCGTCGACTAGCCCGCCCTGAGCGGTCTCCCTTCGGGCGAACTGCCGCAGCCTTTCCTTTGCGGCAAAGCGCGGGCGGTGGTAGACTGCAACCTGAGTGTCAGCCGCAACGATGAACGGATTGTCACTTTGTGGGGTGCAACATGTCACGACTGATTCGCGTGCTCATGATCGCGTTGGCTGCGAGCGGATCCACGTTGGCGGCTCAGCGGCCCGGCGCGGCGCGTGGGACAGGCCCCGACGCACGGCGCTGCGCGGCTCTCGAAAATCTCGCCCTGCTCGATCTTCCGGACGCGCCGACCAGGATCCTGAACGCCAGGATCGTGGCCGTGGCTGCAAAGGGTCTCGCCGGGCTCGGGTCCCCAGGAGAAGTCGTTCCGCCGATTCCGACGCGCCTGAAGCAGTACTGTCAGGTGACGGGCTACGTCGCGCCACAAAACAAGTTTGAGCTGCAACTTCCGCTTCGGTCAGACTGGAATCAGAAGTTCTTCTTCGCCACGTGTGCCGGATTCTGCGGGAGCGTTGACGGCGCGTCGTGCAATCCGTCATTGGCGCGCGGCTACGCGTCGGTAACGACGAACGGCGGCCATGACAGCGGGCAGTTCTTCGAAGGATTGTGGGCGGCGTCTGCACCTGGGCTCCAGGAAGACTACGCGTGGCGCGGGACGCACGTCGTGACGATAGCCGCGAAAGCGATCACGACGCACTTCTACGAGCAGCCGATCAGATACTCGTACATCGCCGGCTGCTCAAAGGGTGGGCACGCGGTTCTCAAGGAAGCACAGCAGTTTCCTGACGACTACGACGGCTTCCTGCCGATTGCGCCCGTGTATGATATCGCCGGACGAATGGGGATCGCCGCGTCTTGGTTCGCGCAAGCAGTAAGCGACGGTAAGGGCGGATCGGTGCTCAACCGGGCGGCGGCTGAGGCCGTTCACAAGTCCGTGCTCGCGCGATGCGGCGCACAGGCTGGTGTGGATGAGGGGATGGTGACCGACCCGGTTGCCTGTGATTGGCGCCCCGAGGTGATCGCGTGCGCGCCGGGCGGGCCAGCCTCCGGGTGCCTAACGCCTCGTCAGGTCGACGCCGTCACACGGCTAATGCGTCCGCCGGTCAACTCGAAGGGAGAGGTTCTGTACGCGTATCCGTACGTGCCGGGAACCGAGACTGAATGGTTCGTCTGGAACCACGACATCTTCGCGAACGCTCCCCTTGCAGATCAGTTCTTGAGGTTTTTTGCGGACGCGGCTCCGCGAAAGAATGTTGACCCCTACGCGTTCAACTTCGATCGGGATCCTGCCACGCTGGAGCGCGCCCGTACCACGTACAATGCAACGTCAACCGACCTGCGCGCAGTCAAGGAGCGTGGCGGGAAAATCCTGATGTGGCATGGTCTGTCCGACGCCGGGATGATGGCGACGTCGTCGATCGGCTACTACGAGCGCGTCACTAAAGAGATGGGGGGCCGAGAGGGAACGGAGGACTTCTTCCGCCTTTTCCTGCTTCCCGGTGTGCACCACTGCGGCGGAGGGCCGGGGCTCAGCGACTTCGACGCCTTGACGTTGTTGGAAAGGTGGGTAGAGAAAGGAGAAGCGCCTAACGTGATCATTGCTCGCCGAGTGACCAAGGGCGTGGTGGAGCGGTCACGGCCGGTCTATCCGTATCCGATCAAGGCGCGCTACTCGTCAGGCAATCCGAAGCGACCGGAGAGCTTCGTGCCTGTCGATCCATCGCGGCGGTAGGAGCAACATCGCGAATTGGCCGTATTATCCATAGAAGACGAATGGCTCTGGGGGTGGGACCCGACCCCTGGCATCGTATCCGTGTGGGCCGACGGCGATGGCCGCGCGATCGTGTGGCGCCGGATCGCGGAGACCGGTCAGCTGGTGCGAGGACGAGCGGTTCCGACCCTGGCTGCTGCTCGACCGCCTCGACGACCTGCCGCACCTTGGCTCCCGCCTGAAGCCCGACGGCACTCCGGGCGCCCAGGTCAGGTATCGTGAGCTTGACGGGCCCGGCGAACTCCGATTCTTGGTCAACGCCGAATGCGCGCACGCTCAAGGCGGCGCTGTGGCACGGCGCCAGGCAGCGCCTTGGGCGGCATGTCAGTCAGCTGCGCGACCTCGGCGCCGCAAGGGTGCTGGGGCTTCCCCCGGAGGAGCAATCACGGCGTCCCGGGTGTCGATCAGCTCGCGACCCTGGGCGAGTCGGGAGCAGGCGCTGGCGAGCGTGTCTCCGAATACGCAGACTTGAGGCATGAAAGTGCGCGACGTCCTTCGCCTTCTCGCCGACGACGGCTGGTTCCTCGCCCGCACCCGAGGCAGCCACCAGCAGTTCAAGCATTCCCACCAAGCCTGGCCTCGTGACCATCGCTGAGCCTCGCAGTGACCACCTCGCTCCGGGTACCTTCGATAGCATCCTCAAACAAGCGGGGCTCAAGAACCGCGGGCAGGAGTGAGACCATGCAGCGCTACCTGATCGTCATCGAACCGACCGAAACCGGCTTCTCGGCGTACTCACCGGACCTTCCAGGCTGTATCGCGACCGGTGCCACTCAGGCCGAGGTCGAGCGCGCCATGCGCGAGGCCTTGGAGTACCATCTTGAGGGCCTCAGGGCCGACGGACGGCCCGTCCCGCCCCCGGACACGGTCGCCACGTACGTCGAAGTCGCTGCCTAACCAGTCGTTGCAGCCGACAGGCGAGCTGTGGACGCTGGCTTCGCTCGCTACTATTTCCTTCGCCTGCAGCTGAACGCAGGCCGTTACACGCCGAACCAGCATCAATAGGGCGAAGCACTGCTTTGACCATCAGGCGCATCGATGTGCAGCGCGCGCGGGTTGAACGCCGAGCGCCGAGCGTGCGGAAAGGGAGGCGTCGACAAACGCTCTCGCCATTCCTCACCAGCGCAACGTTCGCTGGCCTGCATTACCGTTTCGGCCGATTCTGTGGGCGTACTGTCCGCCCGTGCACCGATCGGCCCTCGTGGATACCTTCGCCTTCGAGGTCATAGTGCCGTTAGAGATTCTGTCGGACATCTATGCGGAGGTGTGAAGCCATGGGCAAGCTCGTTTTCGGCATGATGCGGTCCCTCGACGGCTACGTCGCTGGCGTCGCGGGCGGGCTGGAATTGCCTCCGCCTGGCGTTGCACTTCACCGTCATTTCAACGATCACGTCCGCGGTATGGCCGGCGCCTTGTAGGTCGACGGATGTACGAGATCATGCGCTAGATGACCTCAATCCAAGATCCCGATGGATAGATACGACTGGTCGCGGCTCAATCCTATGCAGGTCGGCCGCTATGCTGAGTATTACGTGAAGATGGAGCTTACGCTGTTTGGATTTGAGCCAGTCCAGTCGCGCTATCCGCGCAGTCGCCCCCGTCGCTGCACACACTTGCTCACGATTACTACGCGTGGCGTGACTCTGCCTATCCCGTAGCGTCAAGCGACAAGGGCAAACACAACTGGGACAACCTGCTTACGGACTACCGCCTATCTTCCGTGCGTCAAAGACGCGCGCATCCGGGTTACTGCGCCGGCAGC
>JBDUCU010000190.1:0-3868 GCA_040003315.1 Burkholderiaceae bacterium | reverse complement strand
TTTGCGGTCTAACAACGCGTTCGAGCGGACCGTGGAGCATCGTGGGCCGCGTCTGTCCGCGGCACGGTCATCGTGGCCGGCCGCTCAACTCGGTCGTTAGGCATCAGAATCTGAATCAGTTCACCGGCAACTTCACCCAAACCGCAAAGCCCGCCTTATGCAAATGAACCCGCACGCTCTCCTACCTCGCTATCCCACTCCAGCACTCAATGTGCCTTTGGTTGCCGGTGGGCGATTCGTTCTCGGCGCGACTCCGGGCGAAAAATTCGATCTCATCGCGTTCTATCGAGGACTGCACTGCCCAATCTGTGCCAAGTACCTTTTGGAACTCGAGCGCCTCTCCTCGGACTTCGCCGCCCGTGGTGTACAGCTATTGGCGGTCAGCAGCGATGACGAGGAGCGCGGGCGTGCTATGGCAGAGAAGGTCAAAGCCAGCGGCCTGCGCTTTGGGTATGGGTTGAGCCTGCGCTCCGCAAGGCAATGGGGCCTCTATATCAGCACCTCGCGCGGCAAGACTTCCATCGGTATCGACGAGCCACCCCTGTTCAGCGAGCCTGGCGTGTTCATGGTTCGACCGGATGGCACGCTCTACTACGGAGCGGTACAGACCATGCCGTTTGCCAGGCCGCAGTTTCAGGACCTTCTGGGCGCCATCGACTTCGCAATTGCCAAGGACTACCCAGCGCGTGGCGAGTTCACCGGTGAAGTCTGAGCGCTGATGCCTAACCCCTCGCTCAAGCGGAGCGCCAACGGCAGGCCACCAGGCCCGTTCTGTGGTGCGGAGCATTCTCCACAGACCGGGCCTGGCGTCCTGCCGTCGTCGCCCGCTTAGCTCGAACGTTAGGCGGCACAGGAACGCCCGGATTGGCAGTGACGATGTTGCATGCGTCTACAGTCACTTTAAGGAATTCACGCCGCAGCCTATGCTATTGCAGCCGAGAGTCCATCTCGGCGAAACACCAACCACCAGGAGAGCGCCATGATGTTTTCCAAACAGTTCGCCGTCATCTTGATGACATTGGTGGTATTCATCTTGCCCGCGACTGCACAGGAACTGAGCTACACGCCTGGCACTGTCTGGAACTTCTCGAACATCCAAGTCGAACCCGGTCAGCTGCAGCGATACCTCGACTATCTCGCGGGGGACTGGAAGAAGCTAAACGAGTTCGGCAAGAAAGAGGGATATGTAGTCTCTTACCATGTCTTCTCGGTAAACAACGCGCGCAACGGCGAGCCCGATCTGATCCTGGCAGTCGAGTACAGGGATTACTACAACAATGCTCAGCAGTTGGCTCAACAGAAGAAGCTAGAAGCCTTTCTCGCCAGCGACATTCGAAAAATGGAGAGCCAGTCCGGCGAGCGCAAATCGACACGCAAATTGAGCGGCGGAATGGAACTCCAGGAACTCAATCTGAAATAGCAGGCTGGCCGTAGCGACGCGGAATCGTGACGCCTAACCTTCCGTTCCAGCGGACGTTCCGCAAGCGGGCCGCCACTGAACTTAAACGTTAGGTGGCAGATCACTACCCCCATGGAGGCGTGGAATGATTAGGAGCAAGCACGCGACCCCACTCCTCGTGTCGCTGCTGTCCCTGGCGAGTGTCCTGATGGTCAGTGCCTGTCTCACAACTTCTCAAGGGCCGGAGCAGCAAAAAAAGCAAGTCATCGCAAAAGCGCTTGACGCTTATGCGCAGGCAATGAAGACAGGCGACTACAGCGATGTTCGCTTCTCGTCAGATGTGACCTTTCTGGGTCCCCTCACGAATGGGGCGATCGTCGGCGAGACCCAGGTTAGGGACTTCCTTCTCAAGGTGTCAAAGGGCGTGAAAGACGTGCGCGTGAAGCGGCAGGTGATCGACGGTGAGTTCGCTTGCGTCGTAGCCGATCTTGAGACAAGGGAAGGAGACGTGGTCCCCTTCTGCGAGTGCTTTCGAATCCTGGATGAGAAAATAGCTGAGATCCGTCCGTATTTCGATCCCCGCCCCTTAATTCGAAGATAGAGCCGGGGGCAAGGCATCGCGTGGAACGAGAAGGCTGTCGCAGAATTCTCCCAATGAGTCAAACAGCGCGGGTTACCACGGTGCACATCCGCCGCGCCGTCGCTGAAGACGTTGAAGAACTGTCGTCTCTGGCGCTGCGCGCGAAAGCGCATTGGGGTTACGCAGTCGCGCAGTTGGAAGAATGGCGCTCGAGCCTTGAAATGTCTCGCGAGATCCTGCTGGCCCGCCCCACATTTGTCGGCGAAATCAATCGGCGCATTATCGGTTTCTATTCGCTCGTGCCATCTGCCACCGCATGGGAGCTCGATAACCTGTGGGTTGCGCTTGAATATATGAGGCTGGGCTTTAGGCGAGCGCTTCTCGTACATGCTGCGCAAACCGCAGCAGCGAGCGGCGCGAGTTCCATCGTCATTGACCCCGACCCGAACGCGGAACGCCTTTACGTGGCGTGTGGCGCAACGCGAGTTGGCGAAGTCGCAGCTCCAATTGCAGGCCAACCCAATCGCGTACGGCCTCAACTCATGTTGGCTGCCACGCGCTCTAACATTGCGTTCAAGAGCCGACGCTCTGCGAGCGCGGCTTAACTCTGACGTTAGGCCGCTTGCGGGAGTCAATTTGAAGCTTGTGGCGGTCAGCGTTGGAAGACCTCGGGAGGTGCAGTGGCGCGGGCGAACTGTCCAGACATCGATCTTCAAAACGCCGGTGTCGCGCCGTGTGTACGTCGCGCGCGACAACATCGAAGGCGACCAGCAGTCCGATCTGTCCGTTCACGGCGGACCTGAGAAAGCCGTCTACGCGTATCCGCTGGAGCACTACGACTTTTGGCGCCGCGAACTACCGGCTGCGGAAATGCCTTGGGGAGCATTCGGCGAGAATCTCACTACAGGGGGGCTCCTGGAAGACGAGGTGTGGATTGGTGACCGCTACCGCATCGGCACCGCGGAGCTCGTTGTGACGCAGCCGCGCATGCCCTGCTACAAGCTAGCGATCCGATTCGGCAGCGCTGACATGGTTAAGCGTTTCCACCAGAGTCATCGCAGCGGGTTTTATCTCGCTGTTGACCGAGAAGGCGAGGTAGGTGCCGGGGATGTGATCGAGCGCCTTGCGCGTAACGAAAAGCGCCTCACGGTCGCGGACGTGGTGGCGCTATATGCCAATGATTCCGAGAACCAACCACTTCTGGAGAATGCGAGCCAACATCCTTCGCTCCCTGCCGCCTGGCGCGACTATTTTCGAAAGCGATTGTGGGCGCCCGATGCGTAGTACGCGCCGTGGACGAGCGGCCTAACCCGGCGTTCAACACGGACCCGTCGCTGGCGGGCCTTGACGTTACTTACCGGGCGCCGTGTCGGCGTCGGGCCGGTTAACTAACTTCGTTACGCGTCGTGGCGGCTATGACTGGAGTGATCGTCTTGATTCTCCTCGGGTCAATGGCTAGCGGCTGGCTATTGCGTGTACTCCTTCTCAGGACACTTCGGACTAAGCATCCTCATGAATTCGCCGCGCTGGGTCATCCGTCCAGCCGGCAGCTCTCGTCGTTTCTCCCTCGATACCGAGAGCTGCAGCTTCAATTCTGGAAGTATCTTTGGGGAGGCAAGGTCTTTCTGGTCAATGACCAACGTGTCTCGAGTCTCGCTTGGGCTGCATTGATTTCAGATGTCGCATTAGTGAGCAGCGTGGTGCTCCTCTTTTGGTCTGCCGGTACATAACGCCTAACCACGCGTTCGAGAGCGGACCGCCTTCGGCGGCTAGTCAACGCGAACGTTAGGCCGCAGGGCAACCGTCACCCCTAAACACCACACACATCGGATGTTCACATGAAGCGAGTCACTGGCATCGGCGGCATCTTCTTCAAGGCAAAGGATGCA
>JBDUCU010000014.1:0-39553 GCA_040003315.1 Burkholderiaceae bacterium | reverse complement strand
TAAGGCATGCCGCCAGCGTTCAATCTGAGCCAGGATCAAACTCTTCAGTTCGATACTGTGTGCTTGATTACTCTCGCTGGAATCGAGAGGTTTCTTGCCGATGTTTCCATCAGCAAACTCTCTTTCCATTGCGTGAGCACTAATGCTTTGAGTTCAGCCAGGTCGCTGGTCGTGAGACCTCAGTTATTCACTGACGACCTGGTTGCGCCGTTCATTAAGCGCCCACACTTATCGGCTGTTTCGTTGTTAAAGAACAAGCTGCTCATCAATTGCGCGAACGCCGGTCTTGCCGTGCGCTTTGCGAAGAAGATGCCTCGTGAACCGAAGCGTCTGGTTTGATGTGCAGCGAAGGGGCGAGAGTATGAGGCTCTGAAGAAACGCTGTCAAGCCAGCCGGGCGCGCACGCCGCGATATCTCCGGCGTCGCCGCAAGAGTGAAAATGCGGTCGCGCGCACGAAATTCAACTCCTGACGCGCTCGCGATGATCCCGCGCTCAGCGGTGCTCGAATCGAGGCGAACGCCGCTCGACAAACGCGGCCATACCTTCTTTCTGATCCGCGGTCGCGAACAGCGAGTGAAACAGCCTCCGCTCGAACAGCATTGCCTCGGCCAACGGAACTTCGTAGGCACGATTGATCGCTTCCTTGGCCATCATCACTGCGGGTAGCGAAAACCCCGCAATAGTGGCCGCCACGGCAACCGCCTCGTCGACCAGGCGGTCCGCGGCAACGACGCGAGACACCAGCCCAGCGCGTTCAGCCTCCGTGGCGTCCATCATCCGCGCCGTAAGAACCAGATCCATGGCCTTTGCTTTTCCCACAGCGCGGGGCAACCGCTGCGTGCCGCCGGCACCGGGGATGATGCCGAGTTTGATCTCGGGCTGCCCGAACTTTGCCGTTTCTGCGGCGATCACGATGTCGCACATCATCGCCAATTCGCATCCACCGCCGAGCGCGAAGCCGCCGACCGCAGCGATGACGGGCTTGCGAATGCGCTTGAGCGTTTCCCAGTTGCGCGTGATGTAGTCAGCTTTGAAAACGTCCATGTAGGACCATGAACTCATCGCGCCGATGTCGGCGCCGGCGGCAAATGCCTTTTCGCTGCCGGTGATCACGATGGCGCCAATGCCATCGTCGGCGTCAAACTCAAGCAAAGCGGCGCCGAGCTCGTCCATCAGCTTGTCATTTAGGGCATTGAGCGCCTTCGGCCGGTTTAGCGTCACCAGGCCGACACGAGCGCGGGTCTCGACGAGAATGTGCTCATGGATCATCAGCGCCTCCTTGCGAGACGCGAGTTTAACGACCCAGACGGGTCGTCGTGTTATGCGCCCGAGCGGGCCAGATAGTCGAGGATCGTGTCGGACGACAGCGCGCGCGCGTAAAAAAATCCCTGCGCGAATTCGCAGCCGATTTCGCGCATGTACTCAACCTGCTCGATAGACTCGACACCCTCTGCAACGACCTTCAGCTTGAAATGCCGCGCCACCGCCAGCATCGCGTGCACGATCGCGCGGCTGTCAGCGTCGCCAGGAATCCCTTCGATGAACGATTGATCGATCTTCAGAGCGGTGATCGGCATCCGCTTCAGGTAGCCGAGCATCGAGTACCCGGTTCCGAAGTCATCGAGCACCAGCCCGACGCCGAGCGAAGCCAGTTCGGCCAGCACGTCGTTGTTGATTTCGGTTTCTCGCACCAGCGTGCGCTCGGTAATCTCGAGCACGATCAGGTTTGGCTCGATCGAGTGTGTCGACAGCGCCGCTCGCACCAGTGCCGGCAGCGCGGTCGACCCCATTTCGCGCCCCGCGACATTGATCGACACGGGTACGTCGAAATCCGGCCGCACCTCGCGCCAGCGGTTGATCTGCGCGCACACATCGTTGAGCACCCAGCGCGTGATCCGCTCGGACAATCCGCTGACTTCTGCGACGCCAATGAAGCGATCGGGCGTCAGGATTCCGTGCAGCGGGTGCTTCCAGCGAATCAGCGCCTCGAGCCCCACGACCCGGCCGCTCGCCATTTCAACCTGAGGCTGATACTCGCAAATGAATTGCGGACTTTCGCTTTGCACCGCCTTGACCAGCTCGATCCCCAGCTGCACTTCGCGCGCGGCGCGCTCGTAACGGATCGGATTGAAAAAGCTGAACTGGTTGCGGCCGTCGCGCTTGGCCTGATACATCGCAGCGTCGGCGTTCTTCAGCAGCGTGCTCATGTCGCGGCCGTGCTCCGGAAACAGCGCAACGCCGATCGACGCAGAGACCTGGGTGTCGATCTTCGGCACGAGGTCGGTCCGGTTCAGCGATTGCGCAACGCGCGCCGCCAGCAGGGCGACTTCCTGCCGATGCACGAATTCGTTGACCAGCACCACGAACTCGTCTCCGCCGAGCCGCGCCACTACGCCGGCATCGCCAACGGTCTGACCCAGCACCTCGGCGGCCGACTTGATCAACGCATCGCCGACGAGATGACCCAATGTGTCATTGACGTCCTTGAAGCGGTCGAGATCGATCAGCATCACCGCCATCCGACGCTTCCGGTTGGCTGCCGTCATGATCAGATCGCGCATCGTCTCGCGCAACAGATTGCGGTTCGGCAGCCCAGTCAGGCCGTCGTACCAGGCCAGATGCTCGATCCTGGTTTCAGCTTCCTGGCGTTGCGCCGCCTCCAGCGCGAGTGCGAGCATCAGCGCGGTGGTGTTGCCAAAGCTCACATCGTCGTCATCCCACGGGTGCGTCTCGTAGTGATGCAGGCTCAGCACTCCGTTCACTTTGCTCTCGACCAGCACCGGAACGTCAAGCATCGCGCGCACCCGCGACCACTTTCGATCACCGGCGAATGAAGTCGTGAGCCGCGAGGTGTGGGTATCGGTCACGATGACCGGCTGCCGCGTCATCAGCTGCGCGAAGTAGGCCGGGAACCGCGTCGCGGTCAGTTCGCGGCCGACCCAGTCGCGCATGAACCGGTCGCTGCCATGGTCGAACAATGATTCGCAGCGCAGCGACTCTCCACCGGGCGACAGGCGCCAGAAACTCACTGCGCTGACGTCGAGTACTTCTGAGGCCGTGCGCAAGATGGCCGACAGCGCATGCGTGAAATCGGATTTCGGCTGGATTGCCAGCTCCAGCAATCGCTCCCGAAACCTCAGCCGGCGTGCTTGCGCCCGTTCGGCGGGTCCCAGATCGCGAGCGGTCAGCACCAGCCCGCGGACGCGCGGATCGTCAAGCCGATTCGCAATCACGCAGGAGATATTGCGTCCCTGTCCGGCCAGCGCGGCGCGCGTACGCAGCAACAAGGCTGAGCTCTGCCGATCGCCCGGTTGCTCGCGAAGGATGCGATCGACTGCACGCCGAAACTCGATGCGCGACGGATGATCGAGGATGAATTCGAACGGCGAACCCAGCACGTCGAACACCTGCTCACCGGTGATTGGCTCCAGCGCGGCGCTGGCGTAGACGACGCGCCGATCCTCGTTCAGCACAACCGTTAGCTCGGACTGATGTTGCGCCAGCGCACGCGCACGCGCAGCATCACTCTGCGCACGCTTGCCGTCGACCCGAACCTGAGTGGTATCGACGATCGCAATCGATGCGAAATCTTCCTGTTCAAAGCGAAACAGGCGCATCGCAAGCCGAGCAGTCAGCCTGCCGCCACCGCTACGTAACGGCAGCTTGGTCTCGACCGTCGCGTGCGTGCCGCCGGCGGCCATTGTCCAGAGCCGATTCCAGCGGCGTGTGAATGCACGATGGCTGGGGAACGAAACGACTTCGGCAATACTGCGGCCAACCGGGGTGTCGTGCGAATAGTGGCCGCCGACGAGTTCGGCTGCTTCAGAATTCAACGCAAGAATCTGCCCCGCGGCGTTGACGCACAGCATCGCAACGCCTGAGTACTCAAAGGCTCCTCGCTTTAGCGAACTCTCAACTGCAGCCTGACGCAGCGGAATTACGGTCGATGCCAACGGACTCCTGAAAGCGTCGTCGTGACTGTTGCTGATTCTGCCACGATGCCGCGTTCAAGCGATAACAAAAGCGCGAAAAGGGCTCGCGGAAGCGGCCAGCCCGCATTAACCATCCTCGCTCGCCATCGACCTCGCTTCGCCGGGGTGCCTTGCACCTTCGTAGTATCGTGCCGTCTCGCTGAGTCTGCGACCCCCGAATGTTCCAAGCGATATACCTGACCAAAGCCGATCAGTTTCGGGCGGAGGTGCGCGAGCTTTCCGACACCGAACTCGAGACGAACACGCCGGACGCCGACACCGGGGTCGCCGTCGAATATTCAACGATCAACTACAAGGACGGTCTGGCGCTTACCAACAAGTCACCGGTGGTGCGCAAGTGGCCCATGGTTCCGGGTATCGACTGTGCGGGCCGCGTTGTCTCCACCGGGTCCTCGACTTTGAGCCGCGGCGACGCCGTTGTGCTTAACGGCTGGGGCGCCGGAGAAGCGTTTTGGGGCGGTCTGGCGCAGCGCGGGCGCTACAAGGCCGACCACCTGGTACGGATTCCAGCGCCTCTGACGACCCGTGATGCGATGTCGATCGGCACTGCCGGATACACCGCAATGCTCGCCGCGATGGCGCTGCGCGACCACGGTGTCAACGACGGCGAGATACTGGTGACCGGCGCCAGTGGCGGCGTGGGGTCCTTTGCAACCGTAATCCTGGCCCGGAGCGGATACCGCGTCGTCGCGAGTACCGGCAAGGTCGAACAAGCCGACTATCTGCGGCGGCTGGGCGCCATCGACGTGATCGATCGCGCCGAGCTCTCCGCGCCCGGCAAGCCGCTGCAGAAAGAGCGCTGGGCCGGTGTGGTCGACTCCGTCGGCTCTCATACCCTGGCCAACGCGTGCGCCCAGTTGCGCACTGGCGGTGTTGCAATTGCCTGTGGACTTGCGCAAGGCATGGATTTCCCGGCCACGGTGGCTCCGTTCATCCTGCGCGGGGCAAGCCTGGTCGGCGTCGACTCGGTGATGTGCCCGCGAGAGCGTCGCATTGACTCGTGGCGGCGGCTGGCCGAAGAGCTCGACCGCTCAACGCTGGATGACATCGCGAGCGAGATCGGGCTGGCCGAGGCATTCGAAGCCAGCCGCGCGATTATGGCGGGCGAAGTACGTGGCAGGGTCCTGGTCAATGTCAATCGTTAGGCGCTCGCCTCATGCACCGTGCCGGGCACCGGCTCGATTCGTGCTCTGGCATCGCGTGTGAGGCGGTGGACGTCACTTCCACTATGCATAATTCAGCCGCACTTTTGAGTACAAGGAGAAATGCTATGTCTCGTCTTATTCGCAGTGGCAGTGCATTCATTCTGGCCAGTGTGCTCGCTGCAGCCGCGGTCAGCGTGGATGCCAAGGATCGGCGTGAATGCGATCGCGATTACAAGCCGCAGGTGGGCCAGCAAGGCAAGGATGTCGTCTGGGTGCCGACACCCGATGAAGTCGTGCAGCGGATGCTACGGATGGCAAAGGTCACGCCGCAGGACGTGGTGTATGACCTCGGCGCCGGAGATGGAAAGATTGCGATTGCAGCGGGCAAACTGGGAGCAACATCGGTCGGCATCGAATACAACCCAGACATGGCCAAGCTCGCTCAGTGCTATGTCCAGGCCGAAGAGTTAACCGGCAAGACGAACATCATCCAGGGCGACGTCTTTAAGGAAGACTTCAGCAAGGCCACCGTCGTCACGATGTATCTGCTGCCCGAGTTAAACCTGCGGCTGCGCCCGACGATCCTGAACATGCACCCCGGTACGCGCGTCACGTCGCACCAGTTCACGATGGCCGACTGGGAGCCCGATGAAACCGCGGAGATCGACTATCGCACGGCCTATCTGTGGATCGTTCCGGCCAAGGTCGACGGTACGTGGACGGTGCGCGAACAGGGCACGTCCAACGCGTACACGGTCAGCCTGTCGCAGAAGTTTCAGAAGATCAACGGTGATGTGACGGTCGGCTCGGCCAAGCAACCGCTGGTTGGCGCCAGTCTGCGCGGAGAAGAGATCCGCTTCGCGTTCAACGACGATAAAGGCGTGACGCGCACGTTGACGGGAACGGTTCGCGGAAACGAGCTGACCGGCACGCTGAAAAGTGCCGGAGGCGCAGATACCAAGGTCACCGGAACCCGCAAGTAATCTCGCCGATAGCCTGACCAAAAGCCCCGCTCGCGCGGGGCTTTTGTTATCACTCGGAACAAGATGAACGACAACTCGAGCACAGCCGCAGCGGTGTCGACGGACGCACCCAAGCCGGTTCTGTCGGTGTTCGACGGCGCGATGATCATCGTCGGAATCGTAATTGGCGCCGGCATATTCAAGACACCTTCGTTGGTAGCCAGTGTGACCGGTTCTGTCGACTGGATGTTGATTGCATGGGTGCTCGGCGGTGCGCTGTCGTTAATCGGTGCGCTGTGTTACGCCGAACTGGCCAGCGCGTTTCCGAACGCAGGTGGCGACTATCACTTCCTGACCCGCGCCTATGGCCGCGACGTCAGCTTCTTTTTCGGGTGGGCGCGCATCACGGCGATTACCACCGGTTCGATTTCGTTGCTGGCATTCGTCTTCGGCGATTACATGAGTCGAGTCGTTTCGCTCGGACCCAATTCGTCGGCGATCTATGCGGCAATCACGGTCGTCGTGCTGACGGTGGTCAACATCATTGGTCTGCGGGAATCGTCGCGCGCACAGAACGTACTGACGGTGATCGAAGTCTCTGGCGTGCTACTGGTCACTCTAGCGGGCATAGTGGTGACCGCGCCGCCGGCGCCGGCTGCAGCCGTGGCCGCAACTTCGAGCTCCGGTCTACCGCCGCTATTTGGATTAGCGATGGTTTTTGTCCTGCTGACCTACGGCGGCTGGAATGAAGGGGCCTACATATCCGCCGAAGTCAAAGGCGGGCCGCGGGCGATCGTGCGCACGCTGGTGATTGCGATCGTGGTGTTGACGCTGGTTTATGTCGGTTTCGTTGCGGCGCTGTTGCACGGGCTAGGGTTTGCCGGCATCAAAGCCAGCCAGGCGGTCGGTGCCGATGTAATGGAAGCGGCATTCGGTCCGGTCGGAGCACAGCTCATCGGCGCCATCGTCGGCGTTGCAACTCTGACGTCGATCAACGCAACGATGATCGTTGGCGCGCGCACCAACTATGCGCTGGGACGCGACTGGCCGCAGCTCGCCCTCATGAGTCGTTGGCAGGGCGACAGGAACGTGCCGCTGGCCGCGTTTCTTGTGCAGGGCGCGCTCGCACTGGCGCTGGTTGCCTTCGGTTCATTGCAGAAGGACGGCTTCTCTGCAATGGTCGAGTTCACCGCGCCGATTTTCTGGTTCTTCTTCCTGCTGACAGGCGTTGCGCTGTTCGTTCTGCGTTTTCGCGAACCGGCGGTTTCGCGCCCGTTCAAGGTGCCGCTGTATCCGATCCTGCCGATCGTTTTTGTCGTCACCTGTGGCTACCTTTTCTATTCCAGCGTGACGTACGCGCAATCGAAACAATCGGTCGATATTGCGCTCTACGTGATGCTGGCCGGTCTGCTCGTGTGGGGCTTGTTGCGATTGACACGGACGCGCGAGCACCGTTGACAGTGTTCTATGCTGCGCCGACATGCAGCTCTTGAACGCATTGAAAGTGATGGCGCCAGTCGATTGGCTCGCGCTGATCTGGTTTTTCGCAGCGTGGACGGGCTACGCGATGTTTGCGCGGCGACGCTCGCAGACGGTCGATTCCCTGCTGACCATGGTGACGCCAATGGCGACGCGTACGCCGAGCGCGCGGGTCGCATGGTCGGTATGGCCGCCGAGACTTTCAACGATGGCCTGCGTGCGTACTACATGGCTTTCGCTGCGCTGATGTGGTTTTCATCGGTGCTGGCGTTAGCGCTCGCCACCGCCGGCATCGTTCCTACTGTACCCGCGCGAGTTCCGGTCGGACGTGCTCGAGGTCCTGGGCGGCTGACTCCGGATCAATGACTATCGCGTACGCAATCCGCCCGGCATTTCCCGGCGCTCATCTATTCCACGTGACATGCAGCGTCGAGCGTCCCGATCCGCAGGGCCAGCAATTCATGCTGCCCGTCTGGATTCCCGGCAGCTACATGATTCGCGAGTTCGCGCGCAACATCGTGCGGATCGCTTCGTTGGTCGATGGCCGTCCGGTAGCACTGCGGAAGACCAGCAAGAACACGTGGCGCGCAGCGCCCGCCAAGCGAGTCGAGCTCGCCTACGAGGTCTACGCGTGGGATTTTTCGGTGCGCGCAGCTCACCTGGATGAAACGCACGCCTTTTTTAACGGCACGTCGGTGTTCCTGTTGCCGCTCGGCTTCGAACACGAGCGTTGCACTGTAGACATTCTGCCGCCTGCCGGTGCTCGCTATAAGAAATGGCGCGTCGCGACCGCGCTCGAGCCGGCGCGCGGCACGCGCCGTCCGGGCTTCGGGACGTATCAGGCGGCCAACTACGACGAGTTGATCGATTGCCCAGTGGAAATGGGCGATTTTGAATTGGCGCAATTCGATGTGTCCGATGTTGCGCACGAGATCGCCATCACCGGCAAGGTCCCGAAGCTCGACTTGCTGCGGTTGACCCGCGATCTGACGCGTCTGTGCGAAACGCATGTAAAGATGTTCGAACCGCGCACTCACAAGCCGCCGTTTGACCGGTACCTGTTCCTGACGATGGCACTCGGCGACGCCTATGGCGGACTCGAACATCGCAACTCGACCGCCTTGGTCACCAGGCGCGAAGGGCTGCCATTCGTCGGCATGACAGATTCGACCGAGGCGTACCGCAGCTTTCTGGGACTCGCCAGCCACGAGTACTTTCACTCGTGGAACGTCAAGCGGATCAAGCCTGCGGCCTTCGTCCCGTATGACCTCACTCAGGAAAACCACACGCGGTTACTGTGGGTGTCAGAGGGGTTCACGTCGTATTACGACGATCTGCTGCTGTTGCGCGCGGGATTGCTGAGCCAGGCGCAGTACCTGGCGACGCTAGCCAAGACGTTGACCACCGTGTCGCAGCGCTCGAGCCGCTTGAAGCAGAGCGTCGCCGAAAGCTCGTTCGACGCCTGGATCAAGTACTACCGGCAGGACGAAAACGCACCGAATAGCGTCGTCAGCTATTACCAAAAGGGCGCGCTCATCGGCCTCGCGCTCGATCTGTCGATCCGTTTGAAAACTCACGGCAAGCGCTCGCTCGATGATGTGATGCGATTGCTTTGGAAGCAGTGGAAGGCTGGCCGCGATCATTACGCCGGGTTGGGCGAGGAGCAGATGTCGAAAGCCGTCGAAGAGGCGACCGGAGTGTCATTGGCTCGCGAGATCGCCGAGTGGACGGAGCGCACCGGCGATCCGGATTACACAGCGTTGCTGGGCAAATTCGGCGTGCTGTGTGCGTTGCGCGCGGATGTTGAAGCAGCGCACTTCGCACTGCTCGGTATCAAGACCCGCCAGGCCTATCAAGAATGCCAAGTGGTTCATATATTCGATGGGTCACCGGCGCAAGCGGCCGGACTCTCGGCCAACGACGTGCTGATCGCGATCGATGACTTGCGGGTGACGCCGTCGAACCTCGACACGCTGCTATCGCGCTATCCGACTGGCGACGTAGTTGAAGTGCTCGCGTTTCGTCGCGATGAACTGATGCGCTTCGAAGTCAAACTCGCCGACCGTGCTCCGCTTAAATTCACCCTCGAGATCGATCTGAAGGCCGCAGCTGAAGCACGGCGTTTGCGCGCGGGATGGATGGGCAAAGTGCAAACGACCGCCGACTAGGTTTCGCTGCCACACCAATCGATTTGTCCGCGTCCATGCTGCAGCAAGAACGCATTTGCACGCGAGAAATGCCCGCATCCGATGAATGGAATCGGCGGCCGCTGCGCGGACAGCGGCGATGGGTGGTTCGCGCGAAGAACGAGATGGCGCTCGCCGATGTTGAGATGGCGCGCCTGCGCAAAAGCGCCCCACAACATGAATACTTTGGGCTGCTGATCGACCGCCAGCGCCTCGACCAGCAGCGATGCCAGCGTCTCCCATCCTTTGCGGGCGTGCGAACCCGGCTGCGCGCGCTCGACGGTGAAAATGGTGTTCAGCAGCAGCACGCCTTGTCGCGCCCAGCGATCCAGCGTGCCCGTTGGCGGTGGCGTGCAACCCAGATCGCGTTGCAACTCCAGAAAAATGTTGCGAAGGCTGGGCGGGATCCTGACTCCGCTCGGCACCGAAAACGCCAGACCGTGCGCCTGTCCCTCAGCATGGTACGGGTCCTGTCCCAGTATTACCACGCGTACATCGTCGAACGCAGTCAGCGTCAGAGCACGCACCGGCTGCGCCGGAAAGATCGCGGCATCAGCGGCTTTGCGCTGATCCAGAAAGGCGTGTAGCCGGCGGCCGTCGGGCGAAGCAATGAACGCGTCAATCAGCGCCGACCAACCCGGCGCCATATCGGCAAGGTCGATCACGCGAAGATTCGCGCCAGTTCCCGACCGGGATCGCGTGCGCGCATCAGCGCTTCGCCGACCAGAAACGTGTGGACTCCTGCCTTGCGCAGCAGCGCCACGTCGGCCGGCTCGCCGATGCCGCTTTCGGTTACGACGATCCGGTCGGGCGACACGCGAGGCAACAGGTCGATCGTCGTCGCGAGCGAGGTCTTGAACGAACGCAAGTCTCGATTGTTAATGCCGATCAACGGCGTCGTCAGCCGCAGCGCCCGCTCGAGTTCGGCGGCATCGTGCACCTCGACGAGCACCGCCATTCCGGCCGCGTGTGCGGCGCCTTCGAACTCTCGCATCTGCGCATCGCTAAGAGCCGCGACGATCAGCAGAATCGCATCCGCTCCCACGGCGCGTGCTTGATAGATCTGATAGACGTCGACGACGAAGTCTTTGCGCAGTGTTGGCAAGCCGCTCGCGGCGCGTGCCGCCGCGAGATCCTGCGGCGAGCCCTGAAAGTATCGTGCGTCGGTCAAAACCGACAGGCAGGTGGCGCCGTTGGCCGCGTAACTACTACCAATTTGCGCCGGGTGGAACTGCTCGCGCAGCAGTCCCCTCGACGGGCTCGCTTTCTTGATCTCCGCAATCACCGCCGCACGACCGGCGTCCAACTTCGCTCGAATCGCAAGGACGAAATCGCGCACGTCGTGTCGCGCCTCGGCTGCACGACGCATGTCGACCAGTGAGCATCGGGCGAGCGCATCCGAAACCTCGTCGCGCTTGCTCGCCAGTATCCGCTCGAGAATGTTGCTTGACGCTGAACCCGCGTCCGGGCGAGTCGAATCGTTCACGAAGCGAGTGTTTGCGTGGTGACCACAAAGTGATCGAGCGTCTTCTTTGCGGCGCCACTCGCGACCGCATCCCGCGCGCGGGTAATTCCATCACCGATCGAATCCGCAACATTGGCTGCATACAGCGCAACGCCGGCATTTAGGATCACGATCTCGCGCGGCGTGCCTTCGACGTTGTTGATCGCTTCAAGCAGCATCGCTTTCGACTCGGCTGCATTGGCGACCTTCAACCCGCGATTTGAAACCATATACAGACCGAAGTCTTCCGGATGAATTTCATACTCGCGAACAACGCCGTCCTTCAATTCGCCAACCATAGTCGCAGCGCCCAGCGAGACCTCGTCCATGCCATCCTTGCCGTACACGGTCAGCACATGGTGCGCTCCCAGCTGCTGCAGCACGCGCACCTGGATGCCGACCAGATCGGGATGAAACACGCCCATCACCTGGTTGGGTGCGCCGGCGGGATTCGTCAGCGGACCCAGCAGATTGAAAATGGTGCGAACACCGAGTTCCTTTCGCACCGGCGCTGCGTGCTTCATCGCCGCGTGATGATTCGGAGCGAACATGAATCCGATGCCCGTTTCATCGATGCATTTAGCCACCTGCACGGGCGTCAGCAGGATCTTCGCGCCCAACGCTTCTAGTACATCGGCACTGCCCGATCCTGACGAAACGCTGCGCCCGCCATGCTTGGCAACGCGGGCGCCGGCAGCCGCTGCAACAAACATCGCTGCGGTCGAAATATTGAACGTGCCGGCAGAGTCCCCTCCGGTGCCGCAGAGGTCGACCAGATGCGTACGGTCGACAAGCTCGACCTTGGTTGCGAACTCGCGCATGATCTGCGCGGCCGCTGCGATCTCGCCGATCGTTTCCTTCTTGACCCTGAGACCCATTGTCAGTGCGGCGATTTGCACCGGCGTCAATTCACCGCTCATCAGACGCCGCCAGAGCGACAGCATCTCGTCCTGAAAGATCTCCCGATGCTCGATGCATCGAACCAGCGCTTCGGTGGGTGCTATCGACATGCGCGCCTCACGGACTCTTGCAGAAAGTTTTTAAGAATGGCGTGACCATGCTCGGTCGCGATCGATTCAGGGTGGAACTGCACGCCCTCTACCGGCAAAGTGCGATGACGCAACCCCATGATTTCTCCGTCCTCGGTCCACGCGGTGACCTCGAGAGAATCGGGCAGCGATGCCCGGTCGACTGCAAGCGAGTGGTAGCGCGCCGCGTTAAACGGCGCCGGCAAGCCATAGAACACACCGCGCGACCGATGCTCGATCGGCGACACCTTGCCATGCATCAGCGACATTGCGCGCACAACTCTTCCGCCGAACGCCTGTCCGATGGCCTGATGGCCCAGGCACACACCGAGAATCGGCGTGCGTTCACCGAACCGCTGCAACAGCGCCAACGAGATCCCGGCCTCGTTGGGCGAACACGGGCCCGGAGAAATGCAGATGCGGTCCGGCGCCAGCTGCTCAACATCGTCCAGCGTAATTTCATCGTTGCGTGCAACCCGCACCTCTTCACCCAGCTCGCCGAAATACTGAACCAGGTTGTAGGTAAAGCTGTCGTAATTATCGATCATCAACAGCATGATGATTTGCCCACGCACACGCGTCGCCTAATCCGCATCGAATCCATCTTCCACCTGCTCGGCTGCGCGCAGCACGGCGCGCGCCTTGGCTTCGGTTTCCTTCCACTCGTTTTCCGGCACCGAATCCGCAACGATGCCCGCCGAGGCCTGTGCAATCAGCATGTTGCCCTTTACGACCGCGGTGCGAATTGCGATGGCAAGGTCCATGTCGCCGGCAAAGCTTAAGTATCCGACGGCGCCGCCGTAAATGCCGCGCTTGACGGGCTCGAGCTCGTCGATGATTTCCATCGCACGCACCTTGGGCGCACCGGTCAGCGTCCCAGCAGGAAACGTGGCGCGCAGTACATCGAAATTGCTCATGCCCGGCCTCAGTACGCCTTCGACGTGACTGACCAGATGTTGAACATGCGAGTATTTTTCGATGACGTACTGTTCGGTTACCTTGACGCTGCCAGTCTCGACGATGCGGCCGATATCGCTGCGGGCCAGATCGATCAACATCAGGTGCTCAGCGCGCTCCTTGGGATCGGCCGCCAGCTCGGCGGCCAGGATCGAATCCTGTTCGGGTGTCGCACCACGCGGCCGCGTGCCCGCAATCGGTCGAATCGCAACATAGCGCTTTGCCTGCCGGTCTTCGCTGCGCACCAGGATTTCGGGCGATGCGCCGACAACGTGAAAATCGCCGAAGTTGTAGAAATACATGTACGGCGACGGATTCAACGTGCGCAGCGCGCGATACAGGGACAAAGGCGAATCTGCGTACGGTTTTCGAATGCGCTGTCCGAGCTGCACCTGCATGACGTCGCCAGCGGCGATGTACTCCTTTGCCTTGCTCACGGCAGTAAGGTAGTCGAGCTTTTCAAATTCGCGATACTCCCCGCGTCTGACGCTGGCGCGCGCGTGCGGCGGCTCGATCGGACGCGAAAGCCGGGTCTTAAGATCGCGCAAACGCTGTCGGGCGTGCGCATAAGCCTCGCTTCTGCCGGGATCGGCGTAGACGATCAGATAAATGCGCCCCGCGAGGTTATCGATGACGGCAACCTCCTCGGCGAGCAGAAGCAAGATGTCGGGCACCCCGATGTCATCCGGCTTTGGACGGGTCAGCTTCTTTTCGATCACTCTTACCGTGTCGTAGCCGAAGTAGCCCGCGAGCCCGCCGGCAAACCGCGGCAGCCCGGGGCGCACCGCGACCTTGAACCGCTCGGCGTACCGCTGCACGGCGGCCAGCGGATCGCCGCTGCTGGTCTCGACGACCTGGCCGCCCTCAACCACTTCGGTGGTTGTAGCGTCGGCGCGAATGAACGAGCGGATTAATGTGCGCGCCGCGAGGCCGATAAACGAATAACGGCCAAAGCGCTCACCCCCAACGACAGATTCCAGCAGAAACGTGTTGGGCTCGTTGGCAAGCTTCAGATACAGCGAAAGCGGCGTTTCGAGATCGGCAAAACTTTCGGCGATCAGCGGAATGCGGTTATAGCCTTGGGCCGCCAGCGCCCTGAATTCCAGTTCGGTCACGTCAACACATCGATTGTGATTGCAGGAAAGAGCCGCGAAAGGTGCGGCGGGCGTAAAGCGGGTGCCGAAGGTTGACGGCGCAACTCGCTAACTTCAGCGACGCGTAGAGCTACGCCACAGCCAGGCTCCTCGGGCGATGCCCTGGGAAAAATGCAGGCTGATCTCGCAGAATAGTGACATCGACGCAGGACTTCAGTGGAGCCGCAGCTCGATCAAGCGCGCCGCGTGTAAGAGCGAAGGGACTATAGCATCGGCATCGAGCTCGCAGACCGATCGGCCTTCGTTGTATCCGGTCTCCACTGCAATAACACGGCAACCGGCCGCCCGGGCCGACAGCACGTCGTTGTCGGAGTCGCCGATCACCACAGCATCAGTGACTGCGACGCCAAGCAGTTCGCACGCACGCAGCATTGGCTCCGCGTGCGGCTTGTTGTTGTGCGTGTCATCACCGGTGACGATCGCACCGAACGCGGTGTGCAGGCCGATCCGCTCGAGCAGCTGCACAGTGAACTGGCGCGGCTTGTTGGTCACGCAGGCAAGCTTGATGTCCTTGCTGCGCAGGTTCTGTAACGCCTCGGGTGTGCCTGCATACACGCGCGACGCGTTGCCGTTCACGGCGGCATAGTGGCGATAAAAAGACTGCTTGCCGCGGGCGAAAAGGTGCGCCGCAGCCTGGGCTTCCATGCTCTCGGTCAGCGTCCGATGCACCAGCACGTCGGCGCCCTTGCCGACGTAGGTGGCGATTTGCTCGACCGCCATCGCGGGGTATCCAAGGTCACCGCGCATCGCATTGATCGCATTCGCGATGTCGGGCAGCGAGTCGACCAGCGTGCCATCAAGATCGATCAAGGCGGCGCGCGCGTCAAAACGAACGTTCATGCGCCGCCGTTGCTGCTCTAAGCCTTTCACGCAGTTCGCGCATCACACCGGCGTAGCCGCCGTCGGCGTCGCGCGCGCCAAAGATCGCACTGCCTGCAACGAAGGTGTCGGCGCCGGAGCGCGCAATCTCGGCAATGTTGTCGGTTTTGACTCCACCGTCGATCTCGACGCGAATCTCGCGGCCTGTCGCCTTGGTGTAGGCATCGACCTTGGCCCGCACAACAGCCACCTTGTGCAACGACTCCGGGATAAAGGCTTGGCCGCCAAAGCCCGGATTGACCGACATCAGAAGGACGACGTCGAGCTTGTCCATCACATGATCCATATAGGCCAGCGGCGTGGCGGGGTTGAACACCAACCCCGCTTTGCATCCGGAATCGCGAATCAACGACAGCGTGCGGTCGACGTGTTCGGATGCTTCCGGATGAAAGGTGATGATATTGGCGCCGGCCTTTGCAAAATCCGGCACGATGCGATCGACCGGCTTGATCATCAAATGCACGTCGATCGGCACGTCGACGTGCGGCCTGATCGCCTCGCAGACCAACGGGCCGATGGTCAGATTAGGCACGTAGTGGTTATCCATGACGTCAAAGTGGATCCAATCCGCGCCCGCAGCGACGACCGCTTTCACTTCTTCACCGAGCCGCGCAAAATCGGCAGACAAAATGCTGGGGGCGATTCGGTAGTTTCTTGTGGTCATCGGAACCTCGTCGGCACCGTTTATTCTAAGGGTCAGCCCCCGAGTGGAACGGAATACTCTGTCACCATGGCCAAGTATCAATTTGCAGTCACCGTACGGCCGCAATTCCTGCCGGACTACTCAGATCCGGCCGAAGAGCGCTTCATGTTTGCCTACACGGTCACGATCAAGAACACCGGCGACTCAAAGGCGCAGCTGATCTCGCGCCACTGGATCATCACCGATGCCAACAACAAGGTCGAAGAAGTCGAGGGCGACGGCGTTGTGGGCGAACAGCCGATTCTTGAACCGGGCGAGGCGTTCGAATACACCAGCGGTTGTCCGCTGCAAACGCCGGTGGGTTCAATGCGCGGAACCTATCACTGCGTCGGGGTCGACGGCACTCGCTTCGAAGCCAGCATTCCGGAATTCGTGCTGTCGAGGCCCAGCGCGCTGCACTAGTCCTTCTTCCTGGGCTTGTCGAACATCGTCCACCAGACGATGAAGACAAGCAACGCCCCCGCCAGCGCGGCTTCAAGCAGAATCAAGACCATGGTTAGATGGAGACATCGCTTATTGCATTCTAGTAGCACGCTTGGCTGCCTGTTGCTCGCGAGCTGCGTATCCGCCCCGCGTCCGCCAGCGAGTGCTCCATCCGTACCGCCCGCTGTCCGCGTTTCCCCCGTTACGCCGTCCGCCCCATCTCCGGCCAGCTCAAAGCCACCCGTTGCCGCCGAGACGCGCGCGAACTACGAACGAATCGAGTTCGGCGCGTTGCCTGCCGTTGCCTTGATCGACTGGGCAGCGGCCTGGCCCGCGTTTCTGAATTCGTGCAGCGCGCTCGCGCGGCGTGAAGCATGGCGCGAAGTCTGCGCGCAGACGCTCGCGGTCGATGCGCGCGACGGCGCCGCGGTACGCGATTTTTTTTCGATCCGCTTCGATGCCTACCGCGTCACGTCGGTTGCGGCGGAAAAGAGCAACGGAACCGAGGATCGCGCGAGCGAGGTCGGACTGGTAACCGGCTACTACGAGCCGCTGCTGCGCGGCAGCCGCGCGCGCAGCGCACAGTATTCGGTTCCGCTTTATCGCGTGCCGGACGATCTGGTCGTTGTCGATCTCGCATCGGTGTATCCGGAGCTTTCGAGCATGCGCCTGCGCGGCAAGCTGCAGGGTCGGCGCCTTGTGCCTTATGCAACGCGCAGCGAGATCACCAGCGGCAACGCGCTGGCCGGGCAGGAGCTGCTTTGGGTCGACGACTCGATTGAAGCGTTTTTTTTGCAGATCCAGGGGTCGGGCCGCGTTCAGTTGCTCGACGGCCCTACGGTGCGCGTCGGATACGGTGACCAGAACGGTCACCCCTACCGCTCGCTGGGCCGCTGGCTGGTCGATCAGGGAGAACTGACGATCGAGCAGGCGTCGATGCAAAACATCAAGGCATGGGCCAGCCGCAACCCCGCGCGCTTAAAGGAGGCGCTCGATCACAACGCGAGTTTCGTTTTTTTTCGCGAACTACCGCTCGGCAATCCTTCCGCCGGCCCGCTGGGTGCGCTCGGCGTCGCGCTGACGCCAGGCTATTCGCTGGCGGCCGACGCGCGATTCATTCCGCTGGGAGCCCCCCTGGTGTTGGCCACGCTCGATCCAGATACCCAAGCACCGCTGGTGCGGCCGATGATGGCGCAAGACACCGGCGGCGCGATTCGCGGGCCCTTGCGTTTTGACATCTTCTGGGGATTCGGTGCGACGGCGGGCGAACGCGCCGGCCGCCAAAAACATCAGGGCAGCGCGTGGGTGCTGATGCCCAAAGGCACCACACCCGAATCGGTTCGGCGCTGACTCCTTCCGCTGACTACTTCTTAAGAGCGGCCAAACGCTGCTCGATCATCGGCACGGGCAACGCACCGGCTGCTCGCGTACCGTCGGCAAAGATGATCGTCGGCGTCCCATTGATTCCAAGCTCATGGCCAAGCGCGACGTTCTGGTCAAGCGGAGTCTTGCATTCGCCCGACGCAGGTGCTGCCATCTTGTTTTGCACCATGTGATCTTCCCAGCTCGCAGAACGATCCTTCGAGCACCAGATCGCCTTTGATTTGTCCATCGAATCCGGCGACAGGATGGGGAAAAGGAACGTATAGATGGTGACGTTCTTCAGGTCACCCATGCCCTGCCACAGTCGCTTGCAGTAACCGCAATTGGGGTCCTCGAACGTGACCAGCACGCGCGAGCCGTCGCCACGGACCGTTTTGATCGCACGATCGAGCGGCAGCGATTTGAAATCGACTTTCAGCGCCGTATCGAGCCGCTTCTGCGTCAGGTCCTCGCGCGTCGCCGGATCGAACATCCGTCCTGCAAGAACAAAACTGACATCGGAATCGACGTAGTAGATCTGGCCGCCAATCAGCACTTCGTATAACCCACCGCGGCCTTTGAAGACCTGATCGGCTTTTTGCCCGCCCGATTTTTCCGCAAAGCGAGCTGCAACCTGTGCCTCGGGGCTGCCGGGAACCGGCGCGTTCTTGCTGACACTGGCTTTGGAAACGCCTTGCGCCCAGGCTACCGAGCAGCACAGCGATACAGCAATGACGCCAGCGCGTCGAATCCATTGGTTCATAAATTTCTCCGGCAGCTGAGTCAAAACCCAGCGTCGATCAGCGAGACGCGCAGTGTACCGAGGGTGCGCAACACGTTAGAGTAGACCGCCGACCGTTGATCCAGTTCAACCGAGCGCCTGGCGAATTAAGGCGTTTTTCAGCGGACTGATACGGTTCACAGCGGCCAACCCCGCGTTGCGCAGGCGCCGGGCCAAGGGGTCATCCAAAGAGAAGAGATGGTTCAGCGAATCGGTGGCAAACCGCATCAGACCAATCGACTCGGCCCGACCGCGCTCGTAACGCCGCAGCAATACCGTATCGCCGATATCCCGAAACGTCTCGCGCGAGCCGACGACGTCGAGAAGCATCGCAACGTCCTGCAATCCAAGGTTCAGCCCCTGCCCGGCCAATGGATGGACGACGTGTGCAGCATCGCCGATCAGCGCCACGTGCGCTGCGATCAGCCGAGCCACTGACAGCAGCCGCAGCGGAAAGCTCTGAGCGATGCCGGCGGCTGTCAGCCTTCCCATTGCGTCGCAACGCTGACCGACCCGCTCGGCCAGCTGCTCGGCCCCCAGCGCAACCAGCTGGTCGGCGAGTTCGGTCGGTGCAGACCACACCAGCGAAACGCGATCTCCGGGCAGCGGCAGCAACGCGACCACCCCTTCATCGGTAAACCATTGCCAAGCCGTATTCGAATGCGGCTTGGCGCAGCCGAAATTGGCGACGACGGCTGATTGCAAATAAGCCCGCATCGAAGCACTGATGCCAGCCGCCGCGCGCACCGACGAATTCGCCCCATCTGCGCCGATCAGCAGTCGAGCGGAAATCGAAGCGCCATTTTCGAGGCTGATCTGCGCGCTCGTATCAGCGACGGCGGAAACGAACGAAGACTCGATGCGTTTGATCGCCGGCTGAAAGCGGCACGCGGCATCGAGCAATCGAAGCAGCTGGGCTTCCTCGATGATCGTCGCCAGCCGCTCGACGGTTGCGCCGTACGCTTCGAACGTCAGTTCGTCGCCCTGATCGCCGAAAACGCGCATCCGCTCGACCGGACAGACCCGCTGCAGATCAACACTGGCCCATACGCCCAGCCGTTCGAGCAGCGCGATGCTGGCCGCAGCAATTGCGTAGATGCGAGAGTCAAACGGCGCGGCCCGGGTGGGGGAATGCGGTTTGACTGCGGGGCCGATCACTGCGACGGCGAGCCCCTGCTGAGCGAACCCCAACGCAGCGGCAAGGCCCGGAATGCCAGTACCGACGATCGCAACGTCGAACGATGATGATTTCATGCAGGACATCCGATTATGCAGCGCGCTGCGGTGTGCGCTGTCGCTATACTGCGCACCCTTCAGAGCGGCGACCGTGGTTCGGATGATGGGCCGCTGCTAAGACCCAAAGGCCAAGTAGCTCAGTTGGTAGAGCAGCGGACTGAAAATCCGTGTGTCGGTGGTTCAATTCCGCCCTTGGCCACCACTTAATCAACTACTTACGAACCTCACGCAAGCTCCCGCAAATCGATGCGGGAGTTTTGTGTGAGCTACGCCACAAACCCTCGACGAAACACCACAAGCTCCGGTCGCCGCTCATCTGATTCACATACACGGTTGGCCGCGTCGATTAGTTTCGAAAGTTCCGCTGCCGAGTAGTGCGTTGTGATTCTTGCCGAACGGTGCCCCAACACCTAACGATCTTCCGTATTGAGCCAAATCCTGCGGCGGAAAAGCGAATTCTGTTAAGCACTACGCAGTTATTGGCTCTGCCCCGAGCAAGCAACAGCCAAGGGCGACGGCGTACGGGCCCGCCTTGGCTTGATCGCCCAGGGAGTAGCACAACGATTTCAACTCTATTCGAAAACAAAGTCGAAGTCATCGAGTTGGTGACGCGGTGCTCAATGACAACTCTCCAGACGTCACCTTTTTTCTTTCGAGCAGAACGACTGCCTCCCGCTCAACGCGAGCATCCGCGGCAGCTCGCGCTGTAGTCCTTCGCGAAGCTCGAACGGATGCGTCGTTAAGTCCGTTGTCCTTTGGGATCAAGCGAATGCGTTTCCGGCGGCTAGCGCAGCGACGTCGGTGGCGTGCTTGAGATGCTCAAGCTGCCACATCTTCGTGAGCAGCTTCTCGGACGTATCGTCGTCGAGGGCAACCTTCGCCGCCCCGCGATATTTCGCATTCAACTCATCATCGGTCAGCGGATTCTCCGCATCGCCGTGCGCATGGTCAACGCGTGCGATCTCGACAGAACCATCACAGCCGGTCACCTTGACGTTCGCGCCCGCCATCCGCTTTTCGACGAACAGGCGCTCGATCTGCGGATCTAGCACGACGGTCACCTTGCGCATGAGCGTCCGGATCGTTGGCGAATCGAATAGCGCCGTCTCGTACCAGTGCGGCCCTGCCTTCTCGCCGTGCAGGACTACAGCGAGCGCGTAGGGCAGGCTGAACTGCGCATCGACGAGGTTGTGCGGCGCATAGTCCTCGAACTGCTGGTCGACCAGCGCGCGCGCGACGCCCACTTCGACCGCGGAGATGTCGCGCTCACCCCATCCGCGGCGGGCCATGATCTGCAGCACCGCATCGAGCGCGGCCTGGTTCCATCGGCAGGTCGGATAAGCCTTGAAGTAGAGCCGTAACATGTTGAACGTCGTGCCGAGTCCCTCAAGCAGCATCGCAGGATCGAAGCGATCCGATGCCTGCATCCGCCAGAAACTGCGGTCGCCTTCGAGGATCGTCCGAGGGCCGAGGAATCCCGACTCCGCGAGCGCTGCGGCGTTGATCCCGGACATCGACGGCCACGCAACCATGTCCTTGGTCCACGTCAACGGCCGGTTGCGCCAGTTCCACTGCGCCGACGAGGGCAGCGGCGCGAACGTGCCGTAGATGCCGAACGCGTTAACCATCCGGTCGACGTCGAGCTGCAGCAGGCGCCCGGCGGCCACGACTGCCGCAAAGCCTTGATGCGGACCGTAACCCGAAACCTCTCGCCGATGTTCCGGCGTCGGCCGCGTCGCCTCGCCGATACGCGTCGTGACTTCGTACGCCGCAATCACCGCTTCGACAAACTCGCGTCCGCTGCACTTCGTCAGCTCCGCCATGGCGAGCGTCGCGAAAATCACCGTGCCGCCATAGTGACCCTGTAGTACAACGCCGCCGTCGTAATCGAGCGCGTTCGCAGCGACGCCGTTGACGAATGCCGCGCGGTCCGGCGCCGCGCGCTTGCCGGCACCGACGATAGTCGCGATGCCGTTCGCGTTGACATCGCCCATCCGCTCCATCGCGTTCAGCGCGGTGCGCACGAGCGGCGTCCGCGAGCCGCCGAGCGCACACGCGAGCGTCTCGATCGTGCAGCGCTTCGCCTGATGAATCACTTCCGGCGGACAGTCGTCGAGCTTGAAGTTGAGCGCAAACTCGGCGAGAGCGCGCGTTTCGCCGGGGTGCTTCGGGCGTGGGTCATCCATGTTTGCGCACCTTAACGCCGCCCGTCCCGAGCTTATGCGCCAGCGCCGCGAGCAGCGCCGCCCGCTCCACTAGTGTCGGCAACTCGATGTATTCGTCGCGCGTCATGATCGCGCCGCCCACCGGTCCGAGTCCGCACAACGTCGGCACACCCTGCGACGCGATGATGTTTGCATCGGATCCACCCATCGTCGCGATCGTGTCGATGTTCGCGCCCATTGCAGCGCCCGTCTCGCGAACGAGCTCGGCCATCCGACGCGTCTCCTGTGTCCACGGCATCGGAGGCCGGTGCTGCTGCAGTTTCATTGTCGTCGTCGTGCCGGCCAGATCGTTCGCCGCAGCGATTGCTTCGATGCTCGCCTTCGTGCGTTCCCAAGCCGCCTTGTCGACGCAGCGAATATCCATTCGTGCGATGCAGCGTCCTGCGTATAGGTTGCGTCGAGTGCCGCCATTGAATTCGCCAACGTTCAGAAGCACGCCGTTGTCCGGATCGTGCAGCTTGTGCAGCGCGATCACCTTGCGGCACATCGCCTCGATCGCGCTGCGGCCGGTGCGAAATCCGGTTCCGAGATGCGCCTCGACGCCGTCGATGATGATTTCGCCAATCGCGATGCCTGCACGCTGGCCGACGGCTTCGCCGCCGACGCGCCCCGCTTCGGTCACGAGTCCCCAGTCAGACTGACGCGCTTCGGCCTCGATCAGCGGCCGCGAGCGCACGCTGCCGCCCTGCTCGTCGGTGTCGAAGATCACCGTGATCTGCTCGGGGCGCGCGACACCTGTCTCGACGAGCGCGCGGCAAGCGAACACGATCCCCGCGTCGCCGCCCTTCATGTCCGCGACCGCGGGACCGTAGGCGCGCTTCTTCGCATGGTCAATCCGAAACGGATTCGTCGCCGGCGCGCCCACCGGAAATGCGGTGTCGATATGACCCATCATCAGCAGGCGCCCCTTGCCGGTACCGCCGCGCAGGCGGCACTCGACGGCCGGAGCGATCCCCGCGTCGCCGCGATCGGCCATGAACGCGTCGTAGATCCATTGCTCCGGCGGCGGCGCAACTTCGCGCCGCGTGACGGCAAAGCCGATGCCGCGCATCGTGTCTTCCATCAAACGTGCGACCGTCTCGACGCCGTCGCGCAGCTCGGTCGCGCTGTCGATATCGACGAGCCGCTGCAGGAATGCGATCAACTCGGACTCGTGTGCCTGCATCCAGGCGTGGATTTTCTTCGTTGCTTCGTCGGTCATGTTGGTCCTCGTCAAGCCTTGTCCCACGCCCCTGCCCCCAGCTTGTGCAGCGTCGCCGCGAGCAACGTCGCGCGCTCGACCATAGACGAGATCACGATGTGCTCGTTGGTCGTCATCAGGTCGCCGCCCATCGGACCCATCCCGTCGAGACACGGCAGATCCATCGGGCCGACGAACGCGGAGCTGCCCGCGGCGGGCGAGCGCAGCACGCCGAAGTCGAGTCCGAACTCGGCGCCCGCTTTCTTCGTAATGCCGATCAGCTTGTCGGTCTTGTTCGTCCACTGCACGCCGGGCCGGTGCGAATCAATCAGGAACGTCGAATGCGAGCCCTGCAGCTCGACGTTCGCCGCGATCGCTCGCAGCTTCGACTCGACTTCGTTCCAGGCGTCGGGGCCCGGCGTACGGATGTCGATCGTGCACATGCAGTACCCAGGGATCACGCTGCGCCGCCAGCCACCGTTAATCTGTCCGACGCATAGGTAGATCTCGCGCTCCGGATCAGTCAGCGCATGAATTGCCTGCACCTTGCGCGCCATCGCCTCGATCGCGCTGATCCCTTTCGCATACGCGCTGCCGGCATGCGCGTCGCGGCCGAACACTTCGAGCTTCGCGACGCCGATCTGGGCGCGCGAGCCTATCAGCTTGCCGCCTTCGCGCGCACATTCCACGCAGAACACCCAGTCCGAATGCGCGGCCGCGTCCTCGATCGGCTTGCGCGCATCGAGGCTGCCGCCCTGTTCATCGGCGCTGAACACGCACGTGATCTCTTTTAGATTGTTAAGGCCTGTGGCCTGCAAGGCCTTCAGCGCGTACACAGCGACCGTAAGGCCGCCCTTCATATCGGCGATGCCAGGACCGAGTGCGCGATCTCCGTCGATCGAGAACGGAAAGCCCTTGCCTGGGACGAACGCCGTGTCGAGATCGCCGAGGATCAGCGCACGGCCGTGACCGTCGCCGCTCCATCGCGCGACACGCTGAAAGCCCAGCTGCGTGCGGTCAAAACCGGGCAGCATAAATTCCTCGAGCCACTTGCGCTCCGGCGCGAGCGCCGCGCCGCGCACGCGTTCGGTTTTATAGCCGATGCCTTCCAGCTCGTTGCACAGCCTGTCGCCGACCGCATTGGTGCCGCCAACCTGCGTCGCGTAGCTCTCGATGTCAACGAGACTATGAACAAATTCGAGCATCTCGTTTCGCTGTGCGTACAACCAATGACGCAATGCCTTCGTTGCATTTGGTGCAGTCTTCTCTGGTGTTGCTGTTGCGGACATTTCAACTCCGATGGGTGAACGGCTTCTGTACGGAAGTCAGCGTGTCGAGCGGGATGTGGCAGACAATTGTGTGACCGTCCAGCCCTGGCCGCGCCGGCGGTGTCTGTTGCTCGCAGATCGCACCGATCTTGCGTGGACAACGTGTATGGAAAACACAGCCGGACGGCGGATTCGCGGCGGACGGCACCGGACCCTCGAGCCGGATCGGTGTTACCTCCGCATCGGGATCCGGCACCGGAATCGCCGACAGCAGCGCCTCCGTATACGGATGCCATGGCGGCGCGAACACACGCTCGACAGGACCGATCTCGGCGATCTTGCCGAGATACACGACCGCCACACGATCGGCGAGATAACGGACCACGCTCATGTCATGGGAGATGAACAGGTACGCGGTGTGGGCGCGCGCCTGCAGGTCACCGAGCAGGTTGAGGATCGCCGCCTGAACCGACACGTCGAGCGCAGACACCGGCTCGTCGCAGACGATCAAGTCGGGATTCGTCGCGAATGCGCGCGCGATGCCGACGCGCTGCTTCTCGCCGCCTGAAAGCTGATTCGGCAGCCGGTCGAGATAGCGCTCGTCGAGCCGCACGGCGCGCAACAGCTTCGTCGCCTCATCGACTGCTTGTGCTCCCGACAATCCACGGAACAGCGCGAGCGGCCGCGCCAGCGCCTGCCCGATTGAGCGCTTCGGATTCAATGTCGAGTCGGGGTTCTGGAACACCATTTGCAGCCGGCGCCGCACGTCGCGCTCGCGCTCGGCCGCGCTGCCTTCCAATTCGTTACCGTCGAACAGGATCGTGCCATGTGTCGGTTCGACCAGACCCACGATCAAGCGCGCGAGCGTCGTCTTGCCGCAGCCACTCTCACCGACAACCGCCAGCGTCTCGTCGGGCGCGAGCTCGAGGGTGACGCCGTCGAGTGCGTGGACGATTCGCTCCCGGCCGAAGATACCGAGCAGCTTCTTGCCGTCGATGTAGTCGCGCGAGAGGTTGTCGACGGCGAGCAACGGACGCCTGGGCGCGGCGTTCGCGCCGTTTTCCGCGGTCGCTCCGGTCGCTGGCATTGCGGTTGTCGCGCTTTCGGGAACAGCCGATCTCGCCTCGCGTTGCGCGCGCTCCACTTCCTGCTCGCGCCAGAACAGGCAGCGGCTCCAATGCCTGGGCACGACTTCCGCCAGCGTCGGCGCCTCGTTGTGGCAGCGCTCGCGCGCATGTGGGCAGCGCGGCGCAAAGCTGCACGCGGCCGGCAATCGCGCGAGGTCCGGGATCATTCCCTGAATCAGCTTTAGCGCGCGATCCTTCCGCCCGAAGTCGAGGTTCGGCAGACATTCGAACAAGCCCGCGGTGTACGGATGCAATTGGCGCCGGAAGACCTCGCGCACCGATCCCTGCTCGACTATCTGCCCCGCGTACATCACCGCGATCCGGTCGCTGATTCGCGCGATGACACCGAGGTTGTGGCTGATGTATAGGATCGCCGACGAGAACGAGCGCTTCAGTTCGGCTATGAGGTCGAGGATCTGCGCCTCGGTCGTTACGTCGAGTCCCGTCGTCGGCTCGTCCATGATCAGCAGGTCGGGATTGTTCGCGAGCGCCATTGCGATCAGAACACGCTGCTGCTGGCCACCGCTCAGTTGATGCGGATAGCGGCGGAAAATCGCGGCCGGCTCCGGCATGTTGACTGCGGCGAACAATTCAAGCGTTCGATCGCGCGCGACCTTCGCCGATACCGGCTCGTGCGACGTGATCGCCTCGGAGACTTGCTCGCCCACGATGATCGACGGGTTGAGCGAGCTCATCGGGTCCTGATAGACCATCGCGATCCGCGCGCCACGCAATGCGTCCCAGCGCTCGCGCGGCATCGCGAGCAGGTCCTCGCCCTGGTAATCGATGCGCCCGCCCGACACCTGCGCGTTCGAGCTCAGGTAGCCCATCACGGCGAAGGCGAGCGTGCTCTTGCCGGAGCCCGATTCACCGACGACACCGAACGTCTCGCCGCGGCCGATTGAAAACGACATGTCGCGCACGGCACGCACGATGCCGCCCCGCGTCCGGTATTCGATCGACAGGTTGAAGACCCGCAGCACCGAATCGCTTGGATTGGATTGCCGGACCGCACTCATAGGTCGTTTCGTCCACCGCGATATGCGAGCCGCGCGCCGATGCCGTCGCCGAACAGGTTCGCGCCTATCACTGCGGTCGAGATCGCAAGTGCCGGGAAGAACATCAGCCACGGTGCGGTTTGCAGATACTGCCGGCCTTCGCTGACCATCAATCCCCAGTCTGGCTCGGGCGGCTGAACGCCAATGCCAATGAAGCCGAGCGACGTCGACAGCAGGATCGCGAAGGACAACCGAATCGCGAGCTCGACGACGATCGGCCCGAGCGCGTTCGGCAGCAGCTCGCGCGTAATCACCCAGAATGCCGACTCGCCGCGTACTTTCGCCGCTTCAACGAATTCGAGGTTCTTCAATCCAAGCGTGACGCTACGCAGCACGCGCGTCGACCGCGGGATGAATACAATCATGATCGCGATGATCACGTTGATCCGGCTCGGTCCCAGCGACGACATGATCAGCATCGCGAGCAGCAGCGACGGAAAGGACAGCATCCCGTCCATGATCCGCATTACGAACTCGTCGACCCTGCCGCCGCGATAGCCGACCGCCATCCCGATCGAGACACCCAGCCCGACGCCGAGTGCGGTCGCCGCGGTCGACAACAGCAGCGTACCGTGCGCGCCGTAGACGACGCGGCTGAACACGTCGCGGCCGAACTGGTCGGTGCCGAACCAGTATTGGAGCGATGGGGCTTGCAGCGCATCTGTCATGTGGAACTCGGTGTACGGATACGGCGTCGCGAACGGGCCGAGAATGATCAACGTCAGATGCAGCAGTAGCAGCGCGGCACCGATGACGAGGTCTGGCGATTTGCGCAGCAATGCGAAGAACGAACGGCCGCCGAGTGGAGGCGCGGCGAAGGCCGATGCTGCGGCGGATGAGGCAGTCGCGGCAAAAGTCTCGGACGCCGCCGTCGCCGTTGTAAGCACGGGCGTATTGGTACTGACGGAAGGCAGCGTCGGCATCGTGGGTCAGTACCGGACGCGCGGATTCAGATAGGCGTACAGAACGTCGGCGACCAGGTTGGCGACGCAGTAGATCCCCGCCGTCAACAGGACCGTCATCTGCAGCATCGGCACGTCGCGGTTGCTGACCGCGAACACCATCGTGCGGCCGAGGCCTGGATAGCTGAACACGGTCTCGACGATGACCAGGCTGCCCATCAGCCACCCGATGTTCATTGCGACGATCGTGATTGTCGGCAGCAGCGCGTTCGGCAGGGCGTGGCGGAAGATCACCTTGCGCTCGCCGATGCCCTTCAGCCGCGCGGTACGGATGAAGTTGCGCTCCATCACGTCGATCATGCTGGTGCGCGTCATCCGGCTCGTGTACGCGAGCATCACCAGCGTCAACGTCAGCGTCGGCAGGATCAGCAGCTTGAAGTGCGCGAACATCGAATCACCGGCATCCATCAGCGATGAAGGTGGCAGCCATTGCAGCCAGAACGCGAAGATGATGATCAGCAGGTTGCCCCAGACAAATTCGGGGAGAGAGGTTCCAATCAAGGTGACCAGTGCGATCACGCGATCTGCGACGCGACCTTGACGCAGTCCGGCGTAGATACCAAGGCCGATCGCGAGCGGCACGGCGATGATCACCGCCAGCGCCGCGAGCACAGCCGAATTCGCGAGCCGCGTCAAGATCAGCGGCGCGACCGGCTGGTTCAATCGCAGTGATGTTCCCCAGTCGCCGCGCACGGCGCCGGCGATCCATTCGAGATAGCGGATGTGCGCGGGACGGTTGAGCCCGAGCTTCTCACGCATCGTCTCGACGTCTTCGGGCGTTGCGTCGGTGCCGAGGATCATCGAGGCGACGTCGCCGGGAAGAACCTGCACGACGACGAAGACCACGACCGATACGATCAGCAGGACCAACAACGAAAACAGCAGCCGGCGGATGATGAAGACGCCGAGCGACATGGTCTTTGGATCAGTCCTTGGTTATCGAAGCACGTAGAACAGCAGCAGCGATAGCGTTACGTATCGCTTTCGCGAAACGGTGGGCCGGGCGACCGCTGGCAGCTGAAAATCGCCGCAGTCGTTTTACATCAGCTGCTGAGCCAAACTCGGCGAACGTCAACCCATCTGATCGGGTGAATCTCGTACGCCTGCACCGCCTTGTTCAGCCCCGCCATGTACGGCCTGTGATACGGAATCACGACAGGCCCGCTCTCAGCGATGATCTGCTGGACGCGCCCATACATCTGCTTGCGCTTCGCGAGATTGCTTTCCTTGCGCCCGTCGTCGAGCAGCTTGTCGACTTCCGGATTGCTGTAGTTGTACAACTCCTTGTAGCTGCCCTTCGAATGGAAGTACGGATACAGCGCCTCGTCGATCGTCGGCCGGCCGTTCCAGTTCTGCATGTTGAACGGATGCTTGCGGTTGTATCGCGCCGTGTACACATCGTACGGCACAGTCTTGATGTCGATGCGGAAACCCGCCGGCGCCGCCATCTCCTTGACACCGACGGCGAACTCGACCAGTCCCGCGCGCTCGTTGGTCGTGATCAGCTCGACGTTGACGCCGCTGCCGAAGCCGGCGTCGGTCATCAGCTGCTTCGCCTTCGCGACGTCGCGCTGCTTCATCCCGGTGTCGACCCAGAACGGGCTGATCGACGAGATCGGGTTGTCGTTCGACGGCGTGCCATAGCCGCCGAGCGCCGCCTTGATCAGCTGCGGGCGATCGAGGCTCAGCTTCAATGCCTGCATCACCCGCTGATCCGAGAACGGCGGCTGGTTCTGCCAGATCGTGATCTCGTGATAACCGGGGCTGCTCGTCTCGAGGATCCGCACGTTCGGATCCGCCTTCAGTGTCGAGATCGCGGTCGGCGGTGCTTCCCACAGGACGTGGATGAAGCCCGAGGTCAGCGCCGCGATCTGCGCCGCCTGCTCAGGAATCGTCACCTGCCGGAACTCGTCGAGGTACGGCAGCTGATTGCCGGCCGCGTCCTTTTCCCAGTACTCGGTGTGACGCACCATCGTCACGTGATCGGCCGGCACGAACTCCTTCATCTTGAACGGTCCGCTGCCGATCGGCATCTTCGACACGTCAGTGGCCGCATCGAATGGAATGATCCGTGCGTACACCGCGCCGAACATCATCGGGAAGTCGGCGTACGCGTCGGAAAGATGGAACACGATCGAATTCGGCGTCGGCGTCTCGATCTTCTGCACGAGCCCGAATAGGCTGCGTCCCATCGACGCCGTCTGCGGATTCAGCAGACGGTTGATCGTGAACTCGACGTCCTTCGACGTCAGCTCACGGCCGTGATGAAACTTGACCCCGCGACGAATGTTGAACGTCCAGCTCTTGCCGTCGTCGGAGACTTTCCAATCGGTGGCGAGTCCCGGCTGCGGATTCAGCTTCGCATCAACGCGAACCAGGTTGTCGAAGATCGCAGCACTGATGATGAATTCCTCGTTCGCGCCGTGAATGGCCGGATCGAGCCGGCGTGCGGCGGAGGGTACGGCGAGTTTCAGCACGCCGCCCTTCTTCGGCCCCGCTTGCGCGAAGGCCTGTGTGCTGCCAAGGATTCCCGCCGCTCCCGCAGCCGTAGTCGCTAGCAGTGTTGCTTCGACAAATTTGCGCCGACTTTCCGAATAGTGCGTGGGAGTGCTTGCCGAACCTGACTTGTCTTTATTTCTCTTGTCCATCTTGTCTCCTGTGTGCAAGAGATCGCATCAACACGTGCGTCTACGCTCTGACCATATACTAAGCTGACCATTACGGGGCGCGAACCGAATTCCATTCTTTCCGGGTTTTTGAGCACCCAATCACAGAGGAAGTGAGCCATGAGCGACTACCCTGAGTGGTCCGCGATATCAACATCGACGCGCGTTCGCACCAAAACGTTTCCGCGACTCGCCGAAGACATGCCAACGTTCCTCGGCGTTCCGGTTGCGCTCTCGGAAAAGGATCTCGTCGGCGCCGATGTTGTCATCATCGGCGCGCCCTTCGCCGCGGGCTGGGGCAAGACGTACAGCGGAGTCGATAAGGAATTGTGGCTCGCGGGGCCGAAGCGCGTACGCCAGCAATCGATCCGCTATACCGGCTACGTGCAGGAGTTCGATCTCGACATCTTCGATTACCTGAAGATCGTCGACTTCGGCGATGCGGCGATTCCACCGGAGGCCAACTACGCAGCCACCGTCGAGAACATCCTGCGCGCGCAGGCTGCTGTTGAAGTGAAGGTTAACCAAGTGCTCGATGCGGGTGCGATTCCGATCGTCATCGGGCAGAACTCGCCGCCCGGCTCATACGCGATCGCAAAACCGATTGGCGAGCGCGCGAAAGGCAACGTCGGGATGATCAGTCTCGACACGCATTGGGATTCGCGTCCGGCCGATCATGCGACGGCGGATCTGCGCATCGCCGGCTCCGGCAACTGGAAGGCGCGGCTCTACGAATGGCATAGCAACTACAAGTGGTCGAACGTGGTCGAGGTCGGCGAGCGCGGCATGCTGGAGGACAAGGCTTACGTGCGGCGCTATGTCAAGGAAGGTGCGAACTTCGTGCCGATGTGGAAGATTCGCGACTCGCGCTTCGGGCTCGACGGCCTCATCAAGCTGCTCGACAAGGCCTACGAAGGAACGAGCGATGTCTACGTTCACTTCGACATGGACGTGCTCGGCGGCGCGGGACCGGCGTCGGGCGATCTGCTGGGCGAATTGGCCGAGCCGATCGGGATGTCGGACTACGAAGTGATCCGGATCGCGCACGAAATCGGCCTGCGCGGGCTGACCGGCATGTCGTTCATCTGCATTCCACCAGGGTCGGCTGTGATCTACCGCGTGATTGTGTACGTGATCACGTATCTAATGGCGGGGCTCGCGATGCGGAAGCAGAAGGCGCTCAAGACGCGTTGACGGCGCTCCTGGGACGATCCGTTTCAGATAGTGCGCGATCAGATTGAACGAAGTGAATTGGCACTGCGCCAATCCTGTTGCCAGTTCCAACTGGCTTGAGAATGAGTTGATCGTCACGCTCCTCTTCCTAAGCGAAGTCCGCTTTCGGGGGTTGTAAGCGGACGTCTGGTGACATGCAGAACGCCGTGCGTGAGCTTTGCGTGAATCAGCTACGCACGGTGCTGCAAATTGCTGCAGAAAGACGCAACGGGCGTCTGCTGAGTTATTGATTCAACTCCGCCTGTGCGGCTACCAAGAGGACTGAAAATCCGTGTGTCGGTGGTTCAATTCCGACCACCATTCCCGATATCCGCGCCAAAGCGGAGCTTTCTAGCTCGCCTTTGAGCCGGTACCCACTAAGGTGGAGGCCACCTCGGGCTGCGTGCGGTTTGACTTCTGCACCTCGATGGCGGCCTGCTCCAAGATGGTTTCGAGTTGCTCGAGCCCCATCGGCTTGATCAGGTGATGACGATAGCCAGCAGCCTTGCTGCGCGCCCGATCTGAGGTCATGCCGTAACCGCTCATCGCAATTGCAAAGATCGGCCGTGCAAGGTTCAGACGACCCAATAGTTCCCATCCGTCGCCATCCGGAAGGCCAATATCGGAAATCAGCACGTCGCAGTTGGAAGAGGGTATCTCGCGCAGTGCTTTTCCCATCGTCTCCGCGGCGGCAACCGTATGCCCCAGCCCTTCGAGCATCGCGGTCAGAAACTCACGGGTGTCTGCGTGATTCTCGACGACGAAAATCCTCAGCAAGTCGGCACCGCTCGGTGCCCGCTTATCCAGACTGGTTGTCATTTGTGCCAAGGCCATTGCTATTGACGCTCGATTAGTGGCAGCTCCACGGTAAAGGTCGAGCCCTGGTTCGGGCCGCCGCTGGCCGCCTTGATCGTTCCGCCGTGCGCCTCCACGGTTGCCTTAGCTATAGCAAGGCCGAGGCCCAGACCCCCGTATTCCCGGGCGACCCACTCCCCGCCTTGGCTAAAGGCGTCGAAAATCGTCGGTAAGGCATTCGGGTGGATGCCTATTCCGCTGTCCGAAACGGTCAACACGAAGCGGTTTTCTTCGTTGCGGGTCGACAAACGGATCTCACCGCCTCTGCGCGTGAACTTGGACGCGTTCTTCAACAGATTCCATACCACCTGTTGCAGCCGGTTCGGCTCGCCCTCGGTCTGATGCCGAGTCGCTTCAAGCGATACCTGCAGCGTCTGGATCTTGCCGTGGATGTCGGACGCGCAGACTTCGACCGCGCCGGATACCGCCGCGTGCAGGTCCATCGGCTCGGTCACGACTTCGAGCCTTCCCCGCGTAATACGCGTCAGATCGAGCAGGTCATCGATCAAATGCGACTCGATCTTGATGTTGCGGCGAATCATTTCGAGCGCATCGCGCTCCGGAGCGGGCAGGTCAGCCCGGCGCATAAGCGTCTGCACCGCCATCACGACCGGCGTCAGCGGCGTGCGCAGCTCGTGCGACAGCACCGCGAGGAATCGATCCTTTGCACGGCTGGCTGACTCGAGCTCTTCGCGCGCAATCTTGTTGTCTTGCAGCGCCTGCATTAGCTCGACACGGCTTTGCGCAAGCGCTTCGGTGATTTCACGCGCTTCGGTCTGATCCCTGAAGATCTTGATCAGGCCGATCGTTTTCTTGTTGCCATCTTGCATCGCCATCATCACGCCGCTGCCCCAAAAGCGGCTGCCATCCCTGCGCACATGCCAACGCTCGTCGGAAGCACGCCCGGTGGCCAGCGCGGTACGAGCCTCCTGTTCAGGTGCGCCGGCAGCGCGATCTTCGGGCGTGAAGATGATATCGCCCGGTTGTCCGATGATTTCGGCCTCGCTGTAGCCCAGCAGGCGCTGCGCGCCTGAATACCAACTGGTCACTCTCCGCTCGAGATCCATGGCGAAAATCGCGTACTCACGCGCATTTTCTACAACGAGCCGTAAACGTTCCTCGCTTTCGCGTGACGCTGCCTGCGCACGATTGCGCTCGGTCAGATCCAGCACCAGCGCGGTGGCCGCAACGGGGTGGGAGTATCGATCTCGCACGACTGCCACGTTGACGCTGACCGGCACTGATCGGCCATCCGGGCATAGCAGCCGTTGCTCGAGGTCGTAGGCTGTACCGTCGCGCTGCAAACGCTTAAATGCAGCCTCTGCGATAGCAAGGTCATCGGGATGCGTAATGTCCTGCATGCGTACCGCGTTCAACTCTTCGGGTGATCGACCGACAATTTCGCACAATCGCGGGTTCGCAAATGTCACGAGTCCCGAAAAATTGATCTCAGCGACGCCGAGTGCGGTCTGCTCGACCATCGCCCGGAAGCGCTCCCCCGACTCGCGCAGCCGCTGCTCGGCCAGCTTGGAACCGATCACATCGGCGGCCTGTCTTGCGTACAAGTCGGTCAGCCGGTTCTGGCGCGGCGAAGGCTGGTGCGGGTCGCGGAAATGCGTTGTTAGGATGCCCAGCGGCTGATCGTTGCGATCGAACAGCGGACTCGACTGGACCGCCCGGTACCCGGCTCCTTCGGCCACCTCGCGCAGCGGCGCGTAGCTCCGGTCCTGCTGAACGTCAACGATCGTCACACGTTCGTGGTTTCTGAATGCGCGTCCGCAGGCCGATGCCGTGTCGTCGACGGAAACTATCTTGAAGTGCTCGACAAACGCAGCGTCAAAGCCACGCTGGGCAACGATTTCCAGGGTTCGCGATTTCGCGTCGTAGAGCTGGATGTTGCCGAAATCCGCGCGCTGCATTTCGACGGTCGCATCGAGCAGCTGCTTAAGCTGCGGCGCCAGCTCAGCGGCGGTCAGCAGGCGGCTGTTGAGCTCCTGCAGGCGCAGCAGCGCGACCAGATCCTCCGCCTGTTCGGCCTGCAGCTCGCGCAATGCATCTTCGGCTTGCCGGCGCGCCGTGATGTCAACGAAGGTAAACACCACGCCACCAATTCGCTCATCGGCCGAGCGATACGGCACAGTGCGAGCGATATACCAGCGACCGCCAGCCTGCACTTCGCGCTCGGCCGTCACAAGCTCGCCGATCGCACGCCGCGCGTCGCGCACCATCTCGGGATAGTTCAGGCGATTGGTCAGGTCGGTCAGCGGCCGACCGACGTCAGTCGATATCAGGTTGAACAGCTCGACCGCCGCCGGCGTGTAACGCATGATGCGCAGATCGAGGTCAAGAAACAGCGTTGCGATCGCCGTCGACGACATCAGCACCTGCAGGTCAGAGTTGGCCTGGCTTAACTCGTCGACCTTGCCCTTCAATTCGAAATTGACCGTCGTCAACTCTTCGTTGATCGACTGCAATTCCTCGCGGCTGGTCTCGAGTTCCTCGGTCGCCGAACGAAGCTCTTCATTGACGGCCTGCAGCTCTTCATTGCTCGCCCTGAGTTCCTCGGTCGACGTCTCGGACTGCTCGACAATGTCTTTCAGCTGAGCCCGGGTTGCGTCGAGCTCGCGCTCAAGTTGATCGGCGATGGTTCGCCTTTGCTCATCCTGAACATCGTGTGCGGAATTATCGCCCGCGCCCGACCTAACCGATTCTTCAAACCGCACCAGCAGGTGGTTGGGCGCCAGATCAAGCGCGGGCGATACGTGAATGTCGACCACCCGCGCCTCGCCGTTGACTAGCGTGCGCACGAAAAGCGCGTTAGCCGGCTGTTGCGACTGCAGTGCACTGAACAGCGCGGCGCGCAGATCGACGCGCATCGTCGGGTGCACCAGCTGCAGCAGATTACGCGTGGGTTCACCCCCGCCCAATTGCAGGAAGCCGCCCGCGCTGTCGGATAAGTGAACGATGTTGTATTGGTGTCGACCAGCATCGAAGGCGATGCAAAGCGTTCGATCAGTTTGTAATGCAGCTCGCCGGGGGTCGACTGCGCGGCCCCAAACAGCGCGACTTGAACATCGGCTCCGCCTGGAACTGTGGCATTGCCATTGGATTTCGGCAGCGCCGGCCGCTCCTCCGAGCGTTGCCTCAGTTCGAGCGCGCGTGCCAGTGCGCTGGTTCCAACAGGCACCGGCAGCGCGGTGCGCTTGGTCGGCTGCTGCGCGTAAATGCGATATTTTTTGTCAACTACCGAAAACAGAGAGGTGTCGTTATCGACTGACTCCGACATGCCGAGAAACAGGCACCCGTGGGGCCGCAACGCAAAATGAAAGACCTCGAACGCGCGAGATTGCGCCTCGCGATTCAGGTAGATCAGCAGGTTGCGACACGACACTAGATCGAGACGCGAAAATGGAGAGTCTTTGAGCAGATCGTGCAATGCGAACGCGACCAGCTCGCGAATTTCGCGCCGCACCCGGTAGCCATGCAGTTCCTTGGTGAACCAGCGCCGCAGCCGATCTTCGGAAACGTCGGCAGTGATTGCGTCGGGATATACACCGTCGCGCGCCATCTTGATCACGGCCTCGTCGAGATCGGTGGCAAATATCTGGATCTGCGGTGGTGCATCGAGATTGCGCGCGTACTCATGCAGCATGATTGCCAGCGAATACGCTTCCTCGCCCGTGGCACAGCCGGGCACCCAGACCCGAACCGACTCGCCAGGTCCTTTGCCGCGGAACAGCGATGGCAATCGAAGCGCAAGCGCGTCGAACGCTTCGCGGTCGCGGAAAAAATTGGTCACGCTGATCAGCAGATCCTGAAGTAACGCTGCTGGCTCGGACTCGTTGGTGCGCAAAAACACCAGGTAACTCTTCAGGTCGTCGATCGCGTTGACCTGCAGCCGTCGCCCGATCCGGCGCAGAATCGTTGCGCGTTTGTAGTACGAAAAGTCGCGGCCGCTGCGCGTGTGCAGATAGATCAAGATGTCGCGCAGCGCAGCTTCGTCCTGTGCCAGAGAAGAACGCCGCGAGGGCGTCGCCGGGTGCGCTCCATCTTCGGGCGGCAGCTCAAGGCGCCTTGCACGTTCGTAATAACTGATAAGGCGCTCCGGAATATCGGCAACCGGCAACACCCAGTCGACCATGCCGGTGCGGATCGACGCGCTCGGCATACTCTCGTGTTGCGCCTCGCGCGGATCCTGCGCGATGGTAAGCCCGCCGCGCTCCTTGATGCGCTTGACGCCAATCGCTCCGTCACCATCGGCACCCGAAAGGACGATGGCTGCTGCATGCGCGCCGTGCGTATCGGCCAGTGTGCGAAAGAAAAGATCCACCGCAACGCGCTTGCCGCGCTCCGATGGCAGATCGACGAGCTCCAAACGGCCGTTGGCCGACGCGATCTGCTTGCCGGGCGGAATGACGTAGACGTGATTCGCTTCGACCTCAATCGTCCGGTTCACCTGCTCCACACGCATCGCTGTCGAACGTTGCAGCAGTTCGGCCAGCATGCTTTCGTACTCCGCCGACAGATGCAGGATGACGACGAATACCAAGCCCGGCTCGGGTGGCATCGCATGAAAGAACGCCTGCAGCGCGGGAATGCAGCCCGCCGAGCCGCCCAGTCCGACCATCGGCAGCATCTGATAGCCGCGCGTTGGAATTGCGTCGTCAATCAGTGGCGCAAGCTCGACTTCGGCGTGATCGGGCGACAACTCGCGCACCGCAATGTCCGCTTGGGAGGCCCGGGGCCTCTCTCTTGTCTTGCGGACGCTCTCGCGTGGCTTGCTCATTTCTTTGCTCTATAGGCCGATTCGACGCGGTGGACACGTTCCTGGCACCCGCGCCCGCTGCCATAGGTATCTTCTCGCATACGCCGTGCCTGCCAGGCGCGATACGTCGCTGCAGCCGCTAAGCTAGCGACCTGCCGTTCCGAAAGGTCTCTCATGGCTCGACACTTCTCGCGGGGTCTGCGCGTTGCCCTCGCTGCAATGGCATTGGTCGGCTCGGTGCGGGCCGCGGATCTAACCGTCGGCCTGTCGACTCCGATTACGTCTCTCGATCCGCATTTTCATAACCTGACGCCCAATAACAGCATGGCCCGGCATGTATTCGAAACGCTGGTCAAGCAGGACGAGAGCCAGCGCATGCTGCCCGGGTTGGCCGAATCGTGGAAAGCGCTGAACGATCTCGAGTGGGAGATCAAGCTGCGCAAGGGTGTGAAGTTTCACAACGGTCAGGACTTCACCGCCGACGATGTGATCGCGACCTTCAAGCGCGTTCCGAACGTACCAAACTCGCCGGCATCATTTGCGTTTTTTGTCCGGCCGATCGTCGATATCCAGGCACCTGATCCGTACACGCTGCGCCTGAAAACCGACAAGCCTCATCCGCTGCTGCCGAGTGATCTTGTCGCTGTGATCATCGTGCCCAAATCGGTTGCCGAAACTGCGAAGACCGAAGACTTCAATTCGGGCAAGGCAATGATCGGAACGGGCTCCTATCGCTATGCCGAATATGTCGCAGGCGATCGCGTCGTGCTGAAGCGCAACGATCAATACTGGGGGCCCAAGCCCGCCTGGGAGACCGTCCGCTTCCGGATGATTCCCAGTGCGCCCGCGCGAGTCGCAGCATTGCTCGCCGGAGACGTGCAGATGATCGAGGGTGTGCCCACCGCCGATATCGCGCAGCTCTCGAAGGACAAGCGTGTTGCCCTGTCGTCGGCCGTGTCGAACCGCGTTATTTATTTGCATCTGGATTCGAACCGTGACAAGAATTCGCCGTTCGTGACGACCGTCGACGGTAGACCGTTGGAAGCGAATCCCATGCGTGATCCACGGGTGCGAAAGGCGATCAGCAAGATGATCGATCGCGACGCGATCGTGTCGCGCATCATGGAAGGCCAGGCGGTCGCGGCTGGGCAGCTGCTGCCCGAGCAGTTCTTCGGCACCAGCAAGGCTCTGAAGCCCGACAAATACGATCCTCAGGGTGCGAAGAAACTGCTGGCCGAAGCCGGCTATCCGAACGGCTTCGGGTTGACGCTGCACGCGCCGAACAATCGCTATATCAACGATGCGGCAGTCGCGCAGGCCGTCGCTCAATACCTGTCGCGCAACGGCATTCCCACCAAGCTCGAGACGATGCCATCGAGCGTGTTCTTCTCGCGCGCCTCGAAGCTCGAATTTTCCTTCCTGATGGCCGGCTGGGGTGCGGATACGGGCGAGACATCATCGCCGCTACGCGCGTTGCTCGCGACGTTCGATCCGAAGCAGGGGCTCGGAACAGCGAACCGCGGCCGTTTTTCGGACGCCGGCGTCGACGCGCTGCTGACTCAAGCGCTAACCACGATCGACGATACCAAGCGCGGCATCATGCTGGCCCGCGCATCCGAAAAAGCGATCGGCGAACTGATGGGGCTGGTGCCGCTGCATTACGAAGTCAGTACGTGGGCAACGCGGCAGGGCTTGATGTACAAGGCGCGTGCCGACCAGGCGACATTCGCATACGAGGTGAGGCCCGCGAAGTAGCCGACCCCATCCCCTGACTGCACAGCAGTCATGACTGTCTACATTCTGCGTCGGCTGGCGCAAACGGCGCTGGTCCTCGCGGTCACTTCGCTGCTGGTGTTTGGCGGCCTTTACTTGATTGGCGATCCGGTCGAGATTCTGGTCAACCCGGCGGCCGATCAGATCGAAAAAGAGCGCGCCAGCAAGGCGCTCGGGCTCGATAAGCCGATTCACCAGCAATACATCAGCTTCGTTGCAGGTGCTTTGACCGGCAACCTGGGCAATTCCTTCGTCTATGCACGGCCGGCGCTTGAAGTGATCTTCGAACGCATGCCGGCCACGCTCGAGCTGGCGTTCCTCGCCATGGTGATCGCAGTGACTTTGGGCATTCCGCTCGGACTCTATGCCGGGCTTCGACCTCACAGCGCCGGTGCAAAAGCAATCATGGCGGTATCGATCCTCGGGTTTTCATTGCCGACATTCTGGGTCGGCCTGATTCTGATCATGGTGTTTGCGGTGCAGCTGGGGTGGCTGCCTTCGACCGGCCGCGGGCCGACCACCGACGTGCTCGGACTGCAGCTGTCGATCTTCAATTGGGAAGGGCTGCGCTATGCGCTGCTGCCGGCGATCAACCTGGCGCTCTTCAAGCTGTCGCTGATCATCCGGCTGACGCGCGCCCAGGTCCGTGAGCAAAGCCTGCTCGACTACA
>JBDUCU010000189.1:0-3882 GCA_040003315.1 Burkholderiaceae bacterium | reverse complement strand
GCGAGGCTTCGACCCGTTGCCGGGCCGAAACCTGCACCCGTAGCGATGGCTGCTTAGTTCGGCAGAACTACCGTGTCGATCACATGGATCACGCCGTTGTCGGCGACGATGTCGACGGCGGTGACGTTGGCGTTATTCACCTTGACACCGCCCATCGTGGTCACGGTCAGGTTCGAGCCCTGCACCGTCTTCACCATTCCGGGCTTTACGTCCTTGGACATCACCACCCCAGGCACGACGTGGTAAGTCAGTACCGCGGTGAGCTTGGCCTTGTCGGCAAGCAACGCCCGAAGTTGGTCTGCGGGAACTTTCGCAAAGGCCGCGTCGGTCGGCGCAAACACCGTGAACGGACCGGGACCCTTCAGCGTGTCGACGAGGCCGGCCGCCTTCAGAGCGGTGGCGAGGGTGTTGAACGTACCCGCGGAAACTGCGGTGTCGACGATGTCTTTGCCGAAGGCGTTCGTCGCGATCAGCGTGGAAGCGGCAATGGCGAGCAATGCTTTTTTCATTTCAGATTCCTATTGGTTTCGTTGATTCGAGGGGAATTTCATACCTATTCGAGGCTTAAACCGCGATCAGCACCGCCGGAGTCTAACCGTTAGTGTTCGTATCTGTACCATTATTATTAAACAATAACGTTTCAATAGCGTTTCAGTGAGTGTTATAGTTCATCTTTGGTGCTCATGATTGAGATCTTCCCGATACATCAGCAACTATGTGAGCGACACACTATGACTACTGAAGACCAGCCTGCGGGCGTCTATCGAAGCGGCGTGGCCGCGCGGCTTTCCGGAGTGCCCGTCAACACCTTGCGCATCTGGGAGCGCCGCTACTCGGTGATCGGCCCGAAACTGAGCGCAGGGCGGCAACGCCTTTACTCGATGCCGGACATCCGGCGGCTGGCGATGATCAAACAGCTGGTGGACCTGGGCCATCCGATCGGCACCATCGCATCACTCGGCACCGACGAGCTCCTGGGCATGCAGACCGTGACGAGGTCATTGCAAGTCACCAGCTCCGGCAGGGCGATCCCCGGCGAACGGAGCGAGATCAAGGTCGCGTTAGTGGGCCCGTTGCTGGCTGGCGAACACTTTGCCAAGGCTCTTTCTGGCGGCGTGCTTAAAGCTACGGGACGCTGGGCCGATCCGGCGAACGCAGTTCTCGCTCTGAAAGACGTTATCGCGGACATCGCGATCATCGAGCTGCCGACCCTCAGCGATGCCGATCTCGGGCTCGTCGCAGCGATCAAGGCTGCCTGCGGTGCGGCAAGTGCGATCGTGCTGTATCGCTTCGCGCCAAGCGCTATGGTCAGGCGCATGCGCCTGGCCGGGCATGCCATGGCGCGGTCGACCTCAGATGCGACCGAGCTCGAGGCCATCTGCCTGGACGTTGTACGTCGCCCTCGGCTCGACGCAGGCGACGCGCTACGTTTGCTGGTGAGTGCTCAACCGAAACCACCTAGGTTCGACGAGCGAACGCTCGCCGAGCTTTTCGGCGCTTCCCGCACCATCGAATGCGAGTGCCCTAGGCACCTCGTCGACCTGGTGATGAACTTGGGGGGCTTTGAGCGTTACAGCGCGGAATGCGCGAGCCTCAGTCCATCTGATGCGCTCCTGCATCTGGACCTGCAGCGCGCCGCAGCGCTGGCGCGATCCATCATGGAGCAAGCGCTGGAGCGTGTTGCAATTGCGGAGGGTATGGCATTACCTCCTCCGGCTGCGAAGCAGTAAGCTGTTCCGGTTGAACGGTGCGCGCTTTGCGTCGTCCAGCCAGCTCAGTTGATGGTTGCTTCAGAATAGTTAGTAGACCGCCCGGATTAACGAGATCGGCGCCGCCATAACAAGTCGGTCCAAATCGCTTGGAGAGGTGCGCCACACCTAGTTTTGGCCGTTATGTGACTCCGATTTTCGGCCATTAGCAGATCCGATAAAAACCGCAGCTGCCGGAACGCCTTTCGACCTCGGTGCGCATATGGGTCAAACTCAGAACGAGCGGCTAGCGACCGCTTCCTGGCCGACTCGGGTCCCTTGCGGTGTTCGCCGAAGCCGTGTCTTTCGCATCGGCTCGCCGGCGATCAGCTCGGATCCGTCACACCCCGGAACAGCAGCTCCACTAGGTCCGCGGCGTCTTCGACTTCAAGGGGAGGCGTCGGGCCGTTCGCATCGAGTACATGTCCCGGTCGTGCGAGTCGTACGGTGGTGATGCCCGCCTCGAGTGCGCCGCGCACGTCGCGGGCGGATGCCGCTATGTGTACCAGCCTCTCCGGTGCAACTGCCGCAACCGCCGCCTGGTAGATCTCGGTACTGGGCTTGTAGGCGCCGAGCCGTTGCGAGGTTAGCGCCAACTCGGGATCAATGAGGCGAAATGCACTTGTCCTTCGGGCCAAGACGTCGTCAACGTTAGAAAGAAGGCCGACGCGAGCGTGCTCGGCGATTTTACGAACAGCGTCAGCAATATCGGGCCATAAAGGCCACTCGTTGACCGACTCCTCCAGGGTGACCATGTCGGCCTTGGCCAAGGCGACATCGAGCCCGAGGTCGGCATACGTCTGACTGAGGGCCTGCAACGACAGATCGTGGAAGGTGGTGGGTGCCTTGGCGGTGCGCTGTCCGGCCTTGTTGTGTTCATCCCAGCGGCTGTACAGCGCCTGCCCCGTGTGCTGCCATCCGCGGCTTTCTGCGAGCTTGGCAAACGTCCGGGAGCCCCCGGCAAGGCTGTTGGTCATGGCGCTGAAGAGGTCGAACGTGACAATCATGGCCGTTCAGCCTGGAAATGAAAGAGGATATGGCCAGTCAACGAGGCTCCAGCGAACTCTGCCCCTTGCGTCCCAATGTCACTTGCGATGGCGGCTCAAGTGGCCGATTCGTTCGCTCAGACATGGCCGTCGCGGCCACTGCGTTCTGCCCGCACTAGATCGGCACTGCTCGCTCGAATCGTAACTGTCGCGCTAGCGACGGCTTGGAGTCAGCGCTAGTACTTGGTCGCGGGCTTTACCGTCCGATCTACTACAAATGGTGCCGGTGCAGATGGCGGCGGGGCGGGCGACGCGGAGTAGCCCGGCGATTCCGCCACCGGCGCGAACACGCGGCCTTTTTGTGCCCGGATGAAGCTGTAGTCCAGAACATTCGAGCTGGCTCGGGTGTCGACGAAGGCCGTCTTCTCCTTTCGCAGACAAGGCACATCGGAATAGGTCACGTTTTTTTCCGCGTCGACGCACTTCACAATTTGTGCTCCCGCCGAAGGCGCAAGGCAAAGAACGCACAATCCAAGGGTCCAGGCGCAGTCGCATCTCATCAGGCTCTCCTCCGCTGCCAATCGTAGGGCGCAGCAACTCTACTCCAAGTGTTTGCGCCCCCAACGCGGCGTCAGGCGCATCCAGTGTTGAACGCCGTAAGCGAAGGCATCCTCAACATCGAACACCGGGCAGAACTAAACTGCGATCGTGTCGACCAACTAAGTTCTGACAATGAACGAAATGAGCGAGTTCAAACGAGACGATGAAGCGATCCGAAAGCTGACGCCGGAGCAGCGTCGCGTCACGCAGCAAAGTGGCACTGAGCCGCCGGGCACCGGCGAGTATTTGGATAACAAGGAGCCGGGCATTTATGTCGACATTGTGTCGGGCGAACCGCTGTTCGCGTCTTCCGACAAGTTTGAATCGGGATGTGGTTGGCCGAGCTTCACTAAGCCGATCGAACCGGCCAACGTCAACGAGCTCCACGACAAGTCGCATGGAATGGTTCGAACCGAAGTGCGCTCGACGCACGCCGACAGCCACCTGGGGCATGTATTTGACGACGGTCCTGCCGACCGAGGCGGCTTGCGCTATTGCATCAACTCTGCCTCGCTACGGTTTATCCATCGCGACGACATGGTTGCGGA
>JBDUCU010000188.1:0-3890 GCA_040003315.1 Burkholderiaceae bacterium | reverse complement strand
TTTTTTCAGTGAACGAGTACGGCATGGACGCTCCGTTCGATACGGGACAGGGGCACAACAATTAACCGAGGACGTTCGTCGCGGAGACGACAAATGCCACCACGGACGCAGCGATCAACGCATGCATCCGAGCGGCGTAGGTTGTGCCTCGCGCGGTCGTTCATCCAGGGAAGACTTTGAGTTGGGGACGGAATTCCCAGTTCAAAGGCTTCACGTTCAGGGGAGCCGGCGAAGCTTTGCTCCGCCGGCAACACGAACTTGCTATTTAATTTCAACTTTGGCGCCAGCGTCCTCCAGCTTCTTCTTCGCCGCGTCAGCGTCGGCCTTGTTGACGCCTTCCTTGACCGGTTTCGGCGCGCCGTCGACCAGATCCTTCGCCTCTTTCAGCCCCAGGCCTGTCAACTCGCGCACCGCCTTGATGACGTTGACTTTGTTGGCGCCAAATTCGGCAAGGATGACGTTGAACTCGGTCTGCTCCTCGGCAGCCGGCGCAGCGCCACCGCCACCCGCTGGGGCGGCTACCGATACGGCGGCTGCGGCCGCCGATACGCCGAACTTCTCTTCCATCATCTTGATTAATTCACTGATCTCGAGCACCGACTTGGCGCCGATTGCATCGAGAATTTCCTGATTCGAAAGTGCCATGACTAACTCCTGAAAAAATGCGTTTATCGTGTCAAGCGAAGACGTGGATCTCTATGCAGGTGCCGATTCCTTGGCATCGCGCACGGCAGCCAGGGTGCGGACCAGCCGCGCCGGCACTTCGTTCAAGGTACGAACGAACTGACCGATCGGGGCCTGCATCGTGGCCATTAGTGTTGCCAGCAACTCATCGCGGCTCGGTAGCGTCGCCAGCTGCTTGACGCCCTTTTCGTCCATGACGAAGTTGGGCATCCCGCCAGCCTTGACGATGAGTTTGTCGTTGTCTTTGGCAAAGCCTGAGAGCACTTTTGCCGCAGCAACGGAATCGCTGGAAAAACCGTAGACCAGGGGTCCGACCAGCTTGTCGGACAGTCCTGAAAATACCGTTCCATCGATCGCGCGCCGCGCCAATGTGTTCTTCAGCACGCGCAATTGCACACCTTGGCTGCGCGCCTGCTTGCGCAACCTCGTGATTGCATCCACACCCAGCCCTCGGTATTCGGCAACGACGATCGATTGGGACGCCGCTACCAACGCGCCGACTTCCTCGACCACCGCCACCTTTTGCTGCCGATTAAGACTCATGCACGGGCCTCCATAAAAGTGCTTCGCAAATTGCTCAAGCACCGGTTACAAACCGGCGACCGAAGCGAAGCACCGATGCACGTCCTCACGCATTTCATGAGCGCACTTCCATGCCTTCTCCGGGTTCACCGTCTACGCTGGAATGGAAACCGTCTTCCAAACTTAAGGAAGGCACTACCTTCCTCCAGCGGTCTCTGACAGCAGCGCGCTTAGTTCGCTGTTCCGACGTCGCGCGCAGCCCAAAGCTCTTTCGCTCCAGCCCGCTTTCGCGCGGGCTGGAGAACCTATCCATTGACACTTATCCGTTCAACGTTGCGGCGTCAACGCGCACGCCGATACCCATCGTCGATGACACCGAAATCTTGCGCAGAAAAACACCTTTTGACGACGCAGGCTTCGACTTGTTCAGTGCCTCGATCAGCGCCGACAAGTTGGTTTGCAAACGATCGACCTCGAATGAAGCGCGGCCGATCGACGCGTGGACCATGCCCGCCTTGTCCGCCCGAAACTGCACCTGGCCGGCTTTGGCATTCTTGACCGCCTGACTCACATCGGGTGTGACCGTGCCAACCTTCGGATTCGGCATCAGGCCGCGCGGACCCAGAATCTGACCCAGCCCTCCCACTACGCGCATTGCATCGGGCGATGCGATGACGACGTCGAAATCCATGAAGCCTTCCTTGATCTTAGCTGCGAGGTCGTCCATGCCGACGATGTCCGCGCCGGCTGCCTTTGCATCCTCGGCTTTCGCGCCCTGGGCAAACACCGCGACGCGCTTTGTCTTGCCGCTCCCAGCCGGCAGCACCACGGAGCCGCGCACTGTTTGATCGGATTTCTTGGCATCGATGCCGAGCGCCACCGATACGTCAACCGATTCGTCGAACTTGGCGGTCGCGCATTGCTTGATCAGCGACAGCGCGTCACCGACCGCATAAACCTTTTGCGGATCGAGCTTGCTGCGATTGGCCTGAGTACGCTTCGAAACGTGTGGCATTACAGGCCCTCCACCGTGATCCCCATCGAGCGCGCGCTGCCGGCGATCGTGCGCACCGCCGCTTCCAAGTTCGCTGCCGTCAAATCAGGCATCTTCGCCTTTGCAATCTCTTCGGCCTGCGCGCGAGTGATCTTGCCGACCTTGTCCGTATGCGGCTTGGGCGATCCGCGCTCGATCTTGGCCGCCTTTTTGATCAGCACCGTGGCCGGCGGCGTCTTCATCACGAACGTAAAGCTCTTGTCCGCAAACGCCGTGATCACCACCGGAATCGGCAGACCGGGCTCCATGCTTTGCGTCTGCGCATTGAACGCCTTGCAAAATTCCATGATGTTCAGACCGCGCTGGCCGAGTGCCGGGCCGATCGGAGGTGAAGGATTGGCCTTCCCCGCCGGCACCTGCAACTTGATAAAGCCGATGATTTTCTTTGCCATTCACGAACCTCCTGTGGGTGCAATCGCCGTCGGACAAGCCGAGCACGGCTCCCCGTCTAATTAAGCTCAAACTTTTTCGACCTGACCGAATTCCAATTCGACCGGCGTCGAACGGCCGAAGATCGTGACCGAAACACGCAAGCGACTCTTTTCGTAGTTGACTTCTTCGACGTTGCCGTTGAAGTCAGTAAACGGGCCGTCCTTGACGCGCACCATTTCGCCCACTTCCCACAAGGTCTTCGGCCGCGGCTTTTCGGCACCTTCCTGCATCCGCATCAGGATCTCGTCGACCTCTTTCTGGCGTAGAGGCGACGGCCGATTCGCACTGCCGCCGAGGAAGCCGGTCACCTTGGGTGTGCTCTTCACCAGGTGCCACGCTTCATCGGTCATATCCATCTCGACCAACACGTAACCCGAGTACATGCGCCGCTCTGTGATCGACTTCTTACCGCCCTTGACCTCGACCACTTCCTCGACAGGCACCAGGATCTGCCCGAATTGGGACTGCAGGCCCGCACGATTGATACGCTCCTGCAGCCCACGGGCCACGCCCTTCTCCATCCCCGAGTAGGCGTGCACCACGTACCAGCGTTTGGTGCCGGATGGCGCCGCAACCTGTGGTGCGGCATCGACTGCGCCGTTTTCTGCTTCGGATGATGATTCAGTTGCCATATACGTCGTCCAATGAGTGCTAGCGCCAGCTCAGCAGCATGTCGTAAAGCATCCACTCGACACTCTTGTCGACTAAAAAAAGAAAGAGCGCCATCACGATGACAAAGCCGAATACGATGCTGGTCGTGACGACCGTCTCCTTGCGGCTCGGCCATATGACACGTTTTGTTTCTTCATACGACTCACGTGCGTAAGCAAGAAAGCGTTTGCCCGATTGCGAAAACCAGGCGATGACGAGCGCGAGCACGACTCCACCGATCAGTACACCCACTCGCGCAATCGCCGGCCGTCCCGTCAGAAACGTAAAGCCCAATACCCCCGCCGCAGCTGCCATCACGGCCAACAGCACAATGACCAAGTCGGTCTTGCTGGTAACGGTTTCGATATTCTGCGTTGCCATCTATAACTGCCGTTTCCCAGTGGTGGCAGGGGCGGAGGGCATCGAACCCCCAACCTCTGGTTTTGGAGACCAGCGCTCTGCCAATTGAGCTACGCCCCTAAGCCGTAACTGCTACTCGATAATCTTAGCGACGACGCCGGCGCCGACGGTTTTGCCACCTTCTCTG
>JBDUCU010000187.1:0-3902 GCA_040003315.1 Burkholderiaceae bacterium | reverse complement strand
GTCGGCGCCAAAATTTCCTGACTTCAGCGCCAAGTGCAGGCCCACGCTCGGCGCGGCGTGCGTATCGGCGTAGCACCACGGAACACCGGGGTCGATTTGCGGGCCGATTTTCATCTCCGTGATATTCAAGGCCTGTACGCAGGCGCCGGCGGTTTCTCCACCCGCTACAACGATCTGCCGAACACCAAGTTCCACCAGGCCGCGTGCAACCGCGCCCATCGCTCCCTCTAGCATGGTACCGGCCTGTTGCACGCCGAGTTTCTCCTGAACAGTCTTCACTGCATTGGAATCAGCGGTCGAGTAGATCAGCACCGGTCCCTGGCTCATCCGAGGCTCGGCCCAAGCCAACGCCCGTGCGGTTACATCGACTCCGGCAGCGATCTGCAACGCATCTATGCCGAACGCTGGACTACCAGTCTCGATGAACCTGCGCACCTGGCGGTTGGTAGCCAGGGAGCAACTGCCCGAGACTATGGCCTTTAGCCCAGCGGCGGCCGGCAATGCGCTGGCAATAGTTGAGGCTCCAATCCTGAAGTTGACGGCCAGACCAATCGCTACGCCAGAGCCCGCAGTCACCAGCGGCATGCCCTTGAGTGCCGGGCCTAGCCGCAGCAAATCATCGTTGGAGATCGCGTCCACGATAGCCAGACCCACGCCTTGGGCTCGCAATTCGTCGATGCGCGCGCGAATAGCGCTCTTACCCTGCGCTACCACCTTGTAGTCAATCAGGCCTACCTTCCGGCGGCATTGCGCCTGCAGCACGCGCACCAGATTGGAATCGGTCATTGGCGTGAGCGGATGGCTTTGCATGCCGCTCTCATTCAGCGGCACATCGCCCACGAACAAGTGTCCCTTGAATACAGTCCGCTGGTTGTCGGGGAATGCGGGCGTCGCAATCGTGAAATCAGCGCCTTCCAAACCTGCCAGTGCATCCATAAGCGCCTCGGTCACCGGCCCGATATTGCCACGTGGCGTACTGTCGAACGTGGAGCAATACTTGAAGTATATTTGTTGAGCATCTTGCGCTTGCAACCATCGCAACGCATCCAGCGACTGCGCAATGGCCTCATTCTTGGGCAGCGTGCGCGACTTTAGGGTCACCACCACGGCATCGGCGTCCGCGTCTAGCGCTCCTCCTGGCACGCCTATCATCTGTACGACGCGCATGCCGGCGCGTACGAGGTTGTTCGCTAGATCAGTTGCCCCGGTGAAATCGTCAGCAATGCAGCCGAGAAACAGCTCTTTCATGATGTCTTGGTCGGTTCAATCCTCACGCTGCTTCGGCAACATCTTTCACCGGAACTTGCCGGCCGGGTCGAGGCCGCAGTGGCCACAAGTTCGACAATTCAGACGCGCTTTGAATGACCAGTGGCGCTAGTTCGTGGATTCGGCTTTCGGTCATGCGCAAGCTGGGACCGGCGATGCTCACGGTGCCCAGCGCGGCGCCGCCTCCCTTCTCCGATCGAATCGTAGTCGCCAAAGCGGTGACGCCCGGCTCGGCCTCGTTCAAAGCCAACCCAAATCCACGCCGCGTAGTAACCTCAAGCTCCCGTAGCAGCGCGTCGATCGACCGAATGGCATTTGGTCCGTAGTTGTCGGCGGCATCGAACCCGCCATTCCTAACAACGTTCTGAATGGCCTGCTCGGTCTTTAGAGTGGCCAGCCAAGCCTTGCCACTTGCGGTTGCATACAGCGGTACGGTGTTTGTCGCGAGAGAAGGCTGATATAGCAAACCGCTCCTCGCGCCCTGGGCATGCGCCACCCATACCAACGAATCGCCATCGACAACCGCCAGCCGCGCAAACTCGCGGCATTGATTTGCCAGCCGATCGAGAAGTGGTTGGCAGATGTCAGGTATGCCGGTAGCAGCGTAGAAGCGCTGGCCAAGGACCGCGAGTCGCATCGTCAGCCGGTAAAAGCTGGTCTCGGGATCCTGTTCCGCCCAACCCAAGTCCACCAATGTCGCCAGCAATCGATGCGCCCCGCTCTTCGGAAGGTCAAGCTGCTCAGCGATGTCGCCCAACGCTATCGCGTCGGCGCCGTCAGCGAGCAGCTCAATGATGGCCAAGCATCGTTCAGCGGGTACATGAGCCATTTGGATAAGTCTCTTGTTTAAGTTCTACCTGTTTGGCGTTGCTGATCAAGATCATCGAGGACCATCCGAGGCGGCCGACGGTGTTCCTGGGGAAAAGAAATTAATAATGGCGTCAATCTGTCCCGAGTGCATGTCATGTCCGGTGACGCAACGACATCCATACCGGAGCCCATGCTGAATCAGTGCAGTGGGAGACTCCGTTATTACGACATCGCCGACCAGCGTGTCGGATGAAAGCGTACCGATGTCGCCCGGCATTCCGTCGCCAGTCCGCATCCCAACCGGCGACGCGTTAACGATCATGTCGACATCGGCCGCCTTCGAGGTGGCGGCTGCCACTTCGCAATCAGGGAACGCACTACGCAGTGCGTTAACAAGCGCTTCGACCCTGTCCGCATCCGGATCAACGATGCCAATCGATTCGACTTCCGCCCCAGCCAAGGCGCACGCAATAGCGCTACCCGCACCACCAGCACCGAACATCAGCACACGCCGTCGACGGATCCGTTCACCTTTCCGTTCGATGCCGCGCACAAACCCCTCCCCATCGAACATATCGCCGGTCCATGACCCGTCTACTTCTCGCCGCAGTGCATTGACGGCGCGGATACACTTGGCGGCCGTGCCAAGCCGGCTAGCGAATGGAACCATGCGCGCCTTGAAAGGCACAGTCACCAGCAATCCATCCAGATTGCCGATAGCCATCAGTGCCGGAATTATTTTGTCAAAACGTTCCGTGGGAACTAGCGCAGGCACAAGCACTGCGTTGACGTTGGCTGCAGCGAACCGGTCAGTAAAGACCTCCGGCGAGCGCACCTGGACGATCGGATCTCCCAGAATTGCATACAGACGCGTCGCGCCGGTGATCCTCGTCATTTTGCCGCCACTTTGCGAGCCTCGTGCCACTGCGCGACGCGCTTCGACCGATACCCCCGCGCTTTGCCGTGCACATGCGCAGCGAGACCCATGAGCCTTGGATCGAAGATGCGCGCATCCATGAGCCGGAGGTCGCGCGCAACTCGCGGCCTGAAGCCCATACTCGAAATGACGTCGCGCTCAGCGTCGAGTCCGGGCGCGATCTCGATCAACTCCAACCCTTCTGCGCCAATCTTGAAAACCGCGCGCTCTGTGACAAAAAGCGCAACCTGCCCACGCTCACGTCCCATGCTGGCGCTGTAGCAGACCTGCTCCACCTTCGGAACGAACTTCTTGTGGCGACCTTCCTTGCGAATGACAGTGTTGCCTTGTTCCCAGGTAACGTCGAGGTCACCGGCTGTCAGCGTGCCGCTGAAGACGACGCATCTGGCATTCTGGGCGATGTTGATAAACCCGCCGACGCCGATGATCCTGTCGCCGAAGCGGCTCACGTTGACATTGCCTTGTGCGTCGACCTCGGCGAACGAAAGAAATGCAAGATCCAGTCCCCCGCCATCGTAGAAATCGAACTGCGCCGGCTGATCGATCATCGCCGAGAAATTCTGTGCTCCGCCGGAATCGCGGCCAGTGATCGGAGCACCGCCAATCAGGCCTTGCTCGTTGGTCAAATGCACCGCATCAAGCAAACCTTCTTCGGCGGCAATCGTCGATAGCCCTGTCGAAACTCCGGCGCCGAGGTTGCAGATGGCACCCGGAAAAAGCTCCATCGCGGCACGGCGGACCATTACTTTCCGTGGGCCGAATGGCAGTGGCTTGATATTGTCGACGGGAATGCGCAACTCCCCGGAATAGCTCGGGTCGTAGTCGGTGGCGTAGGTCTGGCGCTGTTCGGCATCGACGACCACAAAATCAACCAGGATGCCTGGGATCT
>JBDUCU010000186.1:0-3909 GCA_040003315.1 Burkholderiaceae bacterium | reverse complement strand
TCGTTCAACGTGCTGAACAAGCCGCTGAAGAAAAAAGAAATCAGCCGGCTGATCAATCTTGCTTTCCGCAAGTGCGGGCTGCGCGAGACGGTGATCTTCGCCGACAAGCTGATGCAAACCGGCTTTACATTGGCGACCCGTGCCGGATTGTCGATCGCGATCGACGACATGGTTGTGCCGCCGCAGAAGGAAGAGATCATTCGCAGCGCCGAGCGCGAAGTCAAGGAGATCGAGGCGCAGTACACCTCGGGGCTGGTCACACAGGGCGAGCGCTACAACAAAGTGGTCGACATCTGGGGCCGCGCTGGCGATCACGTCGGCAAGGTGATGATGGAGCAGCTCGCAACCGAGCAGGCGAGCGATCGCCACGGGCGCGAGTCTTCGCAGGAATCGTTTAACTCGATCTGGATGATGGCGGATTCCGGTGCGCGCGGTTCAGTTGCGCAGATCCGCCAGCTGGCGGGTATGCGTGGTTTGATGGCAAAGCCCGACGGCTCGATCATCGAGACGCCGATTACCGCGAACTTCCGCGAGGGACTGAACGTTCTTCAGTACTTCATCTCGACGCACGGTGCGCGCAAAGGACTTGCCGACACCGCGCTGAAGACCGCGAACTCGGGCTACCTGACCCGACGCCTGGTCGACGTCACGCAGGACCTAGTCGTCACCGAAGATGACTGCGGCACCGGCAACGGCGTCACGATGAAGGCGCTGGTCGAAGGCGGCGAGGTGATCGAGGCGCTGCGCGATCGCATTCTGGGTCGCGTCGTCACGATGGATGTGCTCAATCCGGAGACGCAGGATGTTCTGTATCCGATCGGCCATCTGCTCGACGAGGATAACGTCGACTACATCGAGTCGCTCGGTATCGATGAAGTGCGCGTGCGCACCCCGTTGTCGTGCGAGACACGTTACGGGCTGTGCGCCAAGTGCTACGGACGTGATCTAGGTCGCGGCGTGTTGGTCAACGCGGGCGAAGCGGTCGGCGTGATTGCCGCGCAATCGATCGGCGAACCTGGCACGCAGCTGACGATGCGCACGTTCCACATCGGTGGCGCGGCGTCACGTGCGGCGGTTGCTTCCGGCGTCGAAGCGAAAAGCAACGGTACGGTGCGCTTCACCAGTACGATGCGATACGTCACCAACGCCAAGGGCGAGCAGGTTGCGATCGGCCGCTCGGGAGAAGTTACGATCGTCGACGATAACGGACGCGAGCGCGAGCGCCACAAGGTTCCGTACGGCGCAACGTTGCTGGCTGCCGATGGCAAGCAGGTCAGGGCAGGCGCTCAGCTTGCGAGCTGGGATCCGCTGACACGCCCGATCATTACCGAATTCGCCGGTACGGTGAAGTTCGAGAATGTCGAAGAAGGTGTCACCGTGGCGCGTCAGATCGATGAAGTGACTGGTCTTTCGACGCTGGTCGTGATTGATGCCAAGCGTCGCGGTCCTGTCACCAAGGGCGTACGACCGCAGGTGAAGTTGCTGAACGAGATGGGCGACGAGGTCAAGATTCCGGGTACCGAGCACTCGGTGACGATCAGCTTCCCGATCGGCGCATTGATCGTGGTGCGCGATGCGCAGCAGGTCGGCGTGGGCGAAGTGCTGGCACGGATTCCGACGGAATCGCAGAAGACGCGCGACATCACTGGCGGTCTGCCGCGGGTGGCTGAGCTCTTCGAAGCGCGTTCACCCAAGGATGCCGGAATGCTGGCGGAAGTCACTGGCACGGTGACGTTCGGCAAAGAAACCAAAGGCAAACAGCGTCTGATCATTACCGATCTCGAGGGCGTCGAGCATGAATTCCTGATTTCGAAGGAAAAGCACATGCTCGTGCACGACGGGCAGGTGGTGAACAAGGGCGAGTTGATCGTCGATGGCTCGGCTGATCCGCACGACATCCTGCGACTGCTCGGCGTTGACGCGCTGGCGCGCTACATCGTTGACGAAGTGCAGGACGTTTATCGATTGCAGGGCGTGAAGATCAACGACAAGCACATTGAAGTGATCGTGCGGCAGATGCTGCGGCGGGTCCAGATTACGGATCCGGGCGATGCGCCATTCATCACCGGTGAGCAGGTCGAGCGCTCCGAGCTCTTTGACGAGAACGACAAGGCGATTGCCGCTGGCAAGCGGCCAGCGATGTACGAGAACATCCTGCTCGGCATCACGAAGGCGTCGTTGTCGACCGACTCGTTCATCTCCGCGGCTTCTTTCCAGGAAACCACGCGGGTGCTGACTGAGGCGGCAATCATGGGTAAGAAGGACGACCTGCGCGGCTTGAAGGAAAACGTCATCGTTGGTCGCTTGATCCCGGCAGGGACCGGCATGGCGTTCCATCGGGCCCGCAAGGAGAAAGAAGCGGCCGACGCGCTGGAGCAAAAGCAACTGGCCGAGATGGAAGCAATGGCTGTCGTCCCGGGCGATGCCGAAACCGGCGCCGACGAATCGGCGGAAGTGGCCGAATAAGTCGACGCGGGAACGGCCTTCGATGGCCGTTCCCTCATTGCCTTGACACGGTGAACAGCCGCTAGCGATAATCGCAGGCTTTTCTGCGCACGCTGGTCGTAGTTTTGAGAATAAAGGCGGAACCCGCAAACGTATGCCGACCATTAATCAACTTGTTCGCAAGCCGCGCGAGAGTTCGCGCGTCAAGAGCAAGAGTCCGGCTTTGAAACTAAGCCCGCAAAAGCGCGGTGTGTGCACACGCGTGTACACGACGACGCCAAAAAAACCGAACTCCGCCTTGCGCAAAGTGGCCAAAGTCAGACTCGTCAATGGCTACGAGGTTATCTCGTACATCGGCGGAGAAGGCCACAATCTGCAGGAACACTCGGTCGTGTTGATTCGTGGCGGCCGGGTCAAGGATCTGCCGGGCGTGCGCTACCACGTCGTGCGCGGATCGCTCGATACGCAAGGTGTGAAAGACCGCAAGCAAAGCCGTTCGAAGTACGGCGCCAAGCGTCCTAAGCCAGCGTAATTCGCTGCGTGAGTTTGCTGTGTGAATAACGTCGGTCGTCCCCATATAGGGAGATCGAGTAAGTCGCGGTTCGTCAGCATGGAACCGCAGGTGTAGCGGAAGCTACTGCGACTGAAGAAAGAGGTGAGAAGTGCCGCGTCGTCGTGAAGTCCCCAAGCGTGACATCCTGCCCGATCCGAAATTCAATTCGCAGGATCTGACCAAGTTCGTTAATGTCATCATGCTGGACGGCAAGAAAGCGGTCGCCGAGCGCATTGTTTATGGCGCCCTGACGCAGATCGAAACCAAAGGCGGCAAGAACGCGCTGGAAGTGTTTTCAGCGGCTCTGGCAAACGTCCGCCCGATGGTCGAGGTCAAGAGCCGCCGTGTCGGCGGCGCGAACTATCAGGTCCCCGTTGAAGTGCGGCCGGTTCGCCGGATGGCACTCGCAATGCGCTGGCTGCGCGAGGCGGCGAAAAAGCGGAGCGAGAAATCGATGCCGCTACGGCTCGCCGGCGAACTGATGGAAGCGGCCGAAGGTCGGGGTGGTGCGATGAAGAAGAAGGAAGAAGTACACCGGATGGCCGAGGCCAACAAAGCCTTCGCACATTTTAGGTTTTGAGACGCCGGCCCGCTGACGCGGTCCGGCAACGAAAGCTGGTGTTGTTAAGTCTTTATGCCTAGAAAAACTCCTATCGAGCTATACCGGAACATCGGAATTTCGGCGCACATCGACGCCGGCAAGACCACGACCACTGAGCGCGTCCTGTTCTATACCGGTGTCAACCACAAACTGGGCGAGGTGCACGAAGGCGCCGCGACGATGGACTGGATGGAGCAGGAGCAGGAGCGCGGCATCACGATCACTTCGGCGGCAACGACCTGCTTCTGGAAGGGCATGGAGCTCAACTTCCCCGAGCACCGCATCAACATCATCGACACGCCGGGCCACG
>JBDUCU010000013.1:0-40033 GCA_040003315.1 Burkholderiaceae bacterium | reverse complement strand
GCTGATCGTCGTCGCTGTGTCGGGAATTGCAATCGCGTTTGCCTTAGCGCCGCTCTAGCGTTGTCAGCGATCGCAGCATCCTATCTATCTGCGTGGACGTGCGGCGGCGAGGCCTGGAACGCCGGTGCCGACCAGCGCGATATCGGTTTTCAGCATTCCGAGATCAGCGACCCATCATCTGATTCGGCAGCCACAGCGCAATCTCCGGAAAGACTGCCAGTAGCACCATGAAGGCCAGCATGATCAGCACAAAGGGCATCGAACCTTTGAGCACCGTGATCAACGGCACATCGGGCGCAACGCCTTTGAGCACGTAGAGGTTGAGTCCTACCGGCGGAGTGATCAGCCCAATTTCCATGTTGATGGTCAGGATCACGCCGAACCAGATCAGGTCGAAACCCTGCGCTTCGAGCACCGGCGTCAGGATCGGCATCAGCATCAGAATGATGGCGACCGGCGGCAGGAAGCAGCCTGCAAGCAGCAGAAAGGCATTGATCGCGATCATCAGCGCCCATTTGTTCAGATGCAGGTCCACCAGCCACTGCGCCGACGACTGGCTCACATACAGCAGCGACATCATGTAGCTGAACACGGCGGCGGCGCCGATGATCATCAAAATCATCGTCGATTCGCGCACCGTGGCGCGGAAGATGATCCACAGGTCGGCGGCACGCCGCGTACGGTAGATCACGACCACCAGTATCAGCGCCAGCACGGCCGAAATCGCCGCGACTTCGGAAGGTGTTGCGAGCCCGCCGTACATCGAATAGGCGATCGCTACGACGATCGCAATAAACGGCGCAACCCGCCTCAGACCCTCAACTTTCTGACGCAGCGTATAGGGCACCGATGGCGGTTCATCGGTCGTTTTGAGCGCACGCAGGCTGGCGATCCACGCGTACGCGGCGAACAGCAGCACCAGCAGCGCGCCCGGGACCACGCCGGCCAGAAACAGCCGGCCGATCGACGTTTCGGTGACGATGCCGTACAGGATCATCGTGATCGACGGCGGGATCAAAATGCCGAGCGTGCCGCCCGCACAGATCGAGCCGGTGGCCAGCGCCGGCGGCACGCCGCGCCGGATCATCTCCGGGACGCCGGCTTTGCCGATCGCCGCGGCCGTTGCGGGCGAGGAACCGCAAATCGCCGAGAACACGCCGCAGGCGAGAATATTGGCGATCACCAGCCCGCCAGGCACGCGGTCGAGCCAGCGATGCAACGACTCATAAATGTCCTTGCCTGCGGCGCTGGCGCCGATCGCTGAGCCGAGCAGTACGAACAGCGGGATCGTCAGAAGCGCGAACGAGGCGAGCTCGTCCATCATTAACAGCGCCACGTTCTGCAAGCTGGCCGGCCCCTGAAAAACCAGCAGAAAGCTGACCGAGACCAGCACCAGGCCCCACGCGATCGGCAGACCGGAAAACAGCACTAACAGCGTAACGATCAGAATCAGCAGGCCGATCTGAATTTCGTTCATTACTGCGGTCCGATCACACCGCTCGACGGGCGCATCAGTTCGGCAACGTACTGCAGCGCAGTCAGCCCGAGTCCGACCGGCATTGACACGTACAACACCCATTTGTACGGCGCCCAGCTGCTTTCGGTACGCAGACCTTTGTCAAACGCCTCAGTGGTCAAAATGGCGCCGCGCCACGTCAGGTACAGGCACACCCCAAGGCCGACAACGGCGACGACAACGCCCAGAATGCGCACGCCGCGCGCGGGCAGATAGTGCGCCAGCAGATCCACACTGACATGGCCGTTGGTGGCCAGACAGTACGGCGAGGCGAGAAACAGCGAGGCGACCATCATGAAGACCGAGAACTCGATCTCCCAGAAAGTCGACGCACCCATCGCCCGGTAGATCACGCTCCAGGTCACGATCAGCGCCGCCAGCGCGAGCATCACGGCAGCAACAACCGCGCAGAACACGCTCAAGCGGTCCACGGTGCGTACGAATCCGCTCATCGCTGCATCCCCCGAAACAAAGCCACGGCGCAAAGTACGCACGCCGCGGCAACCAAGGTCACACGCTATGGATCTTATTACTTGACGGCCAGCAGCGTGTCGAGCAGCTCCTTAGCTTGCGGCGACTTGGCGGCAAACTCCTTCCACGCGGTTTCCTTGGCGAGCGCCAGCCACTGCGCGTATTCGGCCTGAGTCATCTGGTGCACTTTCGCCCCCGACTTCTTGTAGGCCTCTTCCATATCCTTGACCGCATCACGCTGCAAGCCGAGAAAATAAACATCGGACTTTTCCGCCGCCTGCTCGAATATCTTTTGCTGCGCCGGTGTCAGTTTGTCCCAGTGCTGCTTGGACATGACCAGCGGCTGCAGCAGCATCCACAGTGCATACTGGCCCGGCGTGGTCGTAAATTTGGTCTGCTCGTACAGGCGCATGCTGACGAAGGTTTCCGCAGAGGTCAGCGCACCATCTAGCACGCCGGATTGCAGTGCCGGATAGATCTCCGTTGACGCCATGTTGCTGACCGAGGCGCCGGCAGCGCGCAGCATCGCTTCGAACGTTGGATCGGCTGCGCGCATTTTCAGCCCATCGACGCTCTTCGGCATCGTGATTTCCCGGTTCTTGCTCGCGAACGCGCCAGGAGTCCACCACCAGGTCACGATGTGAATGCCGTTCGCATGCGCCAGGTCCTGCAGCTTCTTGTGAAACGGCGTGCCCTTCAGTTTCATCGCGTGATCCAGCGTCGGAATCGTGCCGGGCATGATCGTGATCGAGAATTCCTGGGCCTTGCCGACCGCGTACGACATCGGAAACACCGCCATCTCGAGCGTGCCGTTTTGCAGCGCGTCGAGCTGCGCTACCGGCTTGATGCCGAGCGACTGCGACGGGTAGATCCGGAATTTGAGGTTAGGGTCGAGCGCGTTGACCTCTTTCACGAACACACGCGTGGCCTGGTCGCGGCCGTCGGTGTTCGCCTTGAACTGATGCGATATCTTGATTTCCTGCGCCATCGTGCCGGCGGCAAACGCCGCCACCATGAGCGCAACGAGTATCCGCATGATCCGTTTCATGATTGTCTCCTTGGTATATGTTTTTGAGCGTCGCACGCCTGGACAGATTACAGGCGAATGACGCGCTCGGCCTCCATGAAAACGAGGATGCATACCCATTCGAGCACGATCGCGCCGTCGCAAAATTGGACCGCCGGCGCGTCGATCCACAGGGCATATCCGCACTGTCGTAACCGCACGAAGGCCAAGTAGCTCGGTTGGTAGAGTCGGAGACTGAAAATCCTTGTGTCGGCGGTTCAATTTCCGTCCTTGACCACCACTAATCCCACCAGTATGGGCGTTTGGCGATCTTCGTCATTGTCAGTCGCCCACGTTGGAGGTTGGCCTTCCTCGCAGTGACGCTCGAAGTGGCAGACGCAGGTCGACGGACAGTTCGGCTATCAAACCGCGAGGAATTTGAAACTGCGCACCTATTTCTATCAATTGCGGCAAGTGGGAGAACCTCCGTAAGCGTCGCCGATAGGCACATTCACCCCACGAAAAGCGCAGCTACCGCGTGTCGCTCTCGTATAAGTTCTAGCGCTACAAGCGCGCCGTACAATCGCGCGCTCGATGAAACGTCGTTTGTTCGTCACCACCGCGCTTCCATACGCCAACGGCCGCCCGCATATCGGCCACATCATGGAATACATCCAAGCCGACATCTGGGTGCGGTTCCAGAAGATGCGCGGCAACGAAGTTCATTTTGTCTGCGCCGAAGACGCGCACGGCGCGCCGATCATGATTGCCGCCGAAAATGCAGGCAAGACACCGCGTCAGTTCATCGATGAGTTGCGCGCGGCGCGCCAGCAGTATCTGGATGGCTTTCATATCGCGTTCGATCACTGGCACACGACCGATTCACCCGAGAACGTCGAGCTGTCGCAATCGATCTACTCCGCACTCAAGGCCAACGACTTGATTGTGCCGCGCACGATCGACCAGTTTTTTGATCCGGTCAAAGGCATGTTCCTGCCGGATCGTTACATCAAAGGCACATGTCCGGTGTGCGGCGCCAAGGATCAGTACGGCGACAACTGCGAGGTGTGCGGCTCTACTTACGCGCCGACCGATCTCATTGAACCTTATTCGGTGCTGACCGGTGCGCGTCCCGAGCTGAAGTCTTCAGAACATTTCTTTTTCCGCTTGTCCGATCCGCGCTGTATCGAGTTCCTTCGCGAGTGGACGATCGGGACCAACCGTCACGACGAGCCAAGGTTGCAACCCGAGGTCTACGCAAAAGCGCAGGAGTGGCTCGGCGCCGGCGGCAAGGGACTGGCCGACTGGGATATCTCGCGCGATGCTCCCTACTTCGGCATCCCGATCCCCGGCACGACCGACAAATATTTCTATGTGTGGCTCGATGCTCCGATCGGCTACCTTGCTTCTCTGAAGGCGTATTTCGATCAGGGCAAAGCGCGCGCGAACGGCGAATTGCGCAGTTTCGACGAGTTCATCGCTGCCGACGACGTCGAGCAGATTCACTTCATCGGCAAGGACATCGTCTACTTTCACACGTTGTTCTGGCCGGCGATGCTGCATTTTTCAGGCCGTAAGGTGCCCGACAACATCTACGTGCACGGCTTCATCACCGTCAGCGGCGAGAAGATGAGCAAGAGCCGAGGCACCGGCATCGATCCGCTGCGCTATCTCGAGCTTGGCATGAACCCTGAGTGGTTTCGCTATTACGTGGCGACGAAACTGAACGGTCGTGTCGAGGACATCGATTTCAATCCGGACGATTTTCTGTTGCGGGTTAACAGCGATCTGATCGGCAAGTTCGTGAACATCGCCAGCCGGGTGGCCCCATTTTTATCCAAGCACTTCGCAAACACGATGCCGGCACTAGAGACCGGGCTAGCCGGATCGCCTGCACACGCGCTTGGCTTTGGACATGCCATCGCGCTAGCGGAGGAAGTCAAGACTGCCTATGAAGCTCGCGAATTCGGTAAGGCGTTGCGGACGATCATGCAATTGACCGATGCGGTCAATGCGGAAATCGATGCATTCAAGCCGTGGCTACTCGCGAAAGAAGCCAATTCGAATCCGGACGCCAGGAAGAAGCTAGGCGATATTTGCGCATCATCCATTGCGGCATTCCAGGTTCTAACGTTGTTTTTAAAACCTGTACTTCCAAAGCTAGCTGCGGACGCCGAGCGATTTTTGAATTGCAAGCCGCTTGACTGGTCGATGGTGGACCCTCCAGTCGATGTTGCTGGCTTCATTAAGGCAGGACATCAGTTTTCACCGTTTGAGCCACTCATGTCACGAGTGGACGCGAAACAACTCGACGCGTTGTTCGAGCCTCCCGCAGAAACGGTTGAGGTGCCCGTCCCGGGCGGAGCGCCGATCGCAGACTCGATAACGATCGACGACTTTGCGAAGCTCGATCTCAGAATTGCAAGAATCGTCAACGCCGAATACGTCGATGGTTCGGACAAGCTGCTGCGACTGACGCTCGACGTCGGCGAGGGCCGGCATCGCAATGTGTTCTCCGGCATCAAGTCGGTCTACAAGCCCGAAGAGCTGGTCGGCAAGTTGACGGTGCTCGTCGCGAACCTTGCGCCGCGCAAGATGAAGTTTGGCGTCAGCGAAGGGATGGTGCTTGCAGCCAGTCATGCCAGCGAGAAGGAGCATCCGGGCCTGTACCTTCTCGATCCGCACGCGGGTGCGCAGCCGGGCATGCGCGTCAAGTAGCTGCGGGGCGAGTTGCAATGGCGGCCGTCGATTCCACGTGGGCGCGATGGCGAGTGCGTCTGGCGCGATTGCAACTTCACTCATTTCGGCCCGCGCTGCTCGATGCATTGCGAGACTACGATCGTTCGAGCTTTCTCAAGGATCTTTCGGCGGGGGCCACTGTGGGCGTGGTTGCGTTGCCGCTCGCAATGGCATTCGGCATCGCGAGCGGCGTCAAGCCCGAGCAGGGTCTATTCACGGCGATCATCGCTGGATTTCTGATCTCCGCGCTCGGAGGCTCGCGCGTGCAGATCGGCGGGCCTGCCGGTGCGTTCGTGGTCATCATCTACGGAATCATCGCGCAGTACGGGTTCGCCAACTTGTTGATCGCGACGATGTGCGCCGGCGTGCTGCTGTTCGCGATGGGCTTGACTCGCCTCGGCGTTTTGGTCCGCTTCATCCCCGTTTCGATCGTCATCGGATTCACCAACGGCATTGCGGTGCTGATCATCGTGTCGCAATTGAAAGACCTGCTGGGGCTTTCGATCGACCGGATGCCGGCGGACTTCTTTCAGCAAGCGCAGTTGATCGGCCAGTCGCTGCCAACCATCAATATTTATGCGGTGGCAGTCGCAGCCGGATCGCTCGCCGTGATGCTGCTATGGCCCAAGATCGCGCTGCCCGGATCCGCAAATCGCGGCCAGCGCTTCGTCCGGCACCTGCCGGGAACGCTGGTGGCGCTGGTCCTCGCGACGGCGAGCGTCTGGCTGCTCGATTTGCCGGTGGAAACGATCGGCAGCCGGTTTGGCGGAATACCGCGAGCGCTACCTTCGATCGCGCTGCCGGATTTTTCGTGGGAGGGGGTCAAGCAACTGGTCGCGCCAACGATCACCATCGCGCTGCTCGGCGCGGTCGAATCCCTGCTGTGCGCGCGCATCGCCGACAAGATCATCCACCACCGGCACGACCCGAACCAGGAGCTAATGGCACAGGGCATTGCCAATTTCGTGACCCCGCTCTTCGGCGGCATTCCTGCGACGGGCAACATCGCCCGCACCGTGACCAATGTCAAGAACGGCGCAGTAAGCCCGATCGCAGGCATCGTTCACGCCGTCACGCTGCTCGCCGTGGTTCTGATTGCAGCACCGCTCGCCTCCAGCATTCCGTTGGCGGTCCTGGCCGCGATCCTGCTGGTCGTCGCCTACAACATGGGCGAATGGCAAGAGTTTGCCCGTCTAAAGAACTTTCCGGTCACCTATCGCACCATTTTGCTTGCGACATTTCTGCTGACCGTGATCTTCGATCTCACCGTCGCGGTTCAGGTCGGATTGGTGCTTGCGAGCCTGTTTTTCATCTATCGGATCTCGCAGATCACGCGCATCGAACCCTTGCCGCTGTCCGCTGCCGAAGCTGCCAGCGGTGTCGAGGCATACCGGCTTTACGGTTCGCTTTTTTTCGGCGCCGTGTCGAAGCTCGAAGCCGTCAGCGATCCCACGCGCTATGTCGGTCCGGATGCACCGAGGGTAATCGTGTTCGATCTCGCGCTGCTGATCTCGCTCGACACGACGGGCGTCGAAGCGCTCGACACTCTGCATCGGCAACTCGCCAGGCGGGGCGGTACGCTGATCGTCTCAGGGCCGCACGAGCAACCGCTGTCGATGCTGACACGCTCCGGATTCATCGATCGAATTGGTCCGGAAAACGTCGTCGCAGAGATGTCTGCTGCGTTGTGGCGCGCCAACCTGCTGGCAACAAGCGGATGAGCTGCGGACATGACAATCAGTTCGCTTACTATTGCGGTCGCCCTCAACGAGTCTGCGCCATGCTGAAGTCCTACCAGTCCGACATCACACGCTTCCTGGCTGACCTGAAGCGGAACAATCCCGAGATCGAGCGCGGGCAGCGCGAAGGCCGCGCGATGTTCTGGGACAAGCGCATCGACGCTGATTTGTATCGCCGGTATGAGGCTTCCGACGTGCCGCAGCCGGCGTACGTCTATGGGTCGAGCGTGATTGCGTCGAAGGGGAAATAGTTGACCCTTGCGCTTCCCGCCGCGCTCGACCGCAGCACCGACGCGCCGCTGCGGCTCGCGATCGACGCCGCAATGCCTTCGGAGGTCGACGGGGTCGCGTTGGCACGGCTGTACGGGGAGCCGCTGTTCCATTTACCCGACGATCTGTATATCCCGCCCGATGCGCTCGAAATATTCCTGGAAGCATTCGAAGGGCCGCTGGATCTGCTGCTGTATCTGATCCGCAAGCAGCACTTCAACGTGCTCGATATTCCGATGGCGCCGCTGACGCTGCAGTACCTGACCTACATCGATCAGATCCGTGAAAACAATCTCGAACTCGCTGCCGAGTATCTGCTGATGGCGGCGCTGCTGATAGAGATCAAGTCGCGCATGCTGCTGCCCGCGCGTGGCACCGACAGCAGCGAAGCCGAAGACCCGCGAGCCGAGCTCGTGCGAAGGCTGCTGGAGTACGAACGCATCAAGCTTGCAGCGCATCGTCTGGACCAGATGCCTCGCGTGGGCCGCGATTTCCTGCACGCTGCGGCTGTCGTCGACGACTTGCTGGAAACGCGCTTTCCAAAGGTCAGCGGCGGCGATCTGCGCGACGCCTGGGCTGCCGTTCTGACGCGCGCGCAGCTCACCGCACGCCACCATATCAGCCGCGAGGAACTCTCCGTGCGCGAGCATATGAGTTTGATTCTGAAGAAGCTGCAAGGCACCCAGTATGTCGAATTCGGCGATCTGTTCGACCCCGGGCGCGGCGCCGCCGTCGTGATCGTGAGCTTTCTGGCATTGCTGGAACTCGCGCGCGAGGCGCTCATCAACATTACGCAGGCGGCGCCGTTCGCGCCGATTTACATCCGGCTCGCGTACTCGCCGAGTTAGCGCCGGATGTGCTTATTCCGGGTTTTGGTCTGCACGTTGATCGTTCTAGGCGCCTTCTCTGCGCGCGCCGACGAAGTCAACGTAGCCGTGGCTTCCAACTTCACAGCTCCCATTAATGTCATTGCCGCCGAGTTCGAGAAGGATACCGGCCACAAGGCACGACTCGCGTTCGGATCGTCGGGCCGCTTCTACGCGCAGATAAAAAACGGGGCGCCGTTTGACCTGTTCCTGTCGGCTGATGAGGAAACCCCTGCGAAGCTTGCGCAGGAAGGTCTCGCAGATGCTGCAAGCCGCTTCACCTATGCGATCGGCAGCTTGGTGCTGTGGTCCGCCAAGCCCGGCTTTGTAGACGGCAAAGGCGTCGTTCTCAAGGCGAACCGGTTCTCGAAACTTGCGATCGCCAATCCCAAGACGGCGCCGTACGGCAGGGCAGCGATCGAAACATTGGCAAGACTCGGTGTGCTTTCAAGCGTTGAGCCTAAATTCGTGCAGGGTGAAAACATCGCGCAGACTTTCCAGTTTGTGCAGACCGGCAATGCTGAGCTCGGATTTATCGCACTATCGCAGGTGATGCAAGACGGCAGCATCAAAGACGGCTCGGCCTGGGTCGTCCCTGCAGAGATGCACCATCCGATTCGTCAGGACGCGATTGAGCTGTCGGCAGGGCGGGGCAACGCAGCCGCTGCGGCGCTTCTTGCTTACCTTAAGACCGAAAAGGCCCAGCGTGTGATCCGCTCTTTCGGGTACGTGTTCTGACGCTCACAACCAATGGGGTTTACCGATGCTGATCTAGGCGCCATCTGGCTCACGTTGCGTCTGGCCACAGTCGTCACATTCGTGCTGCTGCTGGTTGGCACACCGATCGCATGGTGGCTCGCGCGCACGCGCTCGTGGCTCAAGGGACCGGTCGGAGCCGTCGTCGCCTTGCCGCTGGTCCTGCCTCCGACCGTGCTCGGGTTTTACCTGTTGCTGGTACTCGGGCCGAATGGTCCGATCGGCCGCCTTACACAGTCGATCGGCGCGGGCTTGCTGCCGTTTACGTTCTGGGGACTCGTCGTCGGATCGGTTTTTTATTCGATGCCCTTCGTCGTGCAGCCGATACAAAATTCGTTTGAGGCAATTGGCCGTCGGCCGCTGGAAGTGGCGGCCACATTGCGGGCGGGTCCGTGGGATCGATTCTTCTCGGTGGCGCTTCCTCTTGCCAGGCCCGGCTTGATCACGGCGTCGATTCTGGGCTTTGCGCACACGGTCGGAGAGTTCGGCGTGGTGTTAATGATCGGCGGCAACATTCCCGACCGAACGCGCGTCGTGTCGGTGCAGATCTATGACCACGTGGAGGCGCTGGAATACACGCAGGCACACGCGCTTGCCGCTGCAATGGTGCTCTTCTCATTCCTGATTCTGCTCGCTCTGTACACGTACAACCAGAGGATTCAGAAGGCTGAGCGTGGCTGAGAATATCCGCGCGCGCTTCAAACTGGACTTGGAAGCCTTTCCCCTGGACGTTGACCTCAGCGTCCCCGGGCGCGGAGTCACCGCGTTGTTCGGCCCGTCAGGTTCGGGCAAGACGACGCTGCTGCGCTGTATTGCCGGTTTGCAAACCGCTCCGCATAGCTTCCTATCCGTGAACGGAGAAATCTGGCAGGACGAAACAGTCTTCCTTCCGCCCTACCGACGCGCGATAGGTTACGTGTTCCAGGAATCCAGTCTGTTCGCACATCTGTCGGTTCGTGGAAATCTGCAGTACGGACTGCAACGCGTAGGGTCTTCGGCCCGCAGAGTCACTCTCGATGATGTCATTCACATGCTCGGGCTCGGAGCGCTGCTCGAGCGAACGCCTGCGAGTCTGTCGGGCGGCGAGCGTCAACGCGTAGCAGTCGGGCGGGCGCTGGCAGTCAGCCCGCGCCTGCTGCTGCTCGACGAGCCGCTCGCCTCTCTCGACGTCGCGCGCAAGCGCGAAATTCTGCCGTACCTCGAGCGCCTGCATGAGGAACTGGACATTCCGGTGCTCTATGTCAGTCATTCGCCGGACGAAATTGCGCGGCTGGCCGATCATGTGGTCCTGCTTGCTCGAGGACGCGCAGTGGCGCAGGGCGGATTGCAGCAAACACTGGCGCGTCTGGATCTGGCTGCCGAATTTGGCGACGAGGCAGGCGTGGTGATCGACGCGAGCGTCGCGCAGCACGATGATGCGGATCATCTGAGCCGCCTCGATTTTTTCGGCGGAAGCGTGTGGGTGGGCCGCTGCGCAGAAGATCTTGGCCAGCACCTTCGGTTTCGAGTGCACGCCAGCGACGTCAGCCTCGCCCTTCAGAAGGCGGAGCAGAGCAGCTTTCTAAACCTGTTGCCCGGAACCGTTGTAGAACTCTCGGAAGCGAACTCGCGCGGACAGGTACTCGTGAAACTCGATCTCGGCGGGACGGCGTTGATCGCACGGATCACTGACCGATCGCGCAAGTCGCTAAAGATTGCGCCGGGCCTGCCTCTCTGGGCCCAGATCAAGAGCGTGGCGCTGCTGCGTTGAGTACTTCAGCGTCGCGATCAATCAGTCGGGGACTCACTGCCACTCGCTTTGCAATCCGAGCGACTGGCCTGGGGTACCTCCTTTTACGGCGCTGGCGACAGCGTTTGACCGATCGCGCTCAACGCCTCGCTAAGGGGTGACAACCTTCAGATCGGCAAAACTGGTCACCGAGTCTGCCTTGGTCCAGACTCCAACCCTGCCGGCCTGCGAGAAGGTCTTGTCTTCCACTTCGAACAGTTTCACGCTGTTCAGATGCACTTCGAACAGCGCTCCTCTCGCCACCACACGCAACGTGCTCCATTTGCCGGCCGGCACCTCGGCCCTTTTGCCGTACGTGCGGCCTTCGCCTTTGACGGGCAGATCGACGCGGTTGCCGCCTTCGACCTTGTACAGCACCACATTGTTTTCGAGCGCGTTGGCTCGCACCAGGTAATAGTTGTCTTCGTTCTGAAACCGCCAAACCAACCCTGCTGCCCGATCAATCCTGCCCGCGACCGGCTTGAATCGCACTGAAAGATCGACGTCGGCCGCACTGACGTCGGTCAGCGCGGCGATGAGAAAGCGGATGCTGGTGCGATCCGCCTCAAGCTGAGTTAGATACTTCTCTGTGCCATCGGTCTCGATCATCCATTTACCCGGGACTCCAATCTTTTTGGTATGAAAGAATTCAAATCCCTTGGGAGGTTGTCCAACGACATCGCCGGAGAAGTCGACAGTCCTGGTAGCCGCTTGCACTTGCATGCTCACACCCAACAGTAGAAGAACCAAGACATGTGCGCTCCGCATCGCAATACTCCTGTCCACGTCGATTCGGCGACGGCAAAATTATTGCATGTCTCTCATGAGTCGCGACGGCGGTGCGCATGAGCGATGTGCAAGCCATGATCCGACTCGCCCGATGACCCGCACGCGGGTTCTGGTTCGATCGCCGGTAATCGCCGCGTTGGCGGCGGCTGTTTTGTTCGGCGCCAGCACGCCCTTTGCAAAACAACTGATCGGCGATGTTTCGCCAATTCTGCTCGCCGGACTTCTCTATCTTGGCAGCGGCATCGGCTTGTCGCTGGTCCGACTGTTCCTGCCAAAGAATGAAAAACAGTTGACGATGACCCCGATCGCTGTCGCCGATTGGCCCTGGCTAGCCGGGGCCATCATCTTCGGCGGCGTGCTGGGCCCTGCGCTGTTGATGTTTGGCTTGACGCGCACCAGCGCAGCGACCGCCTCGCTGCTGCTCAATCTGGAAGCCGTGCTGACAGCGGCATTGGCATGGATCGCATTCAAGGAACACGCGCACGCAAGAACGGTGCTCGGCATGCTGCTGATCGTCGCCGGCGGTGTCGTGCTGTCGTGGCCGCAGACGAGCATGGCCTCTGGGTGGATCGGATCCATGATGATTGCAGCGGCGTGCGTGTGTTGGGCAATCGACAACAACCTAACGCGCAAGATCTCGGCCGGCGATGCCTTGTTCATCGCTGCGGCGAAGGGGCTCGTGGCTGGCGTGGTGAATATCGGACTCGCGTCGATTTATGGGACGCTGCTCCCTGCCTGGCCATTGATCATTGCTGCGATGTTCTTGGGCTGGCTTGGATACGGAATCAGCCTTGCGCTGTTCGTACTGGCGCTGCGCGGACTCGGCACCGCGCGCACCGGCGCGTACTTTTCAACGGCACCGTACGTTGGTGCGCTGCTCGCGATTGCGGTTTTCGGTGAGCCTGCCGATAGGGTCCTAGTGATCTCCGGTGCACTGATGGCTGCAGGGGTATGGCTGCATTTGACCGAGCACCACCTGCATGGGCATACGCATGAAAGCATCGCGCATGACCATAGCCATTCGCACGACGATCATCATCAGCACGCGCACGACTTCACATGGGATGGTTCAGAACCGCATTCGCATCCGCACCGCCATCAGCCGCTGACGCACAGCCACGCTCACTTCCCGGATATCCATCATCGGCATCGACACCAGCGTGCCGATCACAGTTGAACCGTCACCGGCCGGCTGGCGACCTACTCGGTGGTGAAAAAACCTTTCATCTTGTCGACGAAACTCTTCGATCTTGGTGAGTGTTTGGCGCCGCCTTCTGTCAACGAAGCATCAAACTCGCGCAGCAATTTCTTCTGCTTATCGGTTAGTCGCACCGGTGTCTCTACAGTTATGTGGCAATAGAGATCGCCCGGATAGTTTGCCCTGACGCCCTTGACGCCCTTGCCGCGCAATCTGAATGTCTTGCCGGTCTGCGTACCTTCGGTCACGTTAATGCTGGCCTTGCCGCCGAGTGTGGGCACATCGATCTCGCCGCCGATGGCCGCCGTCGAAAACCCAATCGGCACCTCACAGTGCAGATCGTCCCCCTCTCGTTGAAATACATCATGCGGCTTGATGTGAATCTCGACATACAAATCGCCCGGTGGACCACCGTTCATCCCCGGCTCACCTTTGCCGCTCAGCCGGATTCGCTGACCCTCATCGATCCCAGCCGGGATGCTGACTTCGAGCACCTTGTTCTGCTTGATGCGGCCCGAGCCGCTGCAATTGGTACATGGATCGGGAATGACCTTGCCCGAACCGCGGCAGGTCGGGCACGTCTGCTGGATCGAGAAGAATCCCTGCGACATGCGCACGTTGCCCGAGCCATTGCACGCCCCGCATGTCTTCGCACTCGTTCCCGGCTTGGCGCCAGCGCCCTTGCACACGTCGCACGTGTCCCAGCTCGGGACGCGGATTTCCGTTGCAAAACCGTTCGCGGCCTGCTCGAGCGTGAGCTCCATGCTGTAGCGAAGGTCGGCGCCTCGATAGACCGCGCTGCGACCGCCGGCGCGTCCTGCGCCCGCACCGAAAATATCGCCAAAAATATCGCCGAATGCGTCCGCAAAACTGCCGCCGCCGTCGGAACCCCGGCCAAAGCCCGCGCCACCCATGTTGGGATCGACGCCGGCATGTCCGAAGCGGTCATACGCGGCCTTTTTCTGCGGATCCGAAAGCATCTCGTAGGCTTCTTTGGCCTCCTTGAATTTTTCTTCCGACGCTTTGGTTGATTTGTCGTCACCCTTGCTCTGGTTGCGATCGGGGTGATGTTTCATTGCCAGCTTGCGATAAGCCTTTTTAATGTCCTCGTCGGAGGCATCCCTTCCAACGCCCAAGACGTCGTAATAGTCCCGCTTAGCCATTGCCCCTCAGTTCCTTACCCGTGCCATGCCAGCAAAACGCCGAGTTGAGCGGGGCCGCAGCCGTCGCTCGAACTCGGCGAGTCAAACGCGGTTAGAAAAATTACCCGCGCTTAACCTCTTTGAAGTCCGCGTCGACCACATCTTCGTTGTTGGTTGTCGCGCCGGCAGTTGCCGTTTCGGGCTGCTGCTGAGAAGCGGGGGCTTCGCCTGCCTGCGCGCCGGCATACATTTTTTCACCGAGCTTCTGCGAAGCCGTCATCAACGCAGTCGTCTTCGCTTCGATTGCGTCCTTGTCCTCGGTCTTCAGCGCCTCTTCGACGTCCTTGATCGCGGCTTCGATCGATTCCTTTTCGCCTGCCTCGAGCTTGTCGCCGTGTTCGGTCAACGACTTGCGGATCTGATGCACGCTCGAATCAGCGGCGTTGCGCGCCTGCGCCAACTCGAACCGTTTGTGGTCCTCGGCCTTGTTCGCTTCAGCATCCTTGACCATCGCCTGGATCTCGGCCTCGGTCAGGCCTGAGTTGGCCTTGATCGTGATCTTGTTTTCCTTGCCGGTCGCCTTGTCCTTCGCGCCGACGTGCAGGATGCCGTTGGCGTCGATATCGAACGCGACTTCGATTTGCGGCAGACCGCGCGGCGCCGGTGCGATACCTTCCAGGTTGAACTCGCCGAGCAATTTGTTGCCCGCCGCCATCTCGCGCTCACCTTGATAAACCTTGATCGTCACTGCTGGCTGATTGTCGTCTGCCGTCGAAAACGTTTGCGAGAACTTCGTTGGGATCGTCGTGTTCTTCTGAATCATCTTGGTCATCACGGCACCCAGCGTTTCGATGCCAAGCGACAACGGCGTGACGTCGAGCAGCAGAACGTCCTTGCGCTCGCCCGACAGCACCTGGCCCTGAATCGCGGCGCCGACGGCGACCGCTTCATCCGGATTGACGTCCTTGCGCGGCTCCTTGCCGAAGAATTCCTGGACCTTGTCCTGCACCTTTGGCATGCGCGTCATGCCGCCGACCAGGATCACGTCGTCGATGTCGCTTGTCTTGACGCCCGCATCCTTGATCGCGATACGGCACGGCTCCATCGTCTTCTCGATCAGCTCTTCTACCAGCGACTCGAGCTTGGAGCGCGTCAACTTGATATTCAGATGCTTCGGACCCGATGCATCTGCCGTCACATACGGCAGATTGATGTCGGTTTGCTGGCTCGATGACAGCTCGATCTTGGCTTTCTCCGCCGCGTCTTTCAGACGCTGCAGCGCGAGCACGTCCTTTCCGAGGTCGACGCCCTGCTCTTTCTTGAACTCGCCGATGATGTAATCGATGATGCGCTGGTCGAAGTCTTCACCGCCGAGGAAAGTGTCGCCGTTAGTCGACAGCACTTCGAACTGTTTCTCGCCTTCAACATCGGCAATCTCGATGATCGAGATATCGAACGTGCCGCCGCCGAGGTCATACACCGCGATCTTGCGGTCGCCCTTGTGCGTCTTGTCGAGACCGAATGCCAGCGCGGCGGCGGTCGGCTCGTTGATGATGCGCTTGACGTCCAGACCCGCGATGCGGCCCGCGTCCTTCGTCGCCTGCCGTTGCGAGTCGTTGAAATACGCCGGCACCGTGATCACCGCTTCGGTCACCGCCTCGCCCAGATAGTCCTCGGCCGTTTTCTTCATCTTGCGCAGCACTTCGGCGCTGACCTGCGGCGGCGCAATCTGCTTGCCGCGCACTTCAACCCACGCGTCCGCATTGGGCGCCTTGACGATCTTGTAAGGCATCAGCTTGATGTCCTTCTGCACTTCCTTTTCTTCGAAGCGGCGGCCGATCAGCCGCTTGACCGCGTACAAAGTGTTGCGCGGATTGGTGACCGCCTGCCGCTTGGCCGACGCCCCCACCAGGATTTCGCCGTCCTCCTGATACGCGACGATCGAAGGCGTCGTCCGCGCGCCCTCGCTGTTCTCGATCACCCGTACCTGGTCGCCTTCCAAAATCGCGACGCAGGAATTGGTCGTTCCAAGGTCAATGCCGATGATCTTTGCCATTTTTCTGCTTCCTCGATTCTGTTGTTCTGAGTGCCTAAAGTGCCTGTTTCCGATGTAGGGCAAATGTGACCAACTTCAAGACTGGGCGACAGTCACGAGCGCGGGTCTTAGCACCCGGTCGGCGATCATCCAGCCCTTTTGCAGCACAGCCGCGACGTGGCTCGGTGGTACGCCTTCGGCGGGTACCAGGGAGATAGCCTGGTGAAAATGGGGATCGAACTTTTCGCCAACAGGATTGATTTCCTTCAGGTTGCCCTTCGCAAACGCGGCCTTCAGCTGACGCAATGTCAGCTCGATACCTTCACGCATCGCGTCGGGCGCGGCGTCCTTCAGCTGTAAGGCTTTTTCGAGTGAATCAACTACCGGAACCAGAGCTTCTGCGAAGGACTCGATCCCAAATTTATGCGCCTTTGCAACGTCATCCTGTGCACGACGGCGCATGTTTTCCGCGTCGGCTTTCGAACGCAGAAACTGGTCGTAGTAGTAGTCGGCGCGCGTGAGCGCCAGCTGTAGCTCCGACGCACCATCGACCGCGATGCCGGCAGGCTCGCCGCCTGCACCGTTGTCCGCCGCTGCGCTGGCAGCGTCACTCGCCGGCGTGACCTCCGGATCGTGCATCGTTCCTCCGAATTATGTTTTCTTTCAACGAGTTGAAAGATGTTGGGCCGCCCGCTTGCTTTTCAAGCTGGGGCCGTCACATTTACCCCTGGGTCGGTATAGACCGAGCGCCTTCGCCGAAACATGGGATCGGATGATCTATCCGGCAATCGACCCGGCCCGCTACAAAGCGGGTATGGAAACCGGTTCGATATCTCCGGCGCTCGCGTCCAGGAAAGCTTCCGCTGGGCAGCTCCCGACGCGCGACACGTTCAGCGCGCAAACGCCGCTGGTCGTGATCGGACTCGCTGCAATCGGGTTGATTTTCCTGATCAATTCGCACGCGCGGCCCACGCCGACGCCCGAACGGGTGGCTGTCGTGACCTGTGCGGAATGTGGGACTGTGGTCGGTGTGCGGCGCGCTGCCGACCCTACGTTGTCCTACGTCATCGAAATCCAGATGCTCGACGGCTCGTTTCGCACGACTCGGCAATCCACCGCGGGCTTCAACGTTGGCGACATTGTCCAGATACGCGGTAACTTCCTGACCTTAAGATCGGCGGCGTCCTGAGGCTCATTCTCAATTTTGCGCACCCAGAAGCCGCGCCCGTTCGCGGCTTTTTTGCGCCTCCGCGTCGCGCGACTGCGCGTCGGAACGAGCGGTCAACGGCACGGACCATCCCTGCATATGCCGTTCGGAAAGGTCGGTCAGCGCGCTGATGAACGCAGACGAATCGTTCAGGCATGCGATGTAGTGAAACTGCTTGCCTCCGGCGGCGATGAACTCGTGCCTGCCCTCGATTGCAATCTCTTCCAGCGTCTCGAGGCAGTCCGTGACGAACCCCGGACAGATCACGTCGACGCGTGCGGCGCCAGCTGCCGCCAGCGAGCGCAGCGATGGGCCGGTATACGGCTGAAGCCATTCGGCGCGCCCGAATCGTGACTGAAAGGTCAACCGATAGTCATCGGGTCCGAGCTCGAGTGATTCAGCCAGCAGACGGCCCGTTTTCTGACATTCGCAATGGTAGGGATCGCCGCGCATCAGCGTTCGCTTCGGGACGCCGTGAAAGCTGATGACCAGCTTGTCACCTTTTTCGATGCGGCCGAATTTGTTCCAGTGGTCGAGCACTGAGCGCTTCAGCGCAGCGATGTAGCCCGGGTGATCGTGGAAATCTCTGATCCAGCGCATTTCGGGCACGTTGCGCAGCGTGCTCAATTGATCGGCCACAACATCGAACGCGGCAGCGGTCGTCGTCGCCGAATATTGCGGGTACATAGGCAGCACGAGGATCTTGTCGGTGTTGCGCTCTCGAAGCTGGCGCAGCACTGAGGGGATTGAAGGCTCTCCGTATCGCATCGCCAGACCGACGTCGACATCGAGACCGCGCTCGCCCAAATATCCGCGCAGCAAAACGGCCTGCTGAACGCTATGAACCATCAGCGGCGAGCCCTGCTCGGTCCAAATCGCCGCGTACTTTGCGGCGGTCCGGCGCGGTCGCAGCGTAAGAACGAGCCCGTAGAGAATCGGCCACCAGATCAGCCGCGGAACCTCCACGACGCGCGGGTCGCTCAGAAACTCGCGCAGGAATCGGCGCACCGAACCGGCGTCGGGCGCTGACGGCGTGCCGAGGTTGATCAGCAGCACGGCGGTCCGGCGCAACGACCCGTGCCGATAGCCGGGCTCCGCTACCGGCGGCATCGTTCGAAAGTCATGCCTGAGAGAGCGCGTTCGACAAGAGCTTCGCGGTGATATCGACAATCGGGATCACGCGCTCATAGGCCATGCGTGTGGGGCCGATGACACCCAACGTGCCGACCACCTTGCCGTCGACCTCGTACGGTGCGACCACCATGCTGAGATCTTCCAGCGGCACGGTTTGGGACTCGCCGCCGATGTAGATCTGGACGCCGTGCGCGCCGATCGAGACATCGAGCAGCTGTATCAGCCGCGTCTTGTGATCGAACAGGTCGAACATGCGCCGCAGCTTGACCATGTCGGTAGCCAGATCGCTCAAACCCAGAAGGTTGCGTTCGCCCGAGATCACGACCGGCTCGGACTCGGCCGCTGCCTCGCTTCCCGCCTGCACCGCAGCCTGCAGCAGCTGCGTGATGTCGGTACCGAGCTGCTGCAGTTCCCCGTGCAAACGCGTGCGGGCTTCGCTGAACGAAAGCCCCGCATAGTGCTCGTTCAAAATATTGGCAGCCTCGACCAGTTGCGATTGCGAATAAGTCGAATCACTGACCAGCACGCGGTTCTGTACGTCGCCTTCGGGCGTCACGATGATCAGCAAGACGCGACGATCGGACAGGCGCACGAACTCGACCTGCTTGAAGCTCGACGCGCGCCGAGGTGTCAGCACCACTCCCGCAAAGTGCGAAAGGCTCGACAGCAGGCCCGCAGCCGATTGCATTGCTCGAGCTGGATCGCCGATTTGCAGCTGATCCTGCATGATCTGCGTCTGCTGCTGTTCGAGCGGCGTGACGGTCAGCAACGAATCGACAAACAACCGATAACCGCGCGGTGTCGGCACCCTCCCCGCAGAGGTATGCGGGCTGGCGACAAACCCCATCTCCTCCAGATCGGCCATCACGTTGCGAATCGTGGCCGGTGACAATTCGAGGCCCGAGATACGCGACAGGGCGCGCGAACCAACCGGCTGGCCGTCGGCGATATAGCGCTCGATCAGCGTCTTGAGGAGTTGGCGGGCCCGTTCATCCAGCATTTTTATTCCAGTCCGCAAAGTGTACGCAAGCCGGCTGACGGCTCCTGCATAATCGATCGATGTCCCGACCCTTCAGCAACGTCGCGGTCTTTGCCAAGCAACGCACGGAAAGTATCCGCGAGCCGCTGCTGGCGATCGTTCGAATTGTGGAGTCGGTAGGCGCCACCGTGATGCTGGACGCCACCACGCGCGATCAGCTGAAACTCGATCAGTACCCCGGCCACACCGTGCACGCGATCGGGGCGCAGGCCGACGTTGCGATTGTGCTGGGAGGCGACGGCACAATGCTCGGCATCGCGCGCGAGCTGGCTCCGTTCAAGGTGCCGCTGATCGGCATCAATCACGGCCGGCTCGGCTTCATGACGGATATATCGCTCGATCAGATGACCGAAGCGCTGGTCCCGATCCTGCGCGGGGAGTACGAGACCGATCGACGCACGGTGCTCGATGGCGAAATTCGTCGCGTCGACACGGCAACCTTCAGTGCCGCGGCGTTGAACGATATCGTCGTCTCGCGCGGCGTCACCGGTGGCATGGTGGAGTACACGGTGCGCGTCAATGGCGTCACGATGTATAACCAGCGCGCCGACGCAGTGATCGTGGCCACACCGACCGGCTCGACCGCGTATGCCCTGTCGGCCGACGGACCGATTTTGTATCCATCGCTAGCCGGCTTGCTGCTGGTGCCGGTCGCGCCCCAGACATTGTCGAACCGACCGATCGTGCTGAACGACGACGTCATCATCGAAATCGAGATCACCGACGAGCGCGACGCGATGGCGCACTTCGACATGCAGTCGTACGAACCGATGGCGTCCGGCGACGTGGTGCGGATCAAGCGCAGCGCGCACTCAGCGACGCTGCTGCACCCGGTTGGCTACAACTTCTTTGCGACACTGCGGCAAAAGCTGCATTGGAGCGTCATGCCGAGCGATCGTCATTCGCGCGCGTAGAAGCGTGGTTCACGCGCAGGCACCCGATCGTCCCGCTTAGCCATGCTGCTTTCTTTGTCGCTGCGCAATTTTGTGATCGTCGAGACGCTCGATTTCGACTTGGCGCCGGGATTCACGGTGCTGACCGGGGAAACCGGGGCCGGCAAGTCGATCCTGATCGATGCTTTGCTGCTGGCGCTGGGTGAGCGCGGCGATGCGGATGTGGTACGAGAAGGTGCGCAGCGCGCCGAAATCACCGCCGAGTTCGGGGTCGGTCCTCACGTGCAGCAATGGCTCGCGAACAGCGAGCTCGCGAGCGATGAAGGCGTGCTGCTGGCACGCCGCACGATCGACGCTTCGGGCCGCAGCAAGTCGTTCATCAATGGGTGCGCGGTGACGCTTGCGCAGCTGCGCGAGCTCGGTGAAATGCTGATCGACGTGCACGGACAGCACGCCCACCAGTCGCTGCTCCGGCCCGCCGCGCAGCTGCAACTGCTGGACGAGCACGGCGCACTGGCGATCGAACGGCGCGCAGTTTCCGATGCGTTCGCAGCGTGGAAGAGCGCGCAGCACTCGCGCGAGCAGACCGAGGCGATCGCCGCCGGTGCCGTCGCCGAGCAGGAGCGCCTGCGATGGATCGTCGATGAACTCGACATCCTCGCGCCCCAACCCGGCGAATGGGAAGACATAACAGCAGAGCACAAGCGGTTGTCGCACGCCGCAGGCCTGCTCGAAGGAGCACGTTCGGCGATCGACACGCTGAGCGATGCCGATGCTTCGGCACTTTCGCTTCTCGGCAGCGTGCATACGCGGATGCTGCAGCTGGCGGCCTACGACGGGCGCATTGCACCGATTGCCGATTTGCTCGACGCGGCCCGGATCCAGGCCGAGGAAGCCGTTGCGTCCTTGACGCGCTATCTTGACCGCACCGACCTCGATGCGTCACGACTGGCGCAGGCCGACGCGCGGCTATCGGCGCTGCACGCCGCTGCCCGCAAGTTCCGGGCAGCGCCGGAAGCGTTGTCGCAGACATGGCGTGATGTGCAAGACCGGTTGGGTACGCTGTCCGCAGCTGGCGATCTCGAGTCGCTTCGCGCCCGCGAAGCTTCGTCGTATTTCGCATACCAGGCATCGGCGGCGGAGCTGTCCAAAAGGCGTTCCGAGGCCGCGAAGCTGATGAGCGTCGAGGTCACACGCGCGATGCAGGATCTGAACATGAGCGGAGGCCGCTTCGAGGCCAAACTCACAGCGGCGGACCCGTCGGCGCATGGACTCGACCAGGTGGAGTTCATGGTCGCGGGTCACGCTGGGATCAGTGTGAAGCCGCTCGCTCGCGTGGCGTCGGGCGGCGAACTGGCGCGGATCAGCCTGGCCATTTCAGTGATTGCTGCAACCGCCACGCCGGTGGCGACACTGATCTTCGACGAAGTCGACTCTGGAATCGGTGGCGCAGTGGCTGATACGGTGGGGCGGCTGTTAAAGCGGCTGGGTCAGGACCGACAGGTTCTGGCGGTGACTCACCTGCCACAGGTGGCGGCCCATGGGGACCAGCACTATCGCGTGATCAAAGACGACGACGGCGACGGCCGACCCGTTTCCCACATGGTTCAGCTCGATCGCAAGACCCGCGTCGAAGAAGTGGCGCGCATGCTCGGAGGCCAGCAGATCACCGACACGACGCGCAAACATGCGCGCGAAATGCTGGCCGGCTAGGTCAGGCTCAGCAGCAGCTGGGCGGCCGCCAGATCTTCGATCGCCGTACCGACCGATTTGAATAGCGTGATCTCGTCGGCGCTGCAGCGCCCAGTCGCTGTTGCGGCGACCAGGTCGCGCAGCTCTCCGAGAACATCTGCACGCCGGATCACACCGCGCTCGATCGGTTCGACAATATCGGCCGCCTCGGCCAGTGCACCCGCGTAGGTGTCGACATAAACCCGCGCGCGCGCAACCGCGGCATCATCGACCTCGCGCATCGTGCGTTTGAACGCGCCGACCAGATCAAGATGCGTTCCCGGACTGAGCCACGCGCCGAGCACGACCGGCGATGTAGCGGTCGTCGCGCTACTCACGACATGCGATGAGGCCACCGCGGTTCGAAGATCGACGGTGGCTTCGGCCGGCAAGCCGTCGTCAAGCAGCGCCGAAACCAACGACTGTGCCCGCTGGCGGTCGCGACCCCAGATCAGCAGCTGTCGAACCGAGCGGCCGCTGCAATGCGCATGCGCCATGAATCGCGCGAGGCGACCGGTGCCGACGATCAGAACCGCGCTCGCGTCAACAGGTGCCAGATAACGCGCGGCCAGCAGCGAGGCGGCAGCGGTGCGGCGCAATGTCAGCGCTTCGCCGTCGATGACGGCGCGAGGTGCGCCATTTTTTCGATCGAACACGACATACACCGCGTTCACAGTCGGTGACGCACCGTTGGAGGCGATGGCGGTCTGATCGGTACGGTTACCGGTGAAGACGGTGACCAGCTTGACGCCGATGGCACCGCCCTCGTCGCCGCTCCACGCCGGCATCAACAGCAACGAATCGGTCTGTGAAAGCGCGTGTGTGTGTCGCAGCGGAGCTTGCGCACAGGTCAACAGCGCCTGCCCGATCGCGTCGGCCAGCGCGGGCAAGCTGAGCACGCTATGAACCTCGTCGGCCGAATAGAACCGCAACGCGCTCACTCGGCGGGGGCAACATAGTCGCCCGATCGGCCTCCATGCTTTTCGAGCAGCTTGACGTCACCGATCACCATTGCGCGGTCGACCGCCTTGCACATGTCGTAGATCGTCAGCAACCCGATCTGAACCGCGGTCAGCGCTTCCATCTCGACGCCGGTCTGGCCGTGCGTTTCGACTTGCGCCCGGCATGAGACCGTATTTGACACAGATTCCAGATCGAAATCGATCGCGATCCGCGTGATCGCCAATGGGTGGCAAAGCGGAATCAACTCCGCCGTGCGCTTGGCCGCCTGGATCGCAGCGATGCGCGCGACCCCGAGCACGTCCCCCTTTTTTGCGTCACCCGATACGATCAGCCGTAGCGTCGCCGGCTGCATCGAAATCCTGCCGCCTGCAATGGCGACACGATGGGTGACCGCCTTTTCGCCAACATCGACCATCTGCGCATGGCCGGCGGGGTCTAGATGAGTCAGTGAATTCAAGGCCGTTTTCCTGGGCACAGGGCAATGGAACGAAACACGCAAGTGGCTATCATACAAACCGAATTGAAACGGACTCGTCTGTCCCTCGTTCGTCCCGACGCGCGCATGTTCCGACTCTTGATCGTCCTTATCGTCGCCTTCGTGCTGAACGCGCCACCGGCACTGTCGCAGACGATCGATTTGCCTGCGCTCGGCGATGCGAGCAGCGAGGAACTGTCACCCGCGACCGAGCGCCGCCTCGGCGAGCAGATCATGCAAGAAGTCCGGCGCGATCCCGACTATTTGTCCGATTCGGAAACCACCGAGTACTTGAACCATCTGGGCTATCAACTGGTCGCGTTCAGTCCGTCGCGCTCGCTCGACTTTGTTTTCTTTGCGATACGCGATCCGATGCTCAACGCTTTCGCGTTGCCGGGCGGCTTTATCGGTGTGCATACGGGGCTGATTCTCGCAGCGCAAACCGAGTCGGAGTTGGCCGGGGTGATGGCGCACGAGATTGGCCACGTCACACAGCGCCATATTGCCCGCATGCTGGCGAAGCAGCGCGAATCGGCTGCTTTGGCGTTGGGAGCGCTACTGCTCGCGCTGCTCGCTTCGCGGGCCGGCGGATCGTCGAGTGGAGACGTTGCGCAAGCGGCGATCTTCGGCACACAGGCAGCACTGATTCAGCAGCAGCTGAACTTCTCGCGCGAGGCCGAGCGCGAGGCTGATCGCGTCGGCTTTCAGACGTTGACTGACGCCGGTTACGACAGTCGGGCAATGGAATCGTTCTTCGGTCGTCTGCAGTCGGGCTCGCGCATTTACGAAAGCGCGGCACCCGCGTATCTGCGCACACACCCGATGACCGTCGAACGCATATCCGACATGCAAAACCGCACGCGCAACCTGCGGCTTAAACAGCGAGCCGACAGCCTTGATTTTCTGCTGGTTCGCGCTCGACTGCGGGTGCTGCAGGAAACATCGACGCAGGGCTGGCGCGACGCCCTCGAATACTTCAGCGGCCAGCTAAAAAATCAAACGACATCTTCCGAGATCGCAGCACGTTATGGCATCGCCGTGGCAGCGCTGAAGCTGAATCAGCCGGAACTGTCGGTGCAAGCCGCGGAAACCGCACGCCGCCTTTCACGGGCACCCTCTGCTGTACTTGACAAGGTCGTCGCCGAGGCGCGGTTTGCGGCTGCGCGCAGCGACGATGAGCGCACGGCGGCGATGAAGCTGGCGAGCGATGCGGTGACGCGCTTTCCGCTTTCGTCACTTACCACCAGCCACTACCTGGACGTGCTGAACAAGATGAACAAGCACGAAGAGGCAATTGCGTTCCTGCGCCGGCAGGAGGCCATCCAGCGGACTCAACCTGCGTATCACGCGCTGCTGGGCCGTTCCTATGCGGCACTGAATCGGCAGTCGCTGCAGCATCAATCGATCGCGGAGATGTACGCACTTCTTGGAGCGCCTCAGGCTGCGGTTAATCAGCTCGAGCTCGCCCGTCGCGCCAATGATGGCGACTTCTACACGATGTCTGAAATCGACGCGCGGCTGCGCGAGCTGAAGGCCGAAGTCAAGCGCGACCGGGATAACATCAGAGAAGCGTCGCGGCGGGAGCCCGACGAGCGCTCGCGCCGCTAGTGGCGGCATCCGTACAATTCTGGGCTTGCGCGACTCGAAGCGCGTTGGCTCGCCAAAATCCATTCAATGAAATCCGAAGACGTTTCACTGATCGCTGCCGCTGCATCCGTTGGGCAACCGACGGAAACCGACGCTGTCATCGTCGGCGCCGGACCGGTCGGGCTGTTCCAGGTGTTCGAGCTTGGGCTGCTGGAGATCAAGGCACACGTGATCGATTCGCTGCCGGAGGTGGGTGGCCAGTGTACCGAGCTCTACCCCGATAAACCGATTTACGACATCCCAGCGATACCGGTGTGCACCGGCAAGGAATTGACCGATTCCCTGCTGAAGCAGATCCAGCCGTTTCACCCCGAGCTTCATCTCGGACAGGAGGTAACCGCGGTGCAGAAGCAGGACGACGGGCGTTTCTACATTGAGACGAGCAAGGGCATGCGGTTTCTGACGAAAGTCGTGATCGTCGCTGGCGGCGTCGGGTCATTTCAGCCGCGCACCTTGAAAGTCGATGGAATCAATCGTTTCGCCGGCACGCAGCTGCACTATCGAGTCAAGGACCCGTCGCAATTCGTCGGCAGGAATCTGGTTGTCGCCGGCGGAGGAGATTCCGCGCTCGACTGGGCACTCGACCTCGCGGACAAGGCGCAAAGTGTGGTGCTGGTTCATCGCCGAGATGGATTTCGCGCAGCGCCGGCGTCGGTGGCGAAAATGAAGGCGCGCTGCGAGCAGCACGAGATGCAGTTTCTGGTGGGTCAGATCAGCGGTTTTCAAAAGGCCGATGATCGGATGACCGAAGTGCGGGTGACGTCGGCCGATGGCTTGACGCGACGCGTGCCCCTCGATCATCTGCTGGTGTTTTTCGGACTGTCACCCAAGCTCGGTCCGATCGCCGACTGGGGGCTCGGCATCGAGCGCAAGCAGGTGGTGGTCGATACCGAGAAGTTCGAGACCAATGTTGCCGGAATCTTTGCCGTCGGCGATATCAATATCTATCCCGGTAAGAAGAAATTGATCCTGTCGGGATTTCACGAAGCCGCGCTGGCCGCTTTCGGCGCCACGCAATATGTGTTTCCAGACCGAAAAGTGCACCTGCAGTACACCACGACGAGTCCGAAACTGCACAAGATCCTTGGCGTCGAATCGCCGACATTCGATTAAGTCCGCTCGGCTCGCTCAGCAGCGCTTTGACGACTGCGGCTGGCGCATGAATCCCAGCACTTCCGGCACACGCTTCGAATCGATGTGCTCGATCGGCACATGCTGTTCATGATTCACATGCAGCCCTTCGGTCTTCAATTCGGCGATGATTCTTCCTTCGGTCCATGCCGCCAGCGCTTCGTCGTCCAGCGCCTCCCCGGATTCGTCAACGATTCGCTCGGAAAACGCCAGCGTGTCGCGGTCATCGAGGACACCCGGTCCTAATTCGGTCTCGAAATAGAGCCGCCCTTGTTCGTCGGCAAACGCCTGCCGCAGTTCCCGAGGGTGCGCGCCGGTGTGCGTCGCCAGGCGTTTGAACTCGTCCAGCCGGTAGATCCAGGGGGCGACCTCGAGCGATACATAGACCCGCTGCGGCCCGTTCTGAAAAAACCAGTTGCCACACCCGTCGTTCATGTAGTTGCGACCAATGAATTCGTTGATCGCTTCATTTTCAATCGGGTCATCCTTGATGCGCCAGTCGCCACGCCCATTCAGCGAAAGCCAGCCAAACACCGCCGGCACATTCGGCCACTTGGCCATCGCAGCCTTGACAATGTCATCCATGGGACCCTCCTTTTAAGGACATTACAGTAGCGGTTTACGTGCCCAAATGGCCGTAGCTGCAGTTGTCGCGTTGCGAAAAAAATGCCTCCAGGCGCTGCCCGATGAAGTCGGTGCGCCCTGGCCAAGGGCTGCGCGCGAAACCTATATGGCCACCCTCGGCGGGTTGCTCGAGCTCGACTTGCGGCGAGACCTCATGCGGCTTCGGCAGGCTGGCCGCGGGGACAAACGGATCGTTGATAGCGTTGAGCACGAGGTACGGTATGCGAATCGCGCGCAGCCACCGTTTGCCTGAAGCCCGGTCCCAATAATCCTCCGTATCACGAAATCCGTGCAGCGGCGCGGTGTATTCGTTGTCAAATTCATAGAGGGTGCGGCTGGCACGCAGCCGGTGAGCATATTCGTCATCGCGCGCGATCTCGGGAAATTGCTGCAGTTTGTGCAGCGCCTTGCGTTTGAGCGAGACGAGGAACGACTGCGTGTAGACGAGGTTGAAGCCACTGCCCAATGCCGCCCCGCCGGCGGCCAGATCGAGCGGAGACCCGATCGACGCGGCGGCCGTCACGAACGATGCGCACTGCTCGCGTTCACCGGCCCATTTGGCCAGCATGTTGCCTCCCAGCGAGATGCCGACGGCGTACAGCTGAGCCGACGGCCAGCGGCGGTGTACCGCGCGCAGAACCCATTCGCCTTCGTCGGAGTCTCCCGAGTGATAGGCGCGCGGCAGCCGATTGGCTTCGCCCGAGCAGCCGCGAAAATGCACCACCAGCCCGCGCCAGCCGCGATCGGCAAACCAACGCATGGTCGAACGCGCATAGTGACTCTGCGAGTCGCCCTCAAGGCCGTGAAACATCACCACGATCGATGCGTCGCCCGCCACGGGTTCGGGCTTTGCAAAGTCGACATCAATGAAATCGCCGTCGTACGTATCCCAGCGCTCGCGCCGATAGGTGACGTCGGGCGACCGCATCAGACGCGCCGGGACGATGGTCTGCAGATGACCGCCGGGAAGCCACCACGGTGCCGCATACGAGCCGGCAAACAATGACAATGACTCGCGAGATGGTTAATGCAGCACTGAGGGCGATACGCGAGACTCTTCGCCGCCGTGTGCTGCGCCTTCGGGTGCCGCCGAAGCGTGATGGAGCACCATCTTCCAGCCGGCTGGCGTTTTCACATAAACATTGGTCGCAAGCACACTGACGATTTGCTGGCGCGTGCCTTCTCCGACCACAACTTCTTCGACCACGTTGTGCAGCGCTACGGTCGGTGTTTCGAGCGACTTGGCCAGCGTGCAACGGGCGTGGACCGGGCCATTGGCCAGTATCGAAGTCCACGACGACTTGACCGCCGCATAGCCGATCAGGCGCGCGCCACCGGGATGGATACAGACCACATCGTCATCCTCGAGCCACAAGTCGTTGAGCGCTTCGCTGTCGCCTGAATCAAGCGCCTCATAAAACGCCTGCTCGCACTCTTCGGGCGACGACAGCATCAAAGGCTTCGAGATTCGCATCGTCGCGCAAGCAATCGAATCAAACAGCAGCTCAGTGGCCCTTGACCGTTTCACCGTTCTTCAGCACATATACCGTGCCGCAGTACGGGCACATTGCCTGGCCGGTCTTGGAGACATCGAGAAACACGCGCGGATGATGATTCCAGACCGGCATCGCCGGATTGGGACAAAACGCCGGCAGATCACTGGACTTCAACAGGACGATTGGATCTTCGCGCGTCTCGCTCATTGGCACTGCCTTCGTAAACTGGGGTAAGCCATTGCTTGTATTTCGGTGCGCGGCCATTGACCACGTCGAAGAACAGGCTCTGAATTTTTTCGGTAATCAGGCCGCGCTGACCCGGGCCGAGCACACGCCCGTCGAGCTCGCGGATCGGCGTGATTTCGGCGGCGGTGCCGGTGAAAAAAGCCTCATCGGCGAGGTACACGTCGTCGCGCGTGATCGGCTTCATCGTCACGGGATAGCCGAGATCGCGCGCCAGCTCGATCACGGTCGCGCGCGTAATTCCATTCAGCCCCGACACCATTTCGGGCTCGAACACCTGACCGTCCTTGACGATGAAAATATTCTCGCCGGCGCCTTCGGCAACGAAGCCCTGCGTGTCGAGCAACAGCGCTTCATCGTAACCGTCGTTGACCGCCTCCATGTTGGCCAGGATCGAATTGACGTAATGGCCCGAAGTCTTGCTACGCACCATCGATACATTGATATGGTGCCGCTGGAATGACGATGTCTTGACCCGGATGCCCTTGACCAACCCTTCTTCTCCGAGATAGGCACCCCACGGCCAGGCGGCAATGGCAACGTGCACGCTGGCCCCCTTGGGGCTTACGCCCATTTTTTCCGAGCCATAGAAGACGAGCGGGCGTAAATAGCAGGCGCCGAGCTTGTTGGCGCGGACGACCTCTCGTTGCGCCTCGAATAACTGCTCGGGCGAGTACGGAATCTGCATCATGAAAATCTTTGCCGAATTGAAGAGCCGCTGCGTGTGCTCTTTCAAACGGAAAATTGCCGGCCCCGCTGCCGTGTCGTACGCGCGCACGCCCTCGAACACTGCCAGCCCGTAATGCAGCGAGTGCGTCAAGACGTGCGTGGTTGCGTCGCGCCACGGCACCAGTTTGCCGTCGTACCAGATCACGCCGTCGCGGTCGGACATCGACATCGATTCTCCCGAAAGTCGCACTCGTTCGCCAAGCCGAGCATTCTAACCACCAGCAGGTTCTTATAATCGTCGATTGATGAAAGCATTGTTCGGCTCGCGTTCGGGGCTCGCACGCGATCGGCGCGATGCATTTGTGCGCGGGGTCCGTGTGGTGGCGCCGCTGACTCTTGCCACCAGCACGTGGGGTTTGGTGACCGGCGTCGCGATGGTCAAGGTCGGGCTTACGCCCGCGCAGGCAATCGGCATGAGCTTGCTGGTGTTTTCCGGTTCCGCACAGCTTGCTTCGCTGCCATTGATCGCAGCTGCTGCACCGATCTGGGTCGTGTTGCTGACAGTAATCGTAGTCAACCTGCGCTTCGTCATCTTCTCGGCCGGGTTGCAACCCTTCTTCCAGCGTTACTCCCTCGGCCGGCGGTTGCTGCTCGCATACTTTATTGTCGACTTCAGCTTCGCGATGTTCCTGTCGCGTTTCGCCGATGCGCCCGACTCAAAGCGCGGCACCACCGAACAGGTTTGGTTTTTTCTCGGGATGTCAGTGTGCGCGTGGATTTCCTGGCAGACGGCCTCGATTGCCGGAATTTTGCTGGCGGCCCAAGTGCCCAGTGAATGGCAGCTCGAGTTCGCGGCGATCATTGCGCTGATCGCGATGACGATTCCGATCATTGTTGGCCGCCCATCGCTGGTTGGGGCGATCACCGCAGGTGCGGTCGCGGTCGCGGCGGCAGGCCTGCCGTTGAGATTGGGTCTGGTGCTCGCCGTTGTGGCCGGCATTGTGGCCGCGATGAGTGCAGAGATTGTGCTGGACCGCATCGGAGCCCGACAGTGAGCGTGCTTGAGATCTGGGGATTGATCATCGGCATGACGCTGATTACCCAGCTGATGCGCTCGACTTTTCTGCTGTTTGGCGATCGCGTGAAATTGCCGGAAAGAGTGCAACACGGATTGCGTTACGCGCCGGTGTGTGCACTGATCGCACTGATCACGCCGGAGCTTTTTATTACGCACGGCACGATCGACCTGTCGCTAGCGAATCCGAAGCTGGTGGCCGGCGTTGTTGCGGCAGCAAGTACTTTGCTGATTCGCAGCATGATCGCAACCATTGTGATCGGGATGCTGGTGTTTTCCGTTTATCGAATGCTGGGATGAGATCCGGTATCGCTCTCGGACGTGCGGAACACGGCGTCCCACAGCTGCCCGACCGCGGCAATTTCTCGATCAACCTCCTGCGCGGGCAACCGCGCCCGCTCGGCGCCGTTCAAGCGCAAACGGTGCTGGATGCGCCGAAACGCCCGGTAGGCATCGGCGAGCTCGCCGGCCAGCGTCTGATCGATCAGCCGCAGTTCGCCGGCCATCTGCAATAACGCGATATTGCCGGCGTTGCGAAGCAGCGCTGGGTGCTGCCGCGCGTGGCGAAGGACAAGATACTGGACGATGAACTCGATATCGATCATGCCGCCGCGATCGTGTTTGACGTCGAACAGCGTCGACGTGTTGGGATGGCCGGCCAGTATTCGATCACGCATCCCGAGTACGTTGCTGCGCAGCGGATCTTCATTTCTCGGCTGCACTAGCACGTGCCGTCGCTCGTCCTCGAACATGAGGCCGATGTCAGGCTCGCCGGCGCAGAATCGTGCCCGTGTAAGTGCCTGGTGTTCCCAGGGCCATGCGCCGTGTCCCCCTCCGGCATCGTTGCGCTGGTAGCGCGAGAACGCGGCAAAGGGCGAAACCATCAGGCCCGCATTACCGTCGGGACGCAGGCGCAGGTCGATCTCGAACAGCTTCCCCGACGATGTCTGCGTGTTGAGCCACGTGAGCAGACGCCGCGCGAACGTGGCATAGATCCCCGGCGCAGCGGGGTCGTCGTCGTCGTACAGGAAGATCAAATCGAGGTCGGACTCGTAGCCGAGTTCCTTGCCTCCCAGCTTGCCGTACGCAATGACGGCGAAACGAGGCGCAGCGCGGTGCTTGCGCAGCAATGTTGTCCATACGGTTCGCAACGCGAGTTCCAATGTTGCATCGGCCAGCGCCGAAAGGTGATCGGCCAACCGTTCGACCGTAAGGCGGCCATCGAGATCGGCGATCAGCAGACGAAAAACCTGCGCATGATGGGCATCGCGCAGCAGATTCATCTGCTGTTCCTGATCGCTGCTTGCTTCGGTGAGCTGCTGCTGAACTGCCGATGACCACGCCACCCAATCGGGCTCATGCTCCAGCAAACGGTCGTCGAGCAGTTCATCGAGCAGGATCGGATGACGCACCAGGTAATGGGTCGCCCAGCGGCTTGCCGCGAGCATTCGCATGACCCGCTCAAACGCTCGCGGAAACTCGTTGAGCAACGCCACGTACGTGTTGCGCCCGGCCACCACGTCGGCAAGCTGCGCAAAGCGCGCCAAATGTTCGTCGGGCCCGATGTCGTGCGCCGCGCCCGCCCGATGCGAATGCTCGATGGCAGTTTGCAACGCGCGCTGCAGCAGCCGCTGCAGTCCGATCCGCGCCGCCTCCGATCCACTTTGAACCCGCCGCGAATCGAGCACAGAGCGCACACGCTGAACCGTTGCAGCGGGGTCGCCAAAGCCGCGCTCGCGCAGATCGTCTATCAGCACACCGTCGTCAGCGCCAGCCGGTCCGAATTGAAGTGGCGTCAACACCTCGGGACCTTCGGGGTCTGATTCGGCAAAGATATCGTCGAATGTTTCCGCGACGAACTTCTGAATCGCCCGATACTCGCCAAGCATGGCCTCTAAGCTGCGCGCGCCGAGAAGCTTTGCGACCACTTCAAGCGCCGCAGGGTCTGACGGCACCACATGCGTCTGTAAATCGTCGACATACTGCAGCGCGTGCTCAAGATTGCGCAAAAAAACGTAAGCCGCGCACAGTTGATCGCAAATTGCCGCCGGCAACACGCCGAATGCGGACAACGTCTGCAACGTTTGCAGCGTTGACTTTGAGCGTAATCGGAGTTCGCGGCCGCCGCGAATGATCTGAAACGTCTGGGCGACGAACTCGAGTTCCCGTATTCCGCCACGGCCCAGCTTGACGTTGGAACCTGCCCCATCGAGGCGCCGGTCTCGGTGCGCCGTGCGACGATCCGCTTCGGCGCGAATCAGCTTATGCAATTCACGCAGAGCTGCGATCGCGCCAAAGTCGAGATACTTCCGGAACACGAAAGGCCTGACAACCCGCTCCAGGGCCGCGCATTGGGCGTCGAATTGCGACTCCGAAGCGAACACCGGAGCCGAGACGACGCGGTTTTTGAGCCAGGCGAAGCGTTCCCATTCGCGACCCTGCGCCATCAGATACTGCTCGAGCATCGCATTCGACACAGCGAGCGGGCCCGAGACTCCGTTCGGCCGCAACCGCATGTCCACCCGGAACACGAAACCGTCCGCGGTGAAATCGTTCAGCAGCGCAATTAGTCGACGACCAAGCCGTGCGAAAAATTCGTGATTGGTAATGCTGCGGATGGCACCGTCGCCCCGCGTCTCGCCGTCTTCGCCGTAGACGAAGATCAGGTCGATATCGGACGAGACATTCAATTCGCCGCCGCCGAGCTTGCCCATGCCGACCACAAGCAGATCCTGCGGAACTTCGTCGGTACTCAGCGGCGTTCCGTGAATCGCCGCCAGCTCGCGTGCGTGCAACGCGATTGCAGCCTGGAGGGACAACTCGGCCAACGCCGTCATGGTGCCAACCACTTCGGCCAAATCCGCGTGCCCCGTTGCGTCGCGCGCAATCAACGACATCATGACCTGCCGGCGCAAACGCCGCAGTGCGATCGACAGGCGGTGCGCCGACTCTCCGTTCGCAGCGGCGCAGAACGCGCCGAGTGCCTGCTCCATCAGCGAAGCCGACCACGATGTCCCGGCAATGCGCGTCAGCGCGTCACCGAGCTCACGTTCAGCTGCACCGGCATCGACTTCGGCGTGCCTCAGGTGCCTTTGCACGTAACGCGAAAGCGCGGGCAATTCATCCAAATCGATGCGCGATCCGCGCCAGTCCTGCCGGCCAATAAAGGGGGAATCTTTCACTCGTAGGCTCGGTCGTAATGACAGGTCGCTGTGATAACGTGGCCTCGACCTTCCCCCTCTCGTCGATGCAGCATTTTACGTAGCACTTTCAATGACATCGCAGCAAGGCCCATTGGGACGCCGGCGTCTGTTCGATGCGTGGCTGCACAGCGGCCGTGTCCGTCACGGGTTGCGTGTCGTATGGTTTGCGTTCGCGTGGTTGTCAGTAGCGCTTTTCTTTGCAAGCGGCGCCCTAGTCCTGGTGGTCCGTTATGCGGTGATGCCCCGGGTCGATGAGCTGCGTCCGCGCATCGAGCAGATTGCCTCGCGCGCGTTGCGAGCTCCGGTGACGATCAGCCGCATCGAAGCGTCCTGGCGTGGCTTCCACCCTCATCTTGTCTTGAGCGACCTGCAGGTCGCAGGGCGCGAAGATCATCGCGGTCTTTCGCTGCCGCGCGTCGAGGGCACGGTTTCATGGTTGAGCGTAGTCGCTTTCGAGCCGCGCTTCACGCTGCTACGGATCGAGGCGCCTGATCTGGAGGTCGTCCGCCTGCCCGGTGACCGCTTTGCGGTGGCCGGCTTTCTGATCGAACGCGATTCAAAGGAAGAAGACTCAGGCGTGTCTGACTGGATCCTGGCGCAAGGCAAGCTCGTCGTGAGCAACGCCCGGATTCGCTACAGAGACACGCGAGGCGCCGCGACGTCTGTCGACTTCGAGTTCACCCGCGTCAACATGAAACTGGAGCGACGGCTTGGCGCGCATTTCTTTGGATTGCAGGCGCAGCCTACCGCCTCGATTGCCGGTCCGATCGACGTACGTGCGCGGTTTCGACATTCGCCGTTTGCAAGGCTGTCGGATCACACGCGCTGGACAGGAGAAATCTACGGTTCGGTAAATTACTTCGACCTCGCGTCGCTGGCGCGCTTGTTCGGAGCGCCGGTCAAGATCGAGCGCGCAGAAGGCGCAGTCCGGAGCTGGCTTTCGTTTGACCGCGCGCGCATCAGCCGCGTCACCGCGGACGTGGCGCTGGTGAATGTCAACGCCACGCTGGGCGATGATCTGAAGCCATTGACTCTGGCCTCGTTGCAGGGGCGCGTTTCGCAGCGGCGCTGGGGCGACGATAACGGCAATGGTGGCCAGGAGTTCTCGGCCCAGGGATTGACGCTGGTCAATGGCGCGCAGCAAACGGTGCCTCCGCTGGATTTGGAAGTGCGCACCACCCGTGCTTCAGCGGGTCACGACGCCCGCACTCAGGTAAAAGCCAGTCGAGTCGACCTGCAGAACCTCACTTGGCTTGCCGCGCATGTTCCGCTCGCGCCGGCGTTGCGCGAGACAATTTCAAGCCATGTGGTGACCGGGACGCTGTCGCAAGTCAGCGCCAGTTGGGAGGGCTCGAAACCCAGCGTCACGAATCTGGCAGTCAAATCACAATTTGCACACCTGGCTAGCGCCGCCCGGCCGGCGCTAGCGGACGAGATCGGCGTTCCCGGTTTCGAGAACCTCACTGGCAGCATCGAAGTGGCAAACGGTGGCGGAACATTGAAACTCGCTTCCAAGGACGCCGTGCTGACCGCCCCCGGCGTGTTTGCCGAATCTCGCATCCGATTGTCGAGTCTTGCCACCACGCTGCATTGGAAATCGGATCCAGCGCTGGAAGTCCGCGTCGACTCCCTTGCTGCAGGCAACAGCGATATCGACTTCGAGGCATCGGGCACCTATCGCGCCGCCGCTGCGCCCACCGCCGCGGAAAAGCGCGCGCCTGGCTCGCTCGACGTGACCGGTCGATTCATGCGGCTCGATGCGCCTGCCGCTTATCGATACATGCCGACCATCGCCGGCACGACCACGATTGACTGGTTGCAACACGCGCTGGTCGCTGGAAAAGTCACTGACGGTAGCTTCCGAGTCAAAGGCGATCTCGCTCAGTTCCCGTTTAGCGGCGAACGACGGGGAGAAATGCGGATCACCGCGCGAGTGACCGATGGCACGCTGGATGTTCATCCGACCGACATACGAGCGAAAGCTGACACCGCGAGGACCTGGCCGCTTCTGACCGGAATCGACGCCGATCTGCTGATCGATCGAGCGTCGATGACGGTTAGCGCGCAACGGGGTGCCGCCCTTGGGGTGCGGCTTGGGGCCGTCGTCGCGCGCATCGCAGAACTCGGCCGCGATGCCACGCTCGACGTGCGCGGCGTTGCAGACGGGCCGTTGGCTGACATGCTGCGTTATGTAAATGCAAGCCCGGTTGCGCGCTGGATCGGCGGCGTCACTGCCGGCGCGGAAGCGAGCGGAAACGCGAAATTGGACTTGCGCTTGATCATTCCGCTGCGGCACGCGGTCGATAGCAAGGTCGTCGGCGCCCTGCAGTTCGCCAGCAACGATTTGCAGCTGACCGATGCGCCTGCATTCTCTCGCGTCAGCGGCACGCTGAATTTCACTGAGGCAGGTATCAATGCCAACGGTCTGAATGCGACGTTGCTGGGCGGGCAGGCGCGGATCGACGCCGCCACGCGGTCCGATGGAAGCATCGCGTTTGCCGCCGCGGGCAGTGCCACCGTCCCGGGACTGCGACGTACGCTGCCGTGGGGCGCGGTGCAGCAGCTGCTCGATCGATCGCAGGGCCAGGCGCGCTACACCGCCACGCTGATGGTCAAACCGACAGTGGAACTGAGAGTCGACAGTGATCTGGTGGGAATCGCGATCGATGGCATCGCGCCGTTGCGCAAGACGGCGCAGGAAGCGATGCCACTTCGGGTCGAGCGCAGCGCGACGGGCGGTGATCGCGACGAGCTGCGGGTCAACGCGGGCCGTGCGTTCGCAGTGCGGCTTGAGCGACACGGTGAGCGTGGCGACATGCGCGTCACACGCGGCGTGATCGCACTTAACGAGCCTGCAAATTTGCCGGAGAGCGGTCTGCTGGTTCTGGCCACTGTCCCGCGCCTCGACCTTCAGGCGTGGTCCTTGTTTCTGGGCGGCACCGAAGGCGACGCGGCCGTTGCCAAACCAGCAAGTAAGCCAGCATCAGACACGCAGATCGATCTGCTTGCCGTTCGCACGCCGGAACTGGTCGTGCTGGGACGCACGTTTCGCAACGTCACTCTGGGAGCGTCGCGCACTTCCAGCGGCGGGTTTGACGCGAATATCGTTTCAGACGGAGTCGCGGGCTACGTCGCATGGCGTCCCGAGCAGATTACCGCGCGCTTGTCACGCCTCGTCATTCCAGCCGCGGTGAAGAGCGAGGTTATCGAGGCGCTGCGCTCGCCGCCGCGCGAATTGCCCGCGCTCGACATCGCGGCGGAGCATTTCGAACTGGCTGATCTGAAACTGGGCCGGCTTGATCTGGTCGCGCACAACGTCGGCGCAGTCGCGACGTCTGCGTGGCATGTCAAGCGTTTCGACGTGACCAATCCCGACATGAAACTCACCGCCAGCGGTGAATGGGCACCTGCGGCAGGCACCGCTGCACGCCGCGTCAAGATGAACTTCAAGATCGATGCACGCGACGCTGGTGCAACGCTCGATCGGCTGGGTTTCGCGGGTGCCATGGCGTCAGGCTCGGGTGCGCTGGAGGGCGACGTCGAGTGGCTTGGCTCGCCGCTGGACATCGATTACGCGACGTTGATGGGCACGCTGGCGCTGTCGCTCGACAACGGCCGATTCCTGAAGGTCGATACCGGTAAGGCGGCGCGCTTGCTGAGTTTGCTTTCGCTGCAGTCGCTGTCGCGCACACTGCTGTTCGACAGCGGGCGCCCGTTTTCGGAGGGCTTTGCTTTCAGCTCGATACGAGCCGACGCCACGGTCGCTCAAGGCGTCATCTCCACCAATAACTTTCGCATGGCCGGCGCGACCGCGGCTGCGCTGATGTCGGGCACGATCGATTTGCGCAACGAGACGCAGCAGCTGCACCTCGTGGTGCTGCCTGAAATCGACGCCAGCACTGCGGCGCTGGCGCTCGGTGTCGCCAATCCCGTGCTGGGCCTCGGTGCATTTCTAGCGAGCTACGTGCTGCGCAATCCGCTGTCGAAGGCGTTTTCGTTCGAATACGACATCAGCGGAACATGGGCCAGCCCGACCGTCACGCGCCGCAGCCGCAGCGCGGCGAACGGGGCACCCTCAGCCGAAGTCATCCGATGAAGTCGTTGATGCGCGTTGCAGGTGTGCAGATGGTCTCGACCACGAGTGTCGATGACAATCTGCGGGCAGCGGCTGCTCTGATCGCGCACGCAGCCGGCGGCGGCGCACAGCTGATTGCGCTGCCCGAATACTTTTGTCTGATGGGTCAGCATGACAGCGACAAGGTCGCGCTGCGCGAGGAAGACGGCAACGGACCGATCCAGGAATTTCTCGCTAACCAGGCGCGCCAGCACCGCGTATGTCTGGTCGGAGGTACGGTGCCGCTGGTGGCGCCGCAAAACGACCGGGTGCTGAACAGCCTGCTCGTTTACGGTCCTTCGGGGCAACGGGTTGCGCGTTACGACAAGGTCCATCTGTTTCGCTTCACCAAGGGCCGGGAAGACTACGACGAGGCGCGCACCATCGCACCGGGCAGCGAGGTTGCAACGTTCAAGCTCGCCACCGAAGAAGGCGCGCGATTCCTGGTCGGGCTTTCGATCTGCTACGACCTGCGCTTTCCTGAGCTTTATCGCGCGATGAAGCGGCCCGATCTGATCCTGGTGCCGTCGGCGTTCACCGCGACGACAGGACGCGCGCACTGGGAGATTCTGCTGCGGGCGCGCGCGATCGAGAACCTGGCGTATGTGCTGGCGCCCGCGCAGGGCGGGAGGCATCAAAACGGACGCTCAACCTACGGCCACACGATGCTGATCGACCCCTGGGGAACGGTCGTTGCTTCCCGCGCCGAGGGCGAAGGAGTTGTGTTTGGCGACATCGACCCCCAGTTGATTGCTGACTCACGGGCTGCCTTGCCTGCGCTGGATCACCGCGTGCTCGGCTAGGGCTCGCCACACGAACTCGTACAATCGACGAAGTCTCCGTTGCAAATCTCCATGAAACTCTCCGATCCCGCCCTGGCGCGGCTTGCCACTGCCAAGCAGCTGTTGCTCGAGCCGTTTGCGCTCGACGAAGCGCATCTGCAGCGTGTGCTCGCCACGGTTTTCGAGCATCGCACCGACTACGCCGATCTGTATTTCCAGTATTCGCGCAGCGAGTCGTATTCGCTCGAGGAGGGCATCGTCAAGAGTGGCAGCTTCGATATCGAGCAGGGAGTTGGGGTACGCGCAGTGGTCGGTGACAAAACCGCGTTCGCTTACTCGGACGACATCTCGCTCGAATCGCTGACCGAGGCGGCATTGTCTGCGCGCTCGATCGCGCGCCACGGTCAGGGCAAGGTCAAGGTTGCATCGAAGGTTGCGTTGCGCTCGCAGCCGGCGCGTTATCTCGATGCCGACCCGGTGGCTTCGCTCGATGCGGCCGCGAAAGTGAAAATGCTCGAGAAGGTCGAGCAACTGGCACGGGCACGCGATCCGCGTGTCAAGCAGGTCATGGCAAGTGTCGGTGCCGATTACGACGTCGTGCTGGTGGCGCGCAGCGACGGCGTGCTGGCCGCCGACGTGCGGCCGCTGGTGCGTGTATCGGTCAACGTGATCGTCGAGCAGGATGGCAAACGCGAACAGGGCCACACCGGTGGCGGCGGGAGGCACGATCTTTCGTATTTCACCGACGCGCGGCTCGCTGAATACGCGAACCAGGCAGTCGATCAGGCGCTGGTGAACCTGGCCGCGCGCCCTGCACCTGCGGGCATCATGCCGGTCGTTCTAGGGCCGGGTTGGCCGGGGATTTTGCTGCACGAAGCCGTTGGGCATGGCCTTGAAGGCGATTTCAATCGCAAGGGATCAAGCGCGTTTGCAGGACGGATCGGCCAGCGCGTTGCATCCAAAGGCGTGACGGTTGTCGACGACGGCACGATCGCCAATCGACGCGGCTCACTGAGTGTGGATGACGAAGGAAATCCGACGCAGCGCACCGTGCTGATCGAAGACGGCATCCTGCGCGAGTACATACAGGACTCGCTGAATGCGCGTCTGATGAATGTGCCGACGACCGGCAACGGTCGGCGCGAATCGTTCGCGCATCTTCCGATGCCACGTATGACCAACACTTACATGCTGGCAGGCGACAAAGATCCCAATGAGATTCTGCAGTCCGTCAGCAGAGGGATTTATGCGACCAACTTCGGCGGCGGCCAGGTCGACATCACCAACGGCAAGTTCGTGTTCAGCATGGCCG
>JBDUCU010000185.1:0-3983 GCA_040003315.1 Burkholderiaceae bacterium | reverse complement strand
AAATACGGACGCTCGAGCGCGCGCCTGAGCGCATCACTGGAGACGCGGCGCCGCAAATGTCCGCGCCGATTTTCGCCCTGGCACGTCGCATCGTGGCCGATCATCTCGAATTGCTCGCTGCGCGCGAGTTTTCCAAATTACGTAAGGTATTGAATTGCAGCGACGAAGAAATGCGGGCTGCGCACCGGCTGATTCGTACACTGAATCCGCGGCCCGGTACGGCGTTTGCCGATACCCGGACCGATTACATCGTTGCCGACGTGTTCGTGCGCAAGGTCAAAAACCGCTGGACCGCTGTGCTTAATCCAGACGTGATGCCTCGTTTGCGGGTGAACCAGTCGTTTGCAGATGTGCTCAAAAGGGACAGAGCGAAGAATGTTGATCCGGCCGAACGTGGCAAATGGACCACGCGAGTGCAAGAAGCGCGTTGGCTGATTCGCAATATTCAACAACGGTTCGAGACGATCTTGAGAGTGTCGCAGGCCATCGTTGATCGACAACACAATTTTTTCACGCATGGCGCTATTGCAATGCGACCGCTGGTGTTGCGCGAAATCGCCGATACGGTCGAATTGCACGAGTCCACCATTTCCCGCGTGACGTCGCACAAGTACATGGCAACGCCGTTCGGCATCTTCGAACTGAAGTATTTTTTCGGCAGCCATGTCGCCACCGAAACCGGCGGTGCAGCCTCGTCGACTGCGATCCGGGCGTTGATCAAGCAGCTGATAGGAGCCGAAAACCTCCGAAATCCATTCTCAGACAGCAAGCTCGCCGAACTGCTGGGCGAACAGGGCATCGTCGTCGCGCGCCGTACCGTCGCCAAGTACAGAGAAGCGCTGAAGATTCCCTCAGTGGCACTGCGTAAATCCTTGTAATGCTCCACCACCGATTGAAAGGGATTCGATGAATCTTACGATCCACGGAAACCATCTGGACGTCTCGCCTGCGCTTCGCGCCCACGTGGCTGCGAAGCTTGCCAGGATCGAGCGGCATTTCGATCAGGTCATCGATGCCACCGTTCAGTTGACGGTCGAGAAGTTGCGTCAGCGGGCCGAGATCACGTTGCGCGTTCGCGGCAACAACATCCATGTCGAGGCCATTGAGGATGACATGTATGCCGCGATCGATACACTGGTCGACAAGCTCGACCGGCAGGTCATCAGACACAAGAATCGCGCCAAGGATCATCACGGCGATTCGCTGAAGCACCCAGCCACGGGCCAGCGGCCCTAGCAAAGGCGGCGTAGCAGCAATGCTGGCGGGACAGTCCGACGCCGAAGTGGACGGGTGTACGATCCGCGCCTTTTCTAAAGCGACCTATTCGCAAGATCCGCCCGGGCGCATCATAAAAAGGTATGCCGATTGCGCTTTTCCCACCCGATCGCAGCGCGCTGAATTCCCTACCGTAGGCGTTACGAAGCCTTAGCATTCGCGATGACAATGAACCTGATCTCCCGCATCCTGCCAGCATCCAATGTGTTGATCGACCTGCCCGCGTCCAGTAAGAAGCGGGTATTCGAGCAGGTAGGATTGCTTTTCGAGAACAGCCGCGGCATGGCGCACTCGAAAGTGTTTGATAGTCTGTTCGCGCGCGAACGACTCGGGTCGACCGGGCTGGGCCAGGGCGTCGCGATCCCGCACGGCCGCATCAAGGGCCTGAAAGAGACCGTCGCGGCGTTCGTCAGGCTCGCCGAGCCGATTCCGTTCGACGCGCCCGATGGACATCCCGTGTCGCTGATGTTTTTCCTGCTGGTTCCCGAGCAGGCGTCGCAGCAGCACCTGGACATCTTGTCGGAACTGACGCAGATGCTCTCGGACAAGCCGTTTCGCGAGGGTTTGATGTCCGCCACCGATGCCGATGCCGTGCACGCGGCGGTCACCACCTGGGAATCGATTCGGCCTGCTGCGTAGGCGCAGCGCGCTGGTGCCGTTTTGGCGAGCGGCGTAGCCTCCCGCCATGCTGACCTTTCAATCACTGTTCGAAGACAATCGCGAAGCGCTGAAGCTGCAGTGGCTGGCCGGCCGCGCGGGTGCCGGCAAACCCCTGATGACCCCGGCCACGGCCAACCTCTCAAGCCCCGATCTGGTGGGCTTCTTGAATCCGATCCATCCCGATCGGCTGCATGTGCTCGGCCAAAATGAGATCCGTTACTACAATGAAATGGAGCCCGAGCGGTGGCAGCACTACGACCGCGAACTGACCCTCGGAGGTCCGATTGGACTGATCATCGCCGAGGATCTCGCGCCACCCGATGCGCTGCAGCGCACGGCCGAAAGCGCAGGTCTGCCGATGCTGCGATCGCCGCTGCCCGCGGCGACCATCATCGAAGTGCTGCGAATCTACTTTGCAAAATTGCTCGCGCGGCATTGCACGATGCATGGCGTATTCATGGACGTGCTGGGTATGGGCGTGTTGATCTCCGGCGAATCAAGCGTGGGCAAGAGCGAACTCGGGCTCGAACTGATCAGCCGCGGGCATGGCTTGGTGGCTGACGACGTCGTCGATTTCTCCAGAGTGGCGCCGGATGCGGTCGAAGGTCGTTGCCCGCACTTGCTCGCCAACCTGCTCGAAGTTCGAGGGCTGGGTCTGCTCGATATCAAGGCGATTTTCGGAGAAACCGCCGTACGGCGAAAGATGAAATTGCGATTGATCGTCGAGCTGCGTCGCTACAGCGGTTCTGATACCTTGGAGCGCCTGCCCCTTGAAGGCCAGTCGGAAGAAGTGCTCGGCCTGCCGATTCGCAAGGTACTGATTCCGGTCGCATCGGGCCGTAACCTCGCCGTCCTGACGGAAGCCGCCGTCCGCAACACAATTTTGCAGCTGCGCGGAATCGACACCATGGGAGACTTTCTGCAGCGTCAGAAGGAACAAATGAACGGGTAGAACGCCGCGCGTCGTGTTTTAATTCAGTTCCTCCGCATACCAAAAGCGGAGTCAACCAAGGGGGATCAACCATGCTCAGGCAATTATTACTCGCGGCGTGTATCGCCGTACCGCTGGTCACCGTGGCTCAAACCACGACGCCTGCGACCACAACACCCAAAGCCGCTACCACGCCGGCCACAACGCCGGCAACCACACCGCCTAAAGCTTCCACGACGCCGGCCACAACACCAGCGACCCCGACCGCACCGAGCGCAACGGCCAAAGCTGCGGCACCCGTCAAGGAGCGCACCGCCCAACAACAGAAGATGACGACTTGCAACAAGGACGCGGGCGACAAGAAACTCTCCGGCGATGCGCGCAAGAAATTCATGTCCGACTGCCTGTCTGCGGACAAGAAGCCGACTCAGCAGCAAAAAATGACGACCTGCAACAAAGACGCTGGCGACAAGAAGCTTGCGGGCGATGCGCGCAAGAAATTCATGTCAGAGTGCCTGTCAGCAAAGCCGGCAGCCTGAGCACCGGCCGCATCTAGGCGTTTCATTCAGGGGCGCCCCGGCGCCCTTTTTGTTGGCAGCCTGCGCGCAACTCGCATGCAACAATCGCCGTCTGGATGTTGGTGAATGGGCCTCAAATGCGCATCGTTCTCGTCACCGGATTGTCAGGCTCCGGCAAGTCGGTGGCGATCCGGTTGCTCGAAGACGCCGGCTATTACTGCGTCGATAACCTGCCTCCGCAGTTCTTGCTTGAACTGTGCGCTTATCTGAACAGCACCGGACATCGAGACGTGGCGGTGTCTGTCGACGCGCGCAGCGAAGCGACACTGGCCGACGTACCTCTGATGATTAACACGCTGCGCAGCTCCGGACACGATGTCCGTGTGTTGTTTCTGACTGCGTCAGACGCCGCCCTGGTGCAGCGCTTTTCCGAAACCCGACGCCGGCATCCTGTAGCGCTGCGCGAGCTCGAGCGCGGCGGTGCAAGCACCGTCACCGAGGCGATTGCGTTGGAGCGCGAACTGCTCGAGCCGTTGGCGGAGATTGCGCATTCGATCGACACCAGTGCGCTGCATCCGAATCTGCTGCGGCACTGGGTC
>JBDUCU010000080.1:0-13746 GCA_040003315.1 Burkholderiaceae bacterium | reverse complement strand
CCTCGGGGTGTAGCTCAGCCTGGTAGAGTACTGCGTTCGGGACGCAGGAGTCGGAGGTTCAAATCCTCTCACCCCGACCATTCAGCGGCAGCGGCGGCCGACACGATCGCGCAACGTCCCGACTCCCACTTGCTTCGATTTCACTCTCGGATTTGACGCTTTTCTCTGCGCCGATCGTCTTGCCCCGTTTGCGGTAGTTTAGGTTTACAAATCCGGGGCTTATCGGCGGTATCTTTCGCCTTCTCCAGGGTGAGCCGCCGGCTATAACTTGACGGTTCGAACGACTCGAACTTCATCCAGCCCGGACGTTTTTGAGGACGCTACAACCCGATGTCCACCGTAATGCAAGGTTCTGCCGCGGCCGCGGGCGCCCTCACCGGGCTTGCGCGCGCGCTCGTTCAGCAAGGCAAGTTGCGCGCAGATCGCGCCGAAAATTTTGCGCGCAAGGCGACCCAAGCGAACACGCAATTTATCGATGAGCTGGTGGCCTCGGCCGACGTAACCGGACTTTCTTCCGCCGCAATCGCCAAGTTCGCCGCCGATACGTTCGGTCACGCGCTGTTGGATCTGGCAGCCGTTGATCTGGAGCAATTGCCGCGGGACATCATCGACAAGAAGCTGGTTGGGTCCCTGCGCGTGCTGGCGTTGAGAAAGCGCGGCAACAGACTCTCGGTCGCGGTATCCGACCCGACCAATACCCACGCGCTTGATCAGATCAAGTTCCAGACGCAGCTCGCGATTGACGTGATCGTCGTTGAGCACGACAAGTTGATGCGGCATGTCGAAGCCCAGTCGCAAAGCGTCTCGCAAGCGCTCGATACGATGACCGGCTCCGAGGACATCGATTTCGGCGATCTGCAGGACCTCGGAGACGCGCCGGGAGAAGACCTGGCCGCCAATGCGGAGGTCGACGACGCCCCGGTGGTGAAGTTTCTGCAAAAGCTGCTGCTCGATGCCATCGGCGAAGGTGCATCCGACATTCACTTCGAGCCGTATGAGAAGTTCTACCGCGTTCGATTCCGGCTCGACGGCCAGATGCGCGAGGTGGCTCAGCCGCCACTGGCGGTGAAGGAGCGACTTTCCACCCGCATCAAGGTTTTGTCGAGGCTCGACATCGCAGAGAAGCGCGTGCCGCAGGACGGCCGCATGAAAATTGCACTGTCGGGTACGCGCGCGATCGATTTTCGCGTCAGCACGCTGCCGACACTGTTCGGTGAAAAAATCGTGATGCGTATTTTGGATGCATCGCAAGCCAAACTGGGGGTCGACGCGCTCGGCTACGAGTCCGATCAAAAGCAGATCCTGCTCGACGCCGTGCAGCGGCCTTACGGCATGGTGCTGGTCACCGGCCCCACCGGTTCGGGCAAAACGGTCTCGCTCTATACATGTTTGAACATCCTGAACAAGCCGGACATCAATATTTCGACGGCTGAGGATCCCGCCGAGATTCAGCTGGCCGGCATCAATCAGGTCAACGTTAACGAGAAGGCCGGACTCACATTCGCCAATTCGTTGCGAGCATTTCTGCGGCAGGACCCAGATGTCATCATGGTCGGTGAGATCCGCGACCTCGAAACTGCGGACATCGCCATCAAGGCGGCGCAGACCGGCCACATGGTGCTTTCCACCCTTCATACGAACGACGCGCCGGGCACGTTGGTCCGGCTCGCCAACATGGGCGTCGCGCCGTTCAATATTGCTTCGAGCATCATTCTGATCACCGCGCAGCGGCTGGCGCGCAAGCTCTGTGCGTGCAAGCAGCCCATCGAGCTGCCGAAGTCAGCCTTCATCGGGGCTGGCTTTATCGAGCAAGACCTTGACGGCGGCTGGATTCCCTACAAGCCAGTCGGCTGCGAGCGTTGCAAGGGCAGCGGCTACAAGGGCCGGCTCGGCATTTATCAGGTGATGCCGATCACCGAAGTGATGCAGGATATGATTTTGAAGAACGCATCGGCGATGGACATCGGGCGCGAAGCACAGAAAAATGGCGTGCGCGATCTGCGTCAATCAGGGTTGGTCAAGGTCAAGCACGGGATCACTTCCCTGGAAGAAGTACTCGGTTGCACTAACGTATAGAAGTCGAAGCGGAGTCATTGATGGCCACCGGAACACTTGCCAAAGCACGCCCCACAACCCAAGTACGCGAATCGATGTTCCATTGGGAGGGGCGCGACAAGAACGGCCGCGTCGTGAAGGGCGACATGCGCGCGGGCGGAGAATCCGTCGTCGCCGCGTCGCTGCGTCGCCGCGGCATCATGACGACCAAGATCAAAAAGCAGAACTTTTCGCGCGGCAAAAAGATCACGCACAAGGATCTCGCACTGTTTACGCGTCAGCTGTCGACCATGCTGAAGGCGGGCGTCCCCTTGATGCAGTCGTTCGACATTGTCGGCAAAGGACACGGGAATCCCTCGATGGCGCGCTTGATGAACGACATCCGAGCCGACGTCGAGACCGGCACCAGCCTGAACCAGGCGTTCCGCAAATATCCTCTGTACTTCGACCCGCTTTTCTGCAATCTGGTGGCAGCGGGCGAGCAGGCCGGTATTCTGGAAACGTTGCTCGACCGCCTTGCGACGTATCAGGAAAAGACGATCGCACTGAAGGGAAAAATCAAGAAGGCGATGTTTTATCCGATCATGATCATCTTGGTTGCTGTGCTGATTACCGCGATCATCATGATTTTCGTGATTCCGTCCTTCAAGAGCGTTTTCACCAGTTTCGGCGCCGACCTTCCTGCACCGACGTTGATGGTGATCGCAATGTCGGATTTCATGGTGTCGTACTGGTACGTCGTGCTCGGCATTACCTTTGGCGGCGTGTATTTCATGCTACAGGCGTGGCGGCGGTCTCCTAAAGTGGCAGCGGCCGTCGATCGCACGTTGCTGAAACTTCCGGTCCTGGGTGAGATGCTGCAAAAGGCGTCGATCGCGCGCTGGAGCAGAACGCTGGCAACCACGTTTGCTGCGGGCGTGCCATTGGTCGAGGCGCTCGACTCCGTGGGGCCGGCGGCCGGTAACTGGGTCTACAAGGAAGCGACGCGGCAGGTGCAGAACGAAGTCAATATCGGCACCAGCCTGGCGCAGTCGATGCAAAACACCGGCGTGTTTCCGAACATGGCAATCCAAATGACGTCGATCGGCGAAGAATCGGGCTCTCTCGATTCGATGCTGTCCAAGGTCGCTGACTACTACGAACGCGAGGTCGACGAAACCGTCGATGCCCTGGCAAGCTTGCTCGAGCCCATGATCATGGTGATCCTGGGCGTCATCGTCGGTGGCATCGTGATCGCAATTTATCTGCCGATCTTCAAACTTGGCCAAGTGGTTTAGCAACGGGATACGCCGGCGTCCCGCGACGCCGGCAACTAAAACTTGCTCGAAGGCCCTCTTCTTATCACCGTTGTCGCCGTTTTCAGCCTGGCGATCGGTTCATTTCTGAACGTACTGATTCATCGTCTGCCCAAGATGATGGACGCGGACTGGCGCGCGCAGTGCGCCGAGTTCGAGGGTCGGGAGGTCTCTGCCGGCAGTCCGTTCAATCTGCTGGCGCCGCCGTCTCACTGTCCGCAGTGCGCCGCCCCGCTGCGCATCATTGAAAACATTCCGATCGCCTCATGGCTCGCGTTGCGAGGCAAATGCGCACATTGCGCAGCCCGCATTTCAATCCGCTACCCGATCGTCGAGGCGTTGACTGCTCTGCTGTCAGCGCATGTCGCTTGGAAATTCGGGCTGACCTGGCAGATGGCGCTCGCTCTGGTCTTTACCTGGACGCTGATCGCTTTGACCTTCATCGATGCAGACACGACGCTGTTGCCCGACGACCTGACACTGCCGCTGCTGTGGCTTGGATTACTGGCCAACGCGTTCGGTTTTCTGGTACCGCTGAGAGACGCCGTGATCGGCGCTGCAGCAGGCTATCTCGCGCTCTGGTCGATCTACTGGTTGTTCAAGCTGATCACAGGCAAGGAGGGTATGGGTTACGGCGACTTCAAGCTGCTTGCGGCACTCGGGGCGTGGATGGGTTGGAAAGCGCTGTTGCCGATCGTACTTGTGTCGTCGCTGGTAGGCGCTGTCGTCGGCATTGCTCTGATCGCGCTCGCCAAGCGCGGGCGCGAAATTCCGATTCCATTTGGACCCTATCTTGCAGCAGCAGGAATGATCGTGATGCTGACCGGCGATCAATTGACCAGCTGGTTAGTGCCGCTTTGAATGGGCGATGCCTTTAGCGTCGGCCTGACCGGCGGCGTTGGCAGCGGCAAGAGCACCGTCGCCGCGATTCTTTCCGGGCACGGGGCCGGCGTCGTTGATGCCGATGCAGTCTCGCACGAGCTGACTCAGGCGGGCGGCGCTGCGATCGCCGCGTTACGGGCTTCGTTTGGCCCCGAAGCAATCAACGCCGACGGCTCGCTCGACCGCGCATCCATGCGCGCACGTGCATTTGCCGACCCGCAGATTCGAACGCAGCTCGAATCCGTGCTGCATCCGTTGATCCGGACAGCAATGCGCGAGCGAGCAGCGACGCAGATCGCGGCGGGTTCGCCCTATGTTGTATTCGTCGTGCCGCTTCTGGTTGAAACGGGAGCGTGGCGCAACGCAATGCAGCGAGTTCTCGTAATCGATTGCAGCGAGGCGACGCAAGTTTCGCGTGTATGCAAGCGAACCGGCATCGACACCGCAACCGCGCACCGGATCATCGCAGCGCAAGCGCCTCGTCCAGCCCGTTTGGCCATCGCCGATGATGTGCTCGTGAATGAGGTGCCGCTGCCCGACATCGCCGCAAAAGCCCAGCGTCTGCATCAAGCGTATCTGCGGTGCGCAGCCGGCTAACGCGGCGCTCCGGTAAAACGCTGTGATATCTTCGACCATCCATTGGCTTTTACTGTGAGATGTCGACCGACGGCAAGGTCTTATACGAGTACCCGTTCAGCGAACGCGTCCGGACCCTGCTACGTCTCGAGGATCTATTCGACAAGCTGCTGTATTTTTGCGCCCAGCAACACTCCTATTGTCATCACACAGCGCTTCTGACGCTGTTCGAAATTCTCGAAGTCACATCGCGCGCCGATCTGAAATCTGATTTGCTGCAGGAGCTTGAGCGTCATCGGCAAAGCCTGCATGCGCTGCGCAACAACCCGCAAGTCTCGGAAAGCGCGCTCGCCGGCGTGCTGTCGGAAATCGAGCAGGCACAGCAGAATTTGAACGCCACCGCCGGAAAGGCCGGGCAGCACGTGCGTGACAACGAATGGCTGATGAGCATCCGCAGTCGCGCGATCATTCCCGGCGGTACCTGCGAGTTTGACCTCCCCTCTTATCATGCCTGGCTGACTCGTGACGTCAGTACCCGCATGCGCGATTTGCAGGGGTGGGTCCAGCCGATGATGCAATTTCATTCTGCGCTGGCTATTGTTCTGAAACTGTTGCGGGAAACGGCGCACCGGAGCAAACAGGTCGCCGCGGTAGGCGCGTTTCAGCAAATGCTGCAGGGGCGTACGTATGCACTGCTGCAAGTGGAGGTTGACGGTTCGCTGAATGCAACGCCCGAAATCAGCGCGAACAAGTACATGCTGTGGATCCGCTTCACGACCCAAGGCCGGGATGAGCCGAAGCCGCGCTCGGTCGATCGCGATATCCCCTTTGAGCTGGCACTGTGTGCGTTCTAGCGAGATGGCTGCAGTCAAGTGCCCGACGTGCGGTGCCCCAGTGGAGTGGAACGCCGCATCGAGGTTTCGCCCGTTTTGCTCGGAGCGCTGCGCACTGATCGATCTGGGCGCCTGGGCGTCCGACGGCTACTCGATTACCGCTTCGGATGAGACCCACTCCGATAGCAGCGATAGCGAATCGAGTCGTCCGCCCGCCATCGGGAAGCAATGATCGTTGCCCCAGAGCCCGGTCATCATCGCGATCCCGTGCGCGCCGCAGTTGATTGCCTTGGTCAGATCGGACAACCGCAGTCCGCCTAACGCATACACCGGCACGGGGCTCGCTGCAATCGTCTCGGAAAAAGCAATCCATCCAAGCGGGACGCGATCGGGGTGAGTTGTTGTTTTCTGCACCGGACCGACGACAACACAATCCACGCCCAACGACGCCGCGCGCTCGATCTCCACGCTCGAATGGGCCGAAGCCGCGACCCATGGCACCTCGGGTCGGGAGTTCGTTCGCGCCATATCTTCCGCAGTGAGATGAACGCCGTCGGCGCGTTCCCACAGCGCTCGAGGATGCCGGCTGTTAACCAGCAGCGTCGCACCGGCAGCGCGAACGCGGGCGAGCACTTGCGGGAACAGCGACGCCAGTTCGTCTTTGTGAAGCAGCGGCTCGCGAAATTGAAGCCACCGCAAGCCGCGCTCGAGGGCCGCATCGAGTCGCTGTAAAAACAATGTGGGACCCAGTTCAGCGACGGCGCTGACTGCATAAATGGGCGGAAGGTCGAGCCATTTCACGACCGGTAAAGTCGCGGGCAACAAGGGGCCGGAAGGCAGCCTACACGGCGAGAAGAATCCGAAATCCTGGTGCTCACGAGCGCGGATTTCGCCGCGCCAGGCAAATACGCGGAAAAAATGAAGTCTTACCAATGCATGCGGATAGTCGAAGACGCGCACCAGCCACGGGTGCGCGCTCGCGACCTCGATCGACAATTCTTCATGCAGCTCACGCGTGAGCGCATCGAGGATCGATTCATTGTTTTCGACTTTGCCGCCGGGAAATTCCCAGTACGAAGCGTAAGGTTTTCCTGCAGGCCGGCTTGCGAGGAGCACACAACCGTCAGCGCGAATCAGCACGCCGGCAGCAACATCGACAGCCGTGCGCGCACTCATCGGGCCGTAGCGTCGGCGCCTGAAAGCTGCTGTCGCCCTGCCCAGTGGCGGGCGAACTGAAGCGCGACGCGACCCGATCGCGACCCGCGCTGCAAAGCGAACTGCAGCGCTTCGGCGCGCGCCATCGAGATCTGCTGAGGCGTTGACCCCAACCGCGCGAGCCAGTGAGCCGCGATATCGAGATAGTCGTCCTGGCGAAACGGGTAGAACGACAGCCACAGTCCAAAGCGCTCGGACAGCGACACTCGCTCTTCGATTGCTTCGCTGGGATGGATCTCGCCGTCTTCGTCGTACCGCGTGGCCAGATTGTCGCGCATCAACTCGGGCATCAGGTGGCGCCGGTTCGATGATGCGTAGATGAGCACGTTATCGGCTGCCCCCGCGATCGAGCCATCGAGAGCAGCCTTCAATTCCTTGTAGCCACCCTCGCTCATGTCGAACGACAAATCGTCGCAAAACACGATAACGCGCTGCGGACGGCTTGCCACCCGGTCGACGATATCCGCAACATCGATCAGATCGCGTTTATCGACCTCGATCAGCCGCAATCCTTGCGCGGCAAACGCGTGCAAGCACGCGCGTATCAGAGACGACTTGCCAGTGCCGCGGGCCCCGGTGAGAAGCACATTGTTGGCGGGCAGGCCGCGTACGAACCGCTCGGTGTTGTTGCGAATCTCATCTATTTGCGCGTCGACATGTTTCAAATCATCGAAGGCGATCAGCGCGGGCTGCGCAACCGCCTGCAACTCGCCCTGCTCGATGCCAAGGAACCGCCGCTTGCGCCAGCGGAATGCGATCGAGGCTGCCAGATCCGCCGCCTCGTACGCGGGCAGCCGGGCCTCGATCCGCTCCAGCACAGCCGCCAGGCGGCGCAAGCCATCGTCGGAGTCGCGCGTCACGATCGGTAATCGGTGTTGATCGAGACGTAATCGTGCGATAGGTCCGTCGTCCAGACCGAAGCCGCGGCGTGCCCGCGCCCGAGCTGCAGAAGGACGACGATTTCGGACTTTTTCATGACTCGCTGGCCATCTTCCTCGCGATATTCCGGGTGTCGACTGCCATCAACGACCACGTGCACCTGATCCAGATGCATTTGAACAAGCGACGGATCGAGGTCGTCAACGCCGGCGTTACCCACCGCCGCGAGTATTCGACCCAGATTCGGATCGGACGCGAAGAACGCGGTTTTCACCAATGGCGAGTGCGCAACGGAATAAGCCACCCCGCGTGCTTCGCTTTCCGTCGCTGCCTGCTCGACGCGGATCTCGATGAACTTGGTCGCGCCTTCGCCATCGCGCACGATCGCCTGTGCAAGCTCGAGTGCGACTTCATTCAGCGCTGCAGCGAACACCGCGATCGATGTGTCACTCGGCCCGACCGAGGATGCGATCCGCACCGTACTCTGCCCGGTCGCGATCACGACGAACGAATCGTTGGTCGATGTATCACCATCGATCGTGATTCGATTGAACGATTGATTGGCCGCACGCTCGGTGAGCCGCTGAAGAAGGTCAGGCGCCACCGCGGCATCGGTGGCAATGAAACCCAGCATTGTTGCCATGTCGGGCCGGATCATCCCCGCCCCTTTGGCAATTCCGGTGATCGTGACACGCGCGCCGCCGATATCGATACGGCGCGATACAGCCTTTGGCACCGTGTCGGTCGTCATGATCGACTCGGCTGCCTGCAGCCATTGATCCGCTGCAAGGCGGTCGACTGCACGCGGCAACGCGGCGATCAACCGTTCCGTCGGCATGGCAACCATGATCACGCCGGTCGAAAACGGAAGCACCTGCTGCGCATCGCAGCCGATCAATTCAGCGAGAGCGGAACAGCTTGCGCGTGCCGCGGCGACTCCAGATTCTCCAGTGCCCGCGTTCGCATTGCCTGTGTTGACCACCAAAGCGCGCACGCCACGCGTATGGGCGAGGTGCTGACGACAAACGTGCACCGGCGCAGCAGCAAACCTGTTCTGAGTAAAAACTCCGGCAATGCTCGCGCCTTCGGCGATGCGCACGACCAGAAGATCCTTGCGCCCGGACTTCCGTATTCCCGCCTCTGCCCAACCGAGTTCGATACCCGCCACCGCGAAAAGCGAATGCGGCGCTGGCGGCGGCAGATTTACAGCCATGACTGTGTCCAAACCGACGCCTCGAGATCGCGTGCGATGGGAGTGTCGAACTCAATTCCTAACACGCGGAGCGCTTAAGCGAGCTTGCCGTGACACTGCTTGTACTTCTTTCCCGACCCGCAGGGACAAGGATCGTTGCGGCCGATTTTTTCCCCGACGCGCCTGACCTGTTGCACGGCCGGTCTGGCTGTCGTGTCGCCGTCGTCGGGCAAGGTCAACTCTTCGACCGCCACCGGCTCTTCGGAAACTCCGAGCCCGAATTCAGAATGCTGCGCGCGCGCGAGTTCAACGCGACGTTCGCTCTCGGCTTCAATTTGCTGTTCGGCCTGCTGGATCTCTTCCTGCGTCTGAATCCGTACATTCATCAGCACGCGAACGACGTCGGCGCGCACACGGTCGAGCAGCGATCCAAAAAGCTCGAATGCCTCGCGCTTGTATTCCTGCTTGGGCTGCTTCTGCGCATAACCGCGCAGATGAATGCCCTGGCGCAACGCGTCCAGAGCCGTCAGATGTTCGCGCCACGCCTGGTCCAGCGACTGCAGCATGATCGAGCGCTCGAACCCCACAAAAGCCTCGCGTCCTACAATCGCGACCTTGGCTTCGTACGATTCGTCGGCCGCTTTCAGAACGCGGGACAGCAGATCCTCGTCGGTCAGCGAGTCGTTTGCTTCGAGCGCGCTTTTCAACGGCACATTGAGCTGCCAGTCGTTGGCCAGCGCCGACTCGAGGCCACCGATGTCCCACTGTTCCTCGACTGACTCGGCAGGCACGTGAGCGCGAAACATGTCGGTGAAATAACCCGTGCGCAGGTTCGTCACCATCTCGCCGGTGTTATCGGTCTCGAGAATGTCGTTGCGCAGCCGATAGATCTCGCGGCGTTGATCGTTGGAGACATCGTCGTATTCAAGCAGTTGTTTGCGAATATCGAAGTTGCGCGCCTCCACCTTGCGCTGCGCACTTTCTATCGAGCGCGTCACCATGCCGGCTTCGATCGCTTCCCCTTCGGGCAGCTTCAGCCGATCCATGATTGCCTTCATTCGATCGCCGGCAAAAATGCGCAGCAGAGAGTCTTCCATCGACAGATAAAACCGTGACGCGCCCGGATCGCCCTGCCGTCCCGAGCGGCCGCGCAGCTGATTGTCGATACGCCGCGACTCGTGACGTTCGGAGCCGATGATCTTCAGTCCACCCGCGGCGACCACTCGGTCGTGCAGCGATTGCCACTCATCGCGCAGCTTCGCAACCTTCGTTGCCTTGGCTGTATCCTCGAAACTGGCGTCGACTTCGACGAACTGCACCTGCTTTTCAACGTTGCCGCCGAGCACGATGTCGGTACCGCGGCCGGCCATGTTGGTAGCGATCGTGATCACCTGCGGGCTTCCTGCCTGAGCGACGATCTCGGCTTCCATCGCGTGCTGTTTTGCATTAAGCACCTGATGCTTCAAACCTTCCTTGTGCAGCAGACCCGATAGAAGCTCCGAGTTCTCGATCGACGTGGTTCCGACCAGCACCGGTTGTCCACGCTCGACGCAGTCTTTGATGTCTTCAATAATCGCGACGTATTTTTCCGTTAACGTGCGGTAGACCTTGTCCTGCGAATCGATGCGGATCATTGGCCGGTGCGTGGGAATCACCACCGTCTCCAGCCGATAGATTTCCTGGAACTCGTAGGCCTCGGTGTCCGCGGTGCCAGTCATGCCTGCGAGCTTGCCGTACATACGGAAGTAGTTCTGGAACGTGATCGACGCGTACGTCTGGTTCTCGGCCTGGATCTGCACGCCCTCCTTGGCTTCCACTGCTTGATGCAGACCCTCCGACCAGCGGCGACCGACCATCAGCCGCCCCGTGAATTCATCGACGATGACCACCTCGCCGTTTTGCACGACGTACTGCTGATCGCGGTGAAACAGCGTGTGGGCGCGCAACGCCGCGTTCAAGTGGTGCATCAGGATGATGTTTCCCGGCGCGTACAGGCTTTCGCCTTCGGCCAGCATCTGCATCCGGGTCAATATCGCTTCCGCCTTCTCGTGACCGGTCTCGGAGATATGCACCTGGTGCGCCTTTTCGTCGACCCAGTAATCGCCTTCGCCTTTTTCGTCGGCTTGCCGCGTCAAGAGCTTCGGCACCTCGTTGATGCGAACGTACGTATCGGTGTGGTCTTCGGCTGGGCCTGAAATGATCAGCGGCGTGCGCGCCTCATCGATCAGAATCGAATCGACCTCGTCGACGATGGCATACGAAAGTCCCCGCTGCCGTCGATCGGCCGCCGCGTACTCCATGTTGTCGCGCAGATAATCGAAACCAAACTCGTTGTTGGTGCCGTAGGTGATGTCGGCCGCATAAGCAACCCGCTTCTCCTCCGTCGCCTGCTGCGACAGGATCACACCGACCGTCAGTCCGAGAAACCGATAAACCTTGCCCATCCAGTCGGCATCACGCTGCGCCAGATAGTCGTTGACGGTGACAATGTGAACGCCCTTTCCTGCTAGCGCGTTCAGATAAGCGGGCAACGTAGCGGCGAGCGTCTTTCCTTCCCCTGTTCGCATCTCGGCGATCTTGCCTGCGTGCAGCACCATGCCGCCGACCAGCTGGACGTCAAAATGGCGCATCGCAAGCGTACGCTTGGCCGCCTCGCGCACCACCGCGAAAGCCTCGGGCAACAGATCGTCCAGCGTCTCGCTCTTTGCAACGCGGCCCCGAAACTCGCTCGTTTTCGCCCGCAGCTCGGCGTCGGAAAGCGCAGCCGTGGCGGGCTCGAGGGCATTGATCCGCTCGACGTTGCGGTCGTACGTTTTAAGCAGACGCTGATTACGGCTGCCAAAAACTTTGGTTAAAAGTCCGGAAATCATCGGAAGTGAACTCGCTCGCGCTGGGTTGTCGCCGAAATCAAGGCCGCGGATCGCGGGCTGCGACGTGCGTCGGCAAAGTAGAAAATTATGTCATAGGGGTCGCCCGATTCGGGCGACTGCAAGCGGAACGCTTGCCCCTAGTTGCGGGCAGATGCTTCGGGTGCAAGGGTCTTGATGTCGACCCGAGCGGATCCAGCGACGTGCTGCTGTAACGGACTTTCCTTGGCAAACAGGAACTTTGCCGGGTTCTGAGCAACGCCCCGGTAGTGCACCTCAAAATGCAGATGCGGCCCGGTGGAACGTCCGGTCGAACCGACTTCGGCCAGCGTCTGGCCCCGTTTGACGATGTCGCCCGTTGCCACGCGCAACCGGCTGGCGTGCGCGTAGCGGGTCAGCAATGAATTGCCATGGTCGACTTCGACCAGATTGCCCCATACCGGGTGATATTCCGCCACCACGACCACGCCGCCAGCGGCGGCTTGAATCGGAGTGCCCGGTGGGGCGGCAAAATCGATTCCCGAGTGATGGGACATCTCCCCGGAAAACGGATCCGAGCGCCATCCGAAACCGGATCCGATGAAACCGTCGGACACCGGCTTGCTGTGAGGCAAAAGTGCCTGCCTCACCTGCTGTGCCAGCAGCTCGGCTTCAATCACGCTGAGATAATCGGCACGCTGTTCGACACTGAGCGACAGCTGATTGACCTCATGGCCCAAATCGCGCAGGGTCATCGCATCGACGTTGCCGGCGGCGCCACCACGCCCGGGTAGCTGAGCAAAACGAAATTCCTCGGGACGAATGCCAGCTACCTTCGAGACACGCTCGCCGATTGCATCGAGCCGCCAGAGTTGCGCCTGCACTTCGCCCAGCTTCCGCGCAAGAGCCGATACGTTGTCGCGCACGCGCTGGTCGTTGCGCTCGGTTTCATCGCGGCTAACCAGCGACACGATGTCTGAAAGGAATGGGATCCGGATCACTGAAGCGGCGCGCACCGCGAGGAAGGAGAAGGCTCCGGACAGAAGCAACATACCGACAGTCAGAGTCGCCAACGCTGCCAGAGCATGCCGCCGCGTGATGCTGAGCGTGAGTGCGCGCGCCAACCGCTTATCAACGACTATGATTTGCATTCACGCTCTCCTGCACCCGAACTGTCCTGTCCATGTCGGCCACTCCGCGCCTGATCGCCGCCGCGTTGCGCGACTCGCCCGAAGCGGCTTTGCTGCTCGCGCGCTGGGAGGCGACACAGCGCGCCGCGTTGGCCATCGCTTCAACTTGCCGTGCAATTGCGGGCTTCGATCCCCTCGCGCCTGCCGCTTGCGAACTCCGCGGCGAGATTCTCTGGCTCAATCTTCCTTCACCGTCACACTCGGCGAAGTTGCGCCAAGCAACGCCGCGGTTGTTGTCAAATCTGGCGGCTGATGGAATCAGAGTCTACGAGATCAAGACGCGAGTACAACCCGCCGTCACGTCTTACCCTGGAGACGGGACGGTCACGCCCCCGAGGGACTCAAGTTGCGGGCTCCCATGGCCCAGCAACGACGGGCGCGCGGTGGCGTCGGTGGTCCGCTTGGCGGGTTCGATTCAAGAATCGCCGTTGAAACGTGCCGCGGAAAGGCTCGCCGCAACCCTTGACAAGCGGTGCAGACGGTTGCGGGACGACCCATCAGCCGGCTTGCCCGGCACCACGGAAAAGATCGGGCCTTAGGCCGTCTCGGTTTGATAACGAAAGGCCGCGGGCGCCTGTTCGTCGTCGTCGAAAGTCACCAGCTCATAGGCCGACTGCTCGGCAACCAGCGCTCGCAACAACCGGTTATTGATCGCGTGCCCCGACTTATGGGCCACATACGACCCGATCAAAGGGTGTCCCAGGACCGCAAGGTCCCCGATCGCGTCGAGCATCTTGTGCTTGGCGATTTCGTCGCCGGCGCGTAAACCGTCGGTGTTCAGCA
>JBDUCU010000012.1:0-41241 GCA_040003315.1 Burkholderiaceae bacterium | reverse complement strand
CAGCAACCGCTGACGACGCGCCTCGAGAGTCATCGCTTCCAGGGCGGACAGCGTGATGGCATCTTCGACTCGTAGCCGCCCCGCCCGCGTGCGCCGCAGCGCGCAAAGATGTGCTCCGCAGCCGAGCGCTCTTCCAACGTCTTCGGCCAACACTCGCACATACGTGCCCTTGCTGCAGTCAACGTCGACGACGATCGACTCGCCGGCATACTCGATCAACGTCAGTCGCTGCACAGTGATGCGGCGCGCGGCACGCTCGACAATGACTCCGGCGCGAGCCAGTTTGTACAGCGGCTGACCGTTGAGCTTAAGGGCCGAATGCATCGGCGGCACCTGCTCAATGGTTCCGACACAGCTTGACAGCGCGATGATCACGTCTTGCCGAGACGCTTTTACACTGCACCTTTCGAGCACTTCACCGTCCGCGTCTCCGGTCGCGGTGGTCGCACCCAGCCGTAGCGTGGCCCGATACGACTTGTCGGCATTCAGCAGATCGGACGCAAACTTCGTTGCTTCGCCGAACGTGATCGGCAGCAACCCTGTGGCCATCGGATCCAGCGTGCCGGTGTGTCCGGCCTTTGCGGCATCGAGCAACCTGCGCGCGAGCTGCAACGCAGAATTGGAGGTCACGCCGCCGGGCTTGTCGAGCAGCAGCACGCCATTGACGCGTTCGCCGCGCGACTTCGCCATACCCGCCCCCTAACCCGAAAGATCCTTGTTCGCCTGATCGATCAGGCGGTCGATCGCGATCCCGCGCACCACCGATTCGTCATGCACAAATGTGAGTCGAGGGATGGTGTGGATCGTCAGCCGTTTGAACAGCAGCGAATGAAAGTAGCCTGCCTTGTTATCCAGCGTCTGCTGAGCGGCCACGACCGGCGCGCCGATCGTGGTGAAATAAATCTTCGCGTGTGCGTAGTCCGGTGTCACCTCGACGCCGGTCAATGTGATCAGCCCCGCACGCTCGACCGAAATCTCGCGCTGGATCATTTCGGCGAGATCGCGCTGAATCTGATCGGCAATGCGCAGCCCGCGGTCGGGTTTGCTTGCTGGCTTCATCGCTCACGCTCAATGCCGCCTAAGACAGCGTGCGCGCTACTTCCTGCACTTCGAAGATCTCCAGCTGATCGCGCTCCTTTATGTCGTCGTACCCCTTCAGACTCAAGCCGCATTCGAACCCCGTCTTGACCTCGCGAACGTCATCCTTGAAGCGCTTTAGCGAATCGAGCTCGCCGGTCCAGATCACCACGTTGTCTCGCAGCAAGCGTGCTTTCGCCGTTCTGCGCACGACACCGTCGAGCACCATGCAACCCGCCACTGCACCGACTTTCGGCACGCGGAAGATCTGCCGAATCTCGACCAACCCAAGCACCGCTTCGCGCTGCTCCGGTGCCAGCAGTCCGGACAGCGCATTCTTCACTTCATCGACCGCCTCGTAGATGATGTTGTAATAGCGCACGTCGATACCATTGCCTTCGGCTAACTTGCGAGCCGACTGATCACCACGCACGTTGAACCCGATGATCACTGCCTTCGACGCGATGGCGAGGTTGACGTCGCTTTCGGTGATGCCACCCACTTGCGCGTGTACCACCTGAACCTTGACTTCGTCGGTCGACAGCTTCACCAGCGCCTGGGTTAAAGCCTCCTGCGAGCCCTGAACATCGGCCTTGATGATCAACGGCAACACTCGAACCGCCACGCCGTCGACGCTGCCTTCGAACATGCTCTCGAGCTTTGCCGCCTGCTGCTTGGCGAGCTTGGTGTCGCGGAATTTGCCTTGACGATACAGCGCGATCTCGCGCGCCTTGCGCTCGTCGCCAAGCACGATGAGCTCGTCACCGGCACCCGGCACGTCGGAGAGCCCCTGAATTTCGACGGGGATCGAAGGTCCTGCTTCCGCAATCGGCTTGCCGGTTTCGTCCAGCATTGCACGCACGCGGCCGAATGCCGAACCCGCCAAAACGACGTCGCCGCGCCGCAGGGTTCCGCTTTGCACCAGCACCGTTGCAACGGGGCCGCGTCCCTTATCCAGTTGGGATTCGATTACCAGGCCTTTCGCGGGACCATCCTTAACCGCTTTGAGCTCGAGCACTTCAGCCTGCAGCAAGACGTTCTCAAGCAGCGCATCGACACCTTCTCCAGTCTTCGCCGATACCGGAATGAACGGCGACTCGCCGCCATACTCCTCGGGGACGACTTCGTTGGCGACCAGCTCCTGCCTGACGCGGTCGGCATTGGCCTCGGGCTTGTCGATTTTGTTCAGTGCAACGACCAGCGGCACGTTCGCCGCCTTCGCGTGCGCGATCGCTTCCTTTGTCTGCGGCATCACGCCGTCGTCCGCCGCCACCACCAGGATCACGATGTCGGTGGCCTTGGCGCCGCGCGCGCGCATTGCTGTAAACGCCTCGTGGCCCGGCGTGTCGAGAAACGTAATGATCCCGCGCGGAGTTTCGACGTGGTACGCGCCGATGTGCTGAGTGATTCCGCCCGCTTCGCCCGCCGCGACCTTGGTGCGTCGGATGTAATCGAGCAGCGAGGTCTTGCCATGATCAACGTGGCCCATAATCGTTACAACGGGAGGCCGCGGCTCGGGCGCAGTCTGGGTCGGTGCAACCGTCGATTTAGATTCGGCGAGCAACGCCTCCGGATCATCGAGCTTCGCCGCGTGAGCGGTGTGTCCCATGTCTCCAACCACGATGATCGCAGTGTCCTGATCAAGCACCTGATTGATGGTGACCATCTGCCCCAGCTTCATCAGGGTCTTGATCACTTCGGACGCCTTGACCGACAACTTGTGCGCAAGCTCGGCAACGGTAATCGTTTCCGGCACCGCGACCTCGCGGATGACCGCTTCCACGGGGGCTGCGGCCGCTGCACCGTTTGTTTCTTCATGCCGCTCCTGTTTTCGATTACCGCGCGGACCGCGCCACCCGCCGGCGCCGCCTGACGTATCGCCCCGCGTCTTGAGCAGGCGTTTTTTCTGCTGCTCTTCCGACCAGCTCGAAGCGAGCTTGCCCGACTTGATCTCCTTGACGCCCGGTTTCTTGTCGTCTTTTTTGGCACCCGGTTTGGTCTCGGTTTTCGCCGCAGGTTTGTGCAGCGTGCCGACTGGTGGAGCTTCCAGCGGCTTGGCCACTTTTTTCGGTGCCGCCATCATCGTCTTGATCGCGGCGACTTCGTCCTCGACGGCGCGCTTGGCACGTGACTGCGCATCGGCCGCCTGCTTAGCAACCTGCTCGGCCTCCTTCTGCGCGCGCTCGGCTTTTGCCAGCTCTTCCGTTGCCGCGGTCTGACGAGCCCGCACGGCCTGCAGATCTTTCTGCTCTTTGTTCTGGGCGTCGTCAAGATCGCGCTGTGCGCGGTCGGCTTTTTCACGCGCTGCTGCAGTCTGACGTGTGATCAGTTCGGCCTGGCGGCGCGCTTCCTCTTCGCGTTTTGCAAGCTCCGCTTCGTCGATCACCGGTACGACTGAGACTTCAGATGCTGCAGCAGGCTCGACTTCTGGCGCTGCGCCGTCGCGTTTGACGAAGACGCGCTTCTTGCGCACCTCGACCTGAATCGTGCGTGCCTTCCCGGATGCGTCAGCCTGCTTGATCTCGGTGGTCTGCTTGCGCGTCAGCGTGATCTTTTTCTTTTCGCCACCGCCGCCGTGTGCCTTGCGCAGCGATTCGAGAAGGCGCGACTTGTCCTCCTCGCTGAGCGCGTCGGACTCGGCCTGCTTCAGGACCCCGGCTGCGCTCAATTGCTCGAGCAGCAACTGCGGCGGAACGCGAAGCTCCGTCGCAAACTGGGACACTGTGTTACTTGCCATAGCTCTGTTCCCCTTACCTTCCTTGCTACTCGCGCTTCCTATTGTTCCGCATCGGCAAACCAATGCGCCCGAGCGGCCATGATCAGCGTCTTCGCGCGTTCATCCTCGATGCCCGTCATTTCGGTCAGCTCGTCGACCGCGAGCTCAGCGAGGTCATCGCGTGTCCGGATCGAGTTCTCGGCGAGCTTCGCGGACAACGCCGAATCCATGTCGGGCAAGTCGAGCAAATCCTTCTCGGCCTGCTCGACATTTTCTTCCCGCTTGATGGCCTCGGTTAGCAACGAGTTGCGAGCGCGGGTACGCAGTTCCTCGACCGTATCTTCGTCGAAGGCCTCAATTTCGAGCAGTTCGTTGACCGGAACATAAGCGATCTCCTCCAGACTGCCGAAGCCTTCGCCGATCAGGATGTTGGCAATCTCTTCATCAACGTCGAGCTTCTCGACAAACGTCGCACGGATCGACGATTGCTCGCCTTCCTGCTTGGACGACGATTCTTCGGCGGTCATGATGTTGATCTGCCAGCCGGTCAGCTCGGACGCGAGCCGAACATTCTGTCCGCTGCGACCGATCGCGATCGCCAGGTTATCTTCGTCGACGACTACGTCCATCGCGTGCTTGTCTTCATCGACAAGAATCGAAGAGACGTTGGCGGGCGCGAGCGCACCGATTACGAACTGGGCAGGATCGTCGGACCACAGCACGATGTCGACTCGCTCGCCTGCCAGCTCGTTGGTCACTGCCTGCACCCGCGACCCGCGCATGCCGACGCAAGTCCCGATCGGGTCGATGCGGCGATCGTTGGTCCACACCGCAATCTTCGCGCGCACACCGGGGTCGCGCGCAGCCGACTTGATGACCAGCAGGCCCTGCTCGATTTCCGGCACCTCAAACTCGAAGAGCTTCATTACAAACTCAGGCGAGGTGCGCGACATGATCACTTGCGGACCGCGGGCCGTGCGATCGATCTTCTGAACGTAGGCACGAATGCGATCACCGATCCGCAGATTCTCTTTCGGAATCATGTCGCTGCGCGGCAGGCGTGCTTCGACTTTGCCGACTTCGATGATGGCGTCGCCTTTATCCATGCGCTTGATCGCCCCGCTGACGATCATGTCGCCACGCGCCAGAAAGTCGTTCAAAGTCTGTTCGCGCTCGGCGTCGCGAATCTTCTGCAAGATGACCTGCTTGGTGTCTTGCGCGAACCGGCGCCCCAGGTCCTGCCTCGGCAGCTGTTCCTCGATGTGTTCTTCGAGTTCGATGTCGGTCAACTGCTCACGTGCGTCCGACAGGATAATTTGGTGGCCGGGCTCCTGCAGGCCGGCTTCATCCGGCACCACCAGCCAACGACGAAACGCGTCGTATTCACCGGTCTCCCGGTCGACCGATACCCGAATATCGACGTCTTCCTCGGCGAACAGCTTCTTGGTGGCCGTCGCAAGCGCGAGCTCAAGCGCATCGAACACGACGTCCTTCGGCACATTTTTCTCGCGCGCGAGCGCATCGACCAACAACAAGATCTCACGGCTCATCTGTGCTCGCTCCCTAAGCTGCCCGACGAATTCATTTCCATTGCATCACCGATCGCTGCCGCGCTCGCGCTGCGCTTTGCGCCGGCCGGCCGAAAATCCAGTTCCGGCACCAGGCGTGCTTTTTCGATTTCTCGCAACGCGATCTCCAGTAGGGTGCCCGCCTCAAGCGCAACACGCTTCTTGACCGCAATACCGCGGCGCGGCTTTGTCGCCGGGACCACGGCGGCCTCGGGCGTCAGCTGCACGTGCAACCGCTCAGCGCCCCCGACGCCAGCGACGCTCAACAATCGGCCGCGCAATCGCTTGCGCCCGTGCGCATCCGCGGACGGTGAATAAAGATGCACGCTGATCTCGCTACCCACAAAACGCACAAAGTCCCCTGCTGTCTTCAGCACACGATCCAATCCCGGCGACGACACTTCAAGCCGCTGATAGTCAACCTCCTCAACCGCGAACAAATGCGACAGCTGGCGACTCACGCGTTCGCAATCTTCGACCTTGACCCCGTCAGCCGACTCCATCGTCACCCGCAACAACCCTCCACCTAAGCGCTCTACATCGACCAACCGATAGCCGAGACCATCGACTGTTCGTTCGATCGTTCGATACAAACCGCCTGCAACCGCCGCCATCCAAACTCCAACTCCGCCTCCACGCGGAGGCACCATTTGGGGCCAGAAATAAAAAATGGGCCGTAAAGCCCATTTCTCAGCCTACCTTGTCGCTCTCAACAGGCTTGCATTGCCCGCAACCGCTACCTTCTCGGCGCGTGGCTCGCACCACCCAGCGCTCGCTGTTGCCCGGACGCCTGAAAACCGCCGGTCAGCATTATATGGGGGACGGTCATTGCGCAACAAGCGCAGCCACCGCCCGATGGCGGGATCTAAAAACTGCGGGGGGGCGGCTTGCCGCGCTTGAAGCGCGCGGGGCGGCCATTATTCGGCAGGCCGTGACCGGCGGCGATGTAAGTCACGCTACTGGTCAACGGATCCGGCTGCCGGGGCGGACGATGGCCGGCGGGCTTGCCGCGGTTTCGGCCCGAGCCCTGGTTTCCACCGACATTCGGCACCCCGTTACCTGGGTTATGGCCCTGCCCCTGCCCGACATCCTGGCCCGGAGGCCGGCCACCGGGCGTCCACTGTCCTTCCCGACCGCCTTGGTTGCGTCCGGCGGGCCCGCGCCCGCCAGGGCCGCGTCCGCCATTGCTGCCGCGCGCACCGTTGCCGCGTCCGCTTCGGCCGCCTTCCGAGGAGCCCTGCCGCTGCCGGATCTCATCGATGCCGATTCCAAGATCGTGGACCCACGCCTGCACCCATTCTGGCGCAAGTTCCTGGTAACGGCCACGAGCCAAACTGCGCGGCAACTGGATTGCGCCATAGCGGATTCGTATCAGCCGACTGACCGTCAGTCCGATCGCCTCGAAGATGCGCCGCACTTCACGGTTGCGCCCTTCACCGATCGCAACCCGGTACCAGCGGTTCGCGCCGTCACCGCCTGCATCATCGATGCGCAAAAATTTCGCTGGGCCATCCTGCAGTGCGACGCCTTCGACCAATGCGCGTCGCTGCTCGTCGGTGACTTCGCCCAGCACACGAACCGCATACTCCCGCTCGACCTCGTGGCGTGGATGCATCAAACGATTGGCCAGCTCTCCTGACGTGGTGAAGATCAGCAACCCTTCGGAGTTCAGATCCAGCCGGCCCACTGCAACCCAACGGCCGCCCGAAACCTTAGGCAATTTTTCGAAGACGGTCTGCCGCTCGCCTGGATCAGACTGAGTGACGATTTCGCCAACCGGTTTGTGATACAGCAAAACGCGCGGCGCCCGACCGGCAGCCTTGCGAGTCAGCGGTTTGCCGTTGACCCTGACCTGATCGCCTGCGAGCACGCGTTGCCCGATGTGCGCCGGCTCGCCGTTGACCGACACGCGGCCCGCGATGATCATCTCCTCCATGTCGCGCCGAGACCCGATGCCGGCATCTGCGAGAACCTTGTGCAGCTTGTCCGACTGCGCAAGTTCGTTCTGCTTTGCCGCGCGGCGACCGCGCTCCAAAAGCTCGCGCGACAGTGCTGTATCCGACATCGCTTCCGGGTTGATGTCGTCGCCCTCTCCCGCCAACGGCAGCATCGGTCCCGGTGGAGTGAATGTCGACGACGGCTGGCGAGCCGGTTGAGTCGAGATCGGTGATGGTTGGCCGGCCGCCGGCGATGCCACGCGATCGCCGCGATCGCCACCGCGTCCACGACGGCGACGGCCGCGCGGGCGGGGGCTTCGCGCGCCGGGCTCTGCGATTGGTTCGGCTCTGTTTCCATCGGCGTCGTCCAACTCGGTCTCGTGCGTTTCGTCCGCAGGGTCCGCAACATTGCCAATGTTGTTTTCAACGTCGTCGCTATCGGCGAGCGAACTCGGGGGCTCGGCGTTGCGCTCCGATGGCACCGGCTGCGCCGGAATAGATTCGTCTGGAAGGATAGAGGCGCTCATCAAGGTACAGATTGCGATGTCGATCGGTTCGAGGTTCCAAGCATGGGTGATTGCGATTCCATCGGTGGCGCTACTGTCGCAGCCGGCGCAATTCCGGTCTCCGACCATGGCAGATCGAATTCGGACGCACCTTGAGCAATGTCCTGCAGCGGCGGCAGCTGGTCTAGAGAGCTCAGACCGACGTCGTCCAGGAATTCGCGCGTCGTGCCCAGCAAAGCGGGTCTTCCGGGCACTTCGCGATAGCCGACGGTTTCGATCCAGCCACGCTCTTCGAGAATTCTGATCACCGGGCTGGACACCGTCACGCCGCGGATCTCTTCGATGTCACCGCGCGTGACCGGTTGACGGTACGCAACGATTGCAAGCGTTTCAAGCACGGCGCGTGAATATCTTGGCGGCCGCTCCGGACTCAACCGCTGCAGGAAGGGTCGCATCGTCGTAGCGCTCTGAAAGCGCCAACCCGTTGCCACCGCAACCAATTCGAGCCCGCGATCACTCCAAGTGGTCCTCAACTCGTCAAGCACGACGCGCATCGTGTCGGCATTTAATTCGTTATCGAACAACCGGCGCAGGTCGTGCACCGACAACGGTTGGTCGGCGGTGAGAAGCGCCGCTTCGACAACGAGCCTGGCCTCGTCAATATTCATCAGCTCCAAACCGGAGTTAAGCAATCTGCACTTGTCAGCGCGCACCGCGAGTAGGTGTATGGCGCCCCACGGCGAAGTGCAGCAAATACCTTGGTTACGGATAACGCCCGCTTCGTGCGGCTGAAGTTTTGATTTAAGAGCCGAGCGCGGAATCGGTCATTCCGGCAACGCCGTCGACACTGGCGCGGGGCAATTTCCGCTGCGCTGGCCGACTCAATCTGAGTAGTAAGAAGTCTATCACGCTCGATTTGTTACACAAGATCGTCGCACAGGACATCGTGCACAGTCCACAACTTTATCGGCGTCGTCGCGTCATCCGATCTGACGACCCCGGTTTGTCTTAAAGACAACGCCGCGCAACACGCCTCGGCTCGCTGCGCTTGCCAACTGGAACGACACTGTATACATTAACAGTATCTCATCTGTGCCAAACACCAATGAACGCTCGTTTCGAGTCGCCTGCATCCACCGACCCTACACCCCGTCAGACCGAGATCCTGGAGTTCATTCGCCAAACGCTGACTGAAAGCGGAGCTCCTCCGACCCGCGATGAGATCGCTCAGGCGTTCGGATTCCGCTCGCTAAATGCTGCCGAGCAGCATCTGCAGGCGTTGCAGAAAAAGGGGCTGATCGAGCTTATTGCAGGCACGTCGCGTGGCATCCGGCTGAAGGACAGTGTGCGCGAGTTGATGCTGGCCGCGCAGGAGAGCGGCCTGCCCTTGATCGGCAAGGTCGCCGCCGGCAGTCCGATTCTTGCGCAGGAAAATGTGATGACGACTGCTGCAGTCGATCCCGCCACGTTCAAACCCCACGCCGACTATCTGCTGGAAGTCAGGGGCATGAGCATGCGCGACGCCGGTATTCTCGACGGCGACTGGCTCGCAGTGCATCAGCAACCGCAAGCCCGTTCCGGTCAAGTGGTTGTCGCGCGGCTGGGGGATGAAGTCACCGTCAAGCGATTGAAACTTCGTGGTGCGCGCGCCGAACTGATCGCCGAGAATCCCGACTTCGCGCCAATCATCGTCGATCTAAAGCGCGAGCCGTTTGCCATCGAAGGAATCGCGGTCGGCGTAATTCGGTCTTCAATCTAGCCAGATACGGCCACACCACGGTCCGTGCAGCGGCCGGCATCGACTAGCAAGCAATGGGCGATTCGCACGCCGCATTGTGCGGTTTACTAGAATGGCAAGGGACTTGCCTTCAGTTACGGCGGACTTCGGACAGGCACCGGGAAAACTCATGACGACTTGTGACGCGTCTATTGCGCGCCCACTTTCAGTCCCGCGCGAGTAATGAAAAGCAATTTGCCCGTACATATGACACGAAAATTCTGGTCGCAATTACGAGCTGCGCGGCAAGCGGCGCCTGCACAAGTAGCCCGCCGAGCTTGAGGTCGTCGCCTGTATCCCTGGTTCGAAAGCGAAATCAACACGGTCCGACCCGGCTTGATCGTCGCGCTCGGCGCCACGGCGGCACGCGCAGTGCTGGGCCGCGCGATCCCGATTCTTGCGCAGCGCGGTACTTTGATGAATTCGCTCGAGGGCAATGCTTCGATGATGCAGGTGCTCGTAACTGTTCACCCTTCGTATTTGCTGCGCGTTCCACCCGAGAGCCGCGATACCGAGTACCAAAAGTTCGTCGACGATCTGAGGATCGCATCCAAATATATTCGCGATCGACGTTAAGCGTCACTCTGCGCCCGCGGTGATCCGGGCGTGGTGGAACCTCAGATGGTCTTCGATAAATGTCGAGATGAAGTAGTAGCCATGGTCGTACGCGTCGTGCAAACGCAAGGTCAGCGGCTGATCGAGGTCTCGGCACGCGCCTTCAAACGCTTCGGGATGCAGTTGCTCGGCCAGAAATTTGTCGGCCAGCCCCTGGTCGATCAGGATGCCGTTCGGATACGGCGGCGCGCTCTGGCGGCGCATCAGCTCGGTTGCATCGTGCCGCTTCCACTGCGAACGGTCGCCGCCCAGATAACCTGCGAACGCCCGTTGTCCCCACGGTGCCTGCATGGGCGCGGCAATGGGCGCTAGGGCCGAAACGGAAGTAAATCTGCCGCGGTGTTTCAGTGCGAGCGTCAAGGCTCCGTGGCCGCCCATCGAGTGACCCGAGATGCCGATACGCGCGCCGTCGATCGGGTGCGTGTCGATCACCAGCGGCAACAACTCCTGCATCAGATAACTTTCCATCCGCCAGTGTCTGGACCACGGGTCGCAAGTGGCGTCCAAATAAAAGCTCGCGCCGACGCCGAAATCCCATTCGTCCGCCTCTCCCGCGACGCCGGTGTCACGCGGACTCGTGTCGGGCATCAGCAGTGCGAGTCCGAGCTCAGCAGCAACGCGCTGCGCCCCGGCCTTCATTGTGAAAGTTTCTTCGGTGCACGTCAGGCCGGCGAGAAACATCAGTAGGGGGAGCCGCGCGCTCAGTGCCGTAGGTGGCAGAAACAGCGCAAACCGCATTGGCAGACCGATTTCGGAAGATTGCTGTCGGCAAAACAATTGCCGTCCTCCGAAGCAGCGATGCTCGCTGACAACCTCGGGCTCAGCCATTGGCCGATTCAATATTCGACGACAGTGCGGATCGACTCACCGCGCTTCATCAGATCGAATCCCTCGTTGATCCGCTCGAGCGGCAGGTGGTGAGTAATCAAGTCATCGATATTGAGCTTGCCTTCCATGTACCAGTCGACAATGCGCGGCACATCGGTGCGGCCCCGCGCGCCGCCAAAAGCACTGCCTTTCCACACGCGACCGGTGACCAGCTGGAACGGCCGCGTGGCAATCTCCTGGCCAGCAGCAGCGACACCGATGATGATGCTTTGTCCCCAGCCCTTGTGGCAGCACTCGAGCGCTTGTCGCATGGTGGCGACGTTGCCAATGCATTCGAAGCTGTAGTCGGCGCCACCATCGGTCAACTGCACCACCGCGTCAACTACGTTTTCTGTGTTGCTCGGATTGATGAAATGTGTCATGCCGAACTTGCGGCCGAGCGTTTCGCGGCGCGGATTCACATCGATTCCGATAATGCGATCGGCACCGACCATCTTGGCGCCCTGGATCACGTTCAGGCCGATACCGCCAAGTCCGAACACGACGACGTTGGCGCCTGCCTCGACTCGGGCAGTAAACAACACCGCGCCGACTCCGGTTGTAACGCCGCAGCCGATGTAGCAGACCTTATCGAACGGAGCATCGTCGCGGATCTTTGCCAGCGCGATCGCCGGCACCACAGTGTGATTGGCGAAGGTCGAGGTTCCCATGTAATGCAGCAGCGGCTTGCCATCGATGGAGAAGCGACTCGTGCCGTCGGGCATCAGACCGCGCCCCTGAGTCGCGCGGATCGCCTGGCAGAGGTTAGTCTTGCGCGACAAACAGAACTTGCAATGCCGACACTCGGGTGTGTAGAGCGGAATGACGTGGTCCCCAGGCTTCAGGGTGGTCACGCCCTCACCTGTTTCGAGTACGACCCCAGCGCCCTCATGGCCGAGAATCGACGGGAATATTCCTTCTGGATCGGCACCAGACAGCGTGTAGTAATCGGTGTGGCAAATGCCAGTGGCTTTCACCTCGACCAGTACTTCACCGGCGCGAGGAGGATCGACTTCAACCGTCTCGATGCTTAGCGGCTCAGCGGCCTTCCAAGCAACCGCCGCCTTGGTTTTCATTATGTTCGCCCTTCGTATTCAATGATTCGACAAACCCGCGAGTCAGCGGAGCGCCCGGTGCGATCAGCGCCCGCAGATCGTCAACAGTATCAAGGTCGTGCCACGCCGGCAGATCTACGACAGTCAGCCCGGCGGCGTCCGCGCGCTGACGCGTCTGCGAAGTGACCAGCGGACTGCTCCAATCGATGCGCTCGAACAAAGTCGGCTGCATCGAGCGCAAGCCAAGCAGGTAATAGCCGCCGTCATCGGCCGGCCCGAGCACGGCGTCTGCATCTGATCTCAGCAGCGCGAATGCGCGCTCGATCAGCGCTGCGGGCAAGTCAGGGCTGTCGCTTCCAATCACCACGACCGGACTGTGCCGCTTGAGCATTTGCGAGAACGTGCCGGCAAGACGTTCGCCAAGTGTGATGCCTTGCTGCGGTATCAGTTCGAATGACGGCGCGACGAGACCGAAGAACCCTTGCGCTGCAGCCGTCGATGGGGCGTAACTCAGCACGCGGACGATGTCTTCAATCGACGAGGCCACAGCGACAGTATCCAGTAGCGCGACTCGGCACAATTCCGCAGCCCGCTCCTTGCCCAGCACAGCGGCGATCCGCGTTTTTACCTGCCCGCGCTGCGGCTGCTTCGCCATCACCACCAGACAGGGGCTCACTTGCTCTCTTCCGTGCGGTGAAATTACTAGGCAAGCTTATGCAGGCAACCGTTACTGCGCAGCTGGCTTGATCTCACGCATCAGCAATCCGGTCGTCGACACGCGAAGTTCGAGCTCGGCCGGCCGCGTCACTGCCAGGTAACTCGCCGATCCATATTCAGCGTCGAGCAGCGGGGCGAGAAAGGCATAGCGTTTGCGAAGATCGAACATATCGAAGGGCTTGTCGCGGCTCAAGGAAAACACAGTGCGCGTGGCGGCGCGTTCGTCGTCGATCGAGCGGTAGCGCCCCGCGATGCGGTCGAGCTCGTAGGCCGTGTGAAGTCCTACCATGTGCACCATCGGTTTCCACTTGAGAATTTGAGCGTCGACGTACACCTCATCGCCGGCCAGCTCGTACCGGACTTCACGCAGATCAGGGAAGCGCACCGTGGCCGTGAATCGCTGCGGCCCGACTGGTTGTACCAACAACGTTGCAGCAACGTCTTCGCGCGTCAATGCAATGTATCCATGCGTGCCGATGGCGATCACGGCCGCCAACGCACCGGCGGACAACAACAGGAGCCCCAGGATCGTTCGACCTACAAATCGAAATGGTCGCAAGCGGATCAATGCGCCGAGCCCGGAGAGGATCAGTAAAGCGCCCAACAGTCCGAAGGCAATCGCGGCGAGGCCAATCGGAGAAGTCCAAAGTTGTGTCAGCGCCATGGTCTGGAATGATAATTGCGTGCATTTGCTGCTACAGACGGTTGCCGTTTGTCAGGTTGACGGTCAGGCTTGCCTAGGTGTGGCAAACTTTCCGTCGCTGCACATCACTTTAACCGGGAGAGTGAAACATGAATTTCATCATTTGGCTGGTTGTCGGCGGTTTGATCGGTTGGGTCGCAAGCATGATTATGCGTACCGATGGACAGCAAGGAATCTTTCTGAACATCGTGGTCGGCATTGTCGGCGCATTCCTCGGCGGCTGGCTGATCTCTCCGCTGGTGGGCGTACCGACCATCAATCAGAACGCGTTCAGCGTAGGCGCCTTGGTCGTTTCACTTCTGGGCGCTGTTATCTTGCTGGCGATCGTCAATCTGTTCCGGCGCGGTACGGTTCGGTAAGAACGTGTAAGGTAACAAGGGCGGGCGTGTGCCCGCCCTTTTTCATTGTGCTGTGACGTACTGCTCGGTCTGCGGCCACGCGACTTCTCCTCGTACACCGTCCGGCGACAATCGGGTCCGAGATTGCTGCAATCATTGCGGCGCCGTGCATTACATCAATCCCCGGCCCGTTGTCGGCACCATTCCAATTTGGGGATCCCAAGTCCTGCTCTGCAAGCGCGCGATTGAACCGCGCTTGGGCAAGTGGACACTGCCTGCGGGCTTCATGGAAGTCGGCGAAACCACGGGCGACGGTGCGGTGCGTGAAACGCTTGAGGAAGCCGGCGCTCGCATCAAGCTCGGGCCGCTGTTTTCGATGATCGATGTACCGCACGTGCAACAAGTGCACATCTTTTTTCAAGCCGAGCTGGTGGATACCGATTTTTCCGCCGGAACCGAAAGTCTGGAAGTGCGGCTGTTTCACGAGCACGAAGTGCCTTGGCCCGACATTGCATTTCGTACCGTCTCGACAACGCTTCAGCTTTACTTCGGCGACCGCGCGCGCGGCAACTTCGGCACCTATACACGTTCGATCGAGTCAGCAGCTCCGCTTGTTGGCACCGTGGACGCATGATCCCTTGGCTGGCGCCCGATCAGCCATTTCCGCCGGTGTCTGCTGCGCTTGACACGCCCAACGGCTTGCTCGCAGCCAGCTCGGAGCTCACTGCTGAGCGCCTGCTGATGGCCTATTCGCTGGGGATTTTTCCCTGGTACTCGGAAGAGGAACCCGTGCTGTGGTGGTCACCCGATCCGCGCATGGTGCTGTTTGCGGATGAGCTCAAGATCTCCCGCAGCTTTTCGAGGACACTGCGCAGGTCAGCTGACGACGCCGCAATCGAGATTCGTACCGACTCTGCGTTCGACGCCGTCATTCGGGCATGCGCCGAGCCGCGCGCCGACGACGCGGGCACCTGGATCACGAAGCGCGTGGCGGATGCGTACAGCGAACTGCATCGCCGCGGCGCTGCCCATTCGGTCGAGACCTGGATCCACGGCACGTTGGCCGGGGGGCTGTACGGGGTCTCGCTCGGCAGGATGTTCTATGGCGAGTCGATGTTTTCGCACGTGCCAGACGCTTCGAAGCTTGCGCTCGCAGCGTTGGTGCAGCTCTTGAGGGTCGAGCAAGTGCCGGTGATAGACTGCCAGCAGAACACGCGACATCTCGCTTCGCTTGGAGCCCGGGAGATTCCGCGTACGCAGTTCGTTGCGCATTTGGAAGAGTCGGTGCACGCTGGGCCGATTGACTGGGCGAATTACTTCGGACGTCCCCTTAACGCGCTGCTGTCCGACTTGCGCACTTGAACGTCTAACCGGACCATATCGACTTTGATCCTGACCAACTGACGTGGCCAATCTCAAGGAACTGCCCTTCTCGGCGTTGCAGTTTTATGCAACTGCCCCGTATCCGTGCAGTTATCTCGAGCATCGGCAGGCTCGGTCGCAGGTTGCCACTCCAGCGCACTTGATCAACGCGGATGTTTACAGCGAGCTGGTCAAAATGGGGTTTCGGCGCAGCGGGATCTTTACCTATCGACCTTATTGCGACGGCTGCCGCGCGTGTGTGCCGGTCCGTGTCCCGGTCGCCGAGTTCGACGCCAACCGCACGCAGCGGCGAACCTGGTTGCGTCATCGTGCGCTGACATCGCGGGTTGCTTCGCTCGCGTTCGACCACGAACACTACGATCTCTATCTGCGATATCAGTCGACGCGCCACGCCGGCGGCGGCATGGACAACGACAGCCGTGAGCAGTATTCCCAGTTCCTGCTCCAGAGCAAGGTCAACACACGACTCGTTGAATTCCGGGATCCTGCGCCACCCGGGTCCGACAGTGTCGGCACTTTGCGCATGATCTCGATCATTGACGTATTGAACGACGGCCTGTCGTCGGTTTATACGTTCTTCGATCCCGACGAAGTGGCCACCAGTTACGGCACTTACAACATCCTGTGGCAGATCGAGCAGTGCAAGGCACTGGCGCTACCGTACCTCTACCTCGGGTATTGGATCTCGGACAGTCCGAAGATGGCGTACAAGGCCACGTTTCGGCCGGTCGAGATGCTCAAGGGCGGTCGTTGGGAGCGGCAGAGCGACCCTGCGGCAAGTTAGTGCTCTACCCGATTGCGCGCTCGCTGTTTTTCTCGCTTGATCCCGAGACCGCGCATCAACTGACATTAGCTGCTCTGCAGCGAGCCCACGCGCTCGGTCTGACTCGACTGATCGCGAAGCACAGTGCCGCGCTGCCCGTCACCGTGATGGGGTTGAATTTTCGCAACCCCGTTGGGCTGGCCGCAGGTCTGGACAAGAGCGCACAGCATATCGACGCACTCGGAAGTCTGGGCTTTGGATTTGTCGAAGTTGGCACCGTGACACCCCGACCGCAACCCGGTAATCCCAAGCCTCGGATGTTTCGCCTCCCTGATTCGCGCGCGCTGATCAATCGGATGGGATTTAACAATCCGGGTGTCGACCAATTTATCGCGAACGTGCATCGCCAACGAGCGTTTCGAGATCAGGGCGGCATCATTGGAATAAACATCGGCAAGAACGCAGATACCCCGATCGAGAAGGCGCTGGAGGACTATCGCATGTGCCTGCGCGGCGTGTATGGGGACGCTGATTACGTGGCTGTCAACGTCTCCTCGCCAAACACAAAGGAGTTGCGCTCGCTGCAAAGCGCGCCCCAACTTTCGGCGGTACTGACTGGGCTCACCGAAGAACGCAAGCGTCTGGAGGACCGGCACGAGAAACGCGTGCCGCTCGCAGTCAAGATCGCTCCGGATCTGTTGAATGAATCCATATCCGAAATCGGCGATGCGCTGGTCGAGCAGGGCATCGACGCGGTCATTGCGACAAACACAACGATCGAACGCAATTTGCCACGTGAACCCAAGCACGCGACAGAATGCGGCGGCTTGTCGGGCGGCCCGCTAAGAGACAGGGCCACCGAGGTCGTGCACGTGTTGTCGCGCCATCTGAAAGGTGCGCTGCCGATCATCGCCGTCGGCGGAATCATCAGTGGGGAGGACGCGGCGGAAAAGATCCGCGCCGGGGCCAGTCTGGTGCAGCTCTACACCGGTCTTATTTACTCAGGTCCTGAGCTGGTCGCGGATTGCGTTGATGCAATACGCCGAAACGGATGCGCTGCTTCTTCGCTACCTGGCCCGACGAGACGTCACGGCTAGCACTCGCCGCAGTCTCGGACGATGTCAGCGAGCGTGTAGGGCATCGGCGGCAGACACGCGCCGACGACCTGCATCTGACTCTGACATTCATCGGAGATCTCGCAGAGGACGATGCGCTCGCGCTGGCGCGTGCCGCGCAGGCTCTGCACTTCCGGCCTCTTGAATGGACGCTCGATCGGCTGGGCTTCTTCGAGCCTGCCGGTGTCGTGTGGGCCGGCTCAGACGCGGGCAGCAAGGCTCACGAGTCGCTAACCGGGATTGCGGCGAAGCTAAGACTGATCTTGCGGCGGTCGGGCCTCGGTTACGACGATCGGCCACTCGTGCCGCATGTGACGCTGCTGCGCGGGGTCCGGCAATTCACCGCGCAGCGCGTTGCGCCGATCGTCTGGCGCATTGATTCGTTGGCGCTGTACCGATCGACCGGCGGCCGCTCGGGCGCCCGCTACTGTCCGGTGTTGGACTGACCTGCGGGCCGCTGCGACCTGTACAGCTCGCGAAACGTTTTTCCACTCGGCGCAGGAAAGTCCCGGCTAACAGTCCAACCCACGCCAATCGGCAGATGGCGTATGCGCCGGTCGTCGCCGCTAATTGTCTTCAGAATCCTTACGGCGATGCTGACCGCCAACGCGTAAAGAGCGGGCCGCTTTGCCGCAAACGCCCACGCCGCCATGCCCAACCGCTCATGCCACGGGCGCAGCCCTGTTGCCCACTGCTGTTCACGCAGTTTGCGCATCAGGTCAGGCAACGGAATCTTCACGGGACACACGACGCTGCATTGATTGCAGAACGTCGCGGCCTGCGGCAAATCGATGGCGTTTTCGATTCCGACGTAATTAGGCGTCAGCACCGAGCCCATCGGCCCGGGATATACCCACCCATAGGCGTGGCCACCAACCTTCTGATAGACCGGACAGTGATTCATGCACGCACCGCAGCGGATGCATCTGAGCATTTCCTGAAACTCAGTTCCGATCAACTCGCTTCGCCCACCGTCAAGCAGCACGTAATACATGTGTTCCGGACCATCGATTTCGCCGGCGCGTCGGGGTCCGGTCAGGATCGATACGTAGTTCGAGATCTGCTGACCGGTCGCGGAGCGTGGCAGCAATCGCATCAACGTCGCGAGGTCCTCCAAAGTCGGCAGCAACTTTTCGATTCCGGTCAGCACCACATGCGCCTTACGCGGCATGATCGTGCACATCCCCTCGTTACCTTCGTTGGTGACAATTGCGGCCGAGCCGGTTTCAGCGATCAGAAAATTGGCGCCGGTGACTCCCATGTCGGCTGACAGGAAGTGGCTGCGCAGCACGTCGCGCGCCTCACGTGTCAGTTCAGTAATTTCGGTCTTGCGGGTCGTCGTGTGCGCGCGCGCAAACAAGTCGGAAATTTCCTCCTTATCCTTATGGATCACCGGCGCAATGATGTGCGACGGCGCCTCGTTATCGTTGATCTGCAGGATGTATTCGCCAAGGTCGGTTTCAACCGGCTGCACGCCGGCTGCTTCGAAGGCGTGATTGAGATCTATTTCCTCCGAGACCATCGATTTGGATTTCGTGACTTTGCGCACTCCGTGCTTCGTCGCAATCTCGATGATGAGTCGCGCAGCGTCCTCGCGCGACTCGGCATACAGCACCGTCGCGCCGCGTGCGGTTGCATTGCGCTCGAAGACCTGCAACCACATATCGAGATTGGCAAGCACCCGGTTGCGGCGCTCGACGGCGGCGTCCCGCGTGCCTTCGAAATCATCAAGCTCTGCAATGGCCACCGCCCGTGCGGTGACAAATTTTTCGGCCAGCTTTTTTAGATTCTTTTGCAAGCGGACATCGGCTAGCCTCAGCCCCGCGCGCTGCTTGAAATGCATGCTCTGCACCTGCACTAGATGTCCCCCGCCAGCACCTGGGCCACGTGAAGCACCCGGGTCTTTTCGTCGCCAATCCGTTGCAGCCGCCCTTCAATGTTGAGCATGCATCCCAGATCCCCGAGCACCACGGCGTCCGTTCCGGCTGCCTGGATGTTTCGGCACTTTTCGTCAACGATCGCACCCGAGATATCGCCGAATTTGATTGAAAACATCCCGCCGAAGCCGCAGCACTGCTCGCAATCCTTCATCTCGGTCAATTCGACTCCCGCGGCGGCGAGCAACGCGCGCGGCTGTGCTTTGACCGCCAGCTCGCGCAGGCCACTGCACGAATCGTGATAAGTAATGCGACCGCAGGACACCGAGCGGGCGGTTCGACGCGGCGCGACGTTCGCCAGAAAATCAGTCAGCTCGTAGGTCCTCGAAGCGAGCTGCTGAGCGCGCGTCACCCAATGGGTCGACTCTTGCATCAAATGGTGAAAGTGAACCTTGATCTGTCCAGCACACGAGCCACTGGGCACGACGACGAACTCGAATTGCTCAAGCTCGTTGATTGTCTTGACGGCGAGGTCGCGCGCGCTCGCGGTGTCGCCCGAATTGAATGCCGGCTGACCGCAACACGTCTGCGTTTCAGGCACCCCCACTTCGCAGCCGGCGGCTTCAAGCAACTTGATTGCCGAAAAGGCGATCTCAGGACGCATCGCATCGACTAGGCAGGTGACGAAAAGAGCCACTTTCATCGAATCTGCCCCATTTTTCGTATCGTGATATAAAACCGCGTATGCCGCGCCGCACAACAACCGCTAGGTCCTCGGCCCCCCCGTCGCCCGATAGCGTGCAGCAATTCAGCGGACGAGAGCCAACCGCGATCCAGGTCATCGAACGCATGATGTCCCTGCTCGATGCGCTATCGAAGCACGCCGACCCGGTCAGCCTGAAGGAATTGGCTCGTGCGACCGGGCTTCATCCCTCCACTGCGCATCGGATCTTAAATGACTTGGTCGTCGGCCGTTACGTCGATCGCGCCGACACTCCGGGCGCGTATCGCCTGGGCATGCGCTTGCTCGAACTCGGCAATTTGGTCAAGGCACGTCTGTCGGTGCGCGAGGCCGCGCTCGAGCCGATGCGCGAACTGCACAAGCGCACCGGCCAGACCGTCAACCTGTCGGTTCGCCAGGGCGATGAAATTGTGTATGTCGATCGGTCTTACAGCGAGCGATCGGGGATGCAGGTCGTGCGCGCAATCGGCGGCAGAGCACCGCTGCATCTAACCTCCAGCGGAAAATTGTTTCTTGCGCTAGACGATCCGCGGTTGATTCGCGCTTATGCGACGCGCACCGGCCTGGCCGGACACACGCGTAACAGTTTGACCGACATCGTCAAGCTCGAGCGCGACCTGTCAATGGTTCGAACCCGCGGCTACGCGCGCGATAACGAGGAGCTCGAAGTTGGAGTTCGCTGCATCGCCGCGGGTATCCGCGATGATTCAGGTCGGCTTGTGGCGGGACTGTCGGTGTCGGCGCCCGCTGAGCGGATGCAGGATGACTGGCTGGCTGAACTGTTGCAGACCGCCGGCAAGATTTCCGCCGGCCTCGGATTTGCGGGGACGGCACCTGGTGTGACGCAGCCCGCGAGCTGAACTACATCGATCGCCGCGCGGGATCACCGGGACTTGCCGGTGCAGCTTGCTTGCCCAGACTGGTGGACTGCACGAACTCGCGGATCCGTTGTGCATCTCCAAGCCGCGAGTATTTTCCAACTGAATCCAGCAACACCATCACGACGCGTTTGCCTTCGATCACCGCTTGCATCACCAGACAGCGCCCGGCGGCCGAGATGTAGCCGGTTTTTTGCAGACCGATATCCCATTCTGGGTTATCCGTCAGCCGATTCGTGTTTCTGTAACTGACGGTTCGCCGGCCCATCGGCAAGTCGAGCTCGCCACTCGTCGAATACTGGCGAATAACGTCGTACTCGTATGCCGCTTTAACCAGGCGCACCAAGTCGCTCGCGCTTGATCGATTCTCATTGGACAGACCGGTTGGATCGGTAAAGTGCGAATCGTCCATGCCCAGTAATCGCGCTTTCGCATTCATGGCTTCGACGAACCTGGAGATGCCGCCCGGATAGGTGCGGCCGAGTAATTGCGCTGCGCGATTCTCGGATGACATCAGCGCAAGATGCAATGCGGTGCCGCGCGTTATTTCCAGCCCGGGCTGCAATCTGGAGCGGATACCGGCGCGCACGAGTTCATCGCGCGAAACCTGCAGCTCTTCGTTGAGCGGCAGGCCGGCTTCGACCGTCACCAGAGCCGTCATCAGTTTCGTAATCGAAGCGATCGGCAACACGACGTGTTCGTTTTTCCTGAACAACACCTCGTTCGTATCCTGATCGACCACCAGCGCTACGGACGATGCGAGGTCAAGCCGGTCGTTGCCGCGATGCAGCCCTGCCAGATGACCTTCGGATGGCGCGGCCAGTCTTGCAACCAGCGCCCTTTTGCGTGTGGATTTGATCGGCGTTCGGCCCGCGGGAATAGTGCCGCGAACGCGCGTGGCTGCCTTCGCCTTGGTGATTGTCTTTGCGGCCTGAGCCTTTGCACTCGACGCAGTGCTAGCGCTGGCCGGGGGTAAGCCAGCCGACGCGGCGAAGATAAATCCTCCAATCAGCGCGGAAACGAATGATCGCAACCTAACCTCCCCTTAAAGCTTGCGTCTTGCATCGAACTCGATGCTTAACGCCCCACCCATGATCTGGTAGCAGATCATGATTTGCGACTCGTCTATGGTCTTTTAATCGGCGTAAACGCCTGCTTTCTTGATGACCACGCCCCACTTCTCGATCTCGCTTTTTAGCTGTGACGTTAATGCGGCAGGGGTGATCTGCTCGACCGGATAAACGGTCGCGCCGAGCTCCGTCATCCGCCGCCGAAAGTCGGCGTCCTTTGACGCCTCCTGCATCGCAGTAACTAGCTTGTCGATGGCTGCCTTGGGGGTCCCTTTCGGTGCATACACCCCGTGCCAAATGCCAACCTCGAAACCCTTGAGCCCTGCCTCCTGCATCGTGGGCAGGTCGGGATGCGTCGGCACACGCTTGGCGCTCGTGACCGCATACGCCTTGACTGCCCCGGCCTTGATCTGGCTCGTGGAGTTGGTGGTTTGACCACACAGGAAATCGACCTGTTTGCCGAGCAGTGCATTCATCGCGTCCGCAGTGCCCTTGAACGGCACCGTTGTTACATCGGTTTCGATCGCCCTCTGAAACATCAGGCCGCACAAATGCGAAGCAGCACCCAAGCCAGCATTGGCAAGAGTGAGCTTGACCTTGTTCGCCTTGACATAGGCGCCGAACTCGCGGAAATCCTTGGCCGGGAAGCGGAGCTGGCAATCATCGTCATCGGCACGTCTACGATCATTCCGATCATTTCGAAATCGGTGGCCGGGTTGTATGCGAGTTTCCGGTACAGCGCCGGTGCGGTGGACATGCCGATGTGATGCAGCAGCAGCGTATAGCCGTCGGGAGCCGCGTTCTTGACGCGAGTCGCACCAACGGTGCCGCCGGCGCCTCCCACGTTCTCCACGACGACAGTCTGGCCGAGCGGCTTGGTCATTGCCTGTCCAAGCATGCGTGCGACCGTGTCGGTCGCGCCGCCGGCGGTGAACGGCACCACCATCCCCACGGGCTTCGCGGGATAAATCTGCGCCGCGACGGCACCGGCTGCCAGCGACAACGCTATCGCAGCCCAAGACCGCAGTCCCATGATCACGGCGTCTCCTTTGTTAGCCCTGCGTTCTCGGATCGCCGGTTCTTCGACCGACTCCGGTTATCAGCGCGGCGATTCTAACCGCGGTTTGACCCGACGGGCGCAACAAGTTGCGATTTGCCCATTGGGATTAACGCTTGTCAGTCGGCTACTTAGGATCGCAACTTCACGCAAACTCGCGATTGCGGCTTGGATACATGTACTCGCGCGTGGCAGGCACCCCGCTGGGGCCGGGCCGCGTGTGGCGCGAGCCCAGAATCTGATAGATCGACATCCAGCCCTGCGCGAACCCGTACGCGGAGCCGGCGAGATAAGCACGCCAGATGCGCAATGTCTTGTCGCTCACGACGCGCGCAGCCTCCTCCTGTCGCGCGTCAAGCCGGCGGGACCAGTGTTCAAGCGTCTTCGCGTAATGGGGACGCAATGATTCGACATCGATAACCTCGAACGCGGCGGACATCTCGCGCGCTGCCACGTGCAGATGCGGCAACTCCCCATGCGGGAACACGTATTTTTCGATGAAGTCGCCGATGCCGCTTCCAACGGGACAGTTTTCGAGATCGCCCGAAGTGATTCCGTGATTCAGGAACATGCCGCGATCACGCAGAACCGCCGCGATGGAGCCGAAATATGTGTTCAGATTCTTGATCCCGACATGCTCGAACATTCCGATGCTGGCAACTTTGTCGAACGCGTCGGCTCCGAAGCGGTCGCGCAATTCGCGGTAGTCGAGCAGCAGGATTTCGACACGATCGGTCAGTCCGTGCTGCTGTACCAGCTCGCGCGCCAATTCGAACTGGCTTTTCGAAAGAGTGATACCCACCGCACGCACGCCGTAATGCAGCGCCGCGTGCAGAACCAATCCGCCCCAACCGCAACCGACGTCCAGAAATCGATCACCTGCCGCGAGTCGGAGCTTGCGGCAAATGTGATCGAGCTTTGCAAGTTGTGCTTCGTCGATGGATTCGGACCCAGCCTGGAAGTAGGCGCAGGAATAGACCATGCGCTGGTCGAGCCAAAGACGATAGAAGTCATTGCCGACGTCGTAGTGATAGCTGACGTCCTTGCGGTCCTGCCGTACTGAATGGCCGCCCAACAAAACCGCCACCCGTTGCAGCGCCGAGGCGCCCGCCAACTCGGCGAGCCGGGCTGCCAAGGGTAGCGCCTCAAGGAAATCGCCCTGCACGTCGATGCGTCCCTCAACGTACTCCTCAGCGAGCGAAGCCAGCGTCGGACTGGCTAGCTGCGCAAGCGCGGCGTCATCGCGGACGATGACTTTGGTCCGTGCTGGCTCGCCAAACCCAACGCGGGAGCCGTCCGGCAAAACGATTTCCAGCGGAGCGCCGCCGCCAGCGAGAATTGATTCGGAAAGACGCTCTACACCGGCGTGTATTGCACGCTTCGCAACACTAGATTCGGATCCGAGACTACGTGTCGCCCACATTGCCCCTCCATCACAAAGAAAACCCGGCTCGATGCCCTGCCTGCGCACCCTCCCGATTCATGCCGCCGCAATCGCGGCCGAAATCGCCTGACCCAGCTCGGTTGTGCCCGCAGTACCTCCGATATCACGAGTGAGCGGGGCATGCTTCGCTCCCGCTGCGAGAACCGATTCGATCGCCGCCAGCACCGCGCGGCCGGCGCGGGGATGGCCCAGCCAATCGAGCATCATTGATGCGCTCCAGATCTGCCCAATCGGATTGGCAATTCCCTGACCGGCGATATCAGGGGCGGAACCGTGCACCGGTTCGAACAGCGACGGCGCCGAGCGATCCGGATTCAAGTTGGCCGATGGTGCGATCCCGATCGTGCCGGTACACGCCGGCCCAAGATCCGACAGAATGTCGCCAAACAGGTTGGAGGCCACAACCACGTCGAACCAGTCCGGATTGCGGACAAAGTGCGCAGTCAGAATGTCGATGTGAAACTTATCGACCCTGACTGAAGGATGCTGCTTCGACATCGCCTCGACGCGTTCGTCCCAGAATGGCATCGTGATCGAAATGCCGTTGCTCTTCGTCGCGGATGTTAGATGCTTTTTCGCGCGTGCCTGAGCCAGCTCAAAAGCGAAGCGCAACACCCGATCGACCCCGTGTCGCGTCATTACCGTCTCCTGGATCACAACTTCGCGTTCGGTGCCTTCGAACATGCGGCCACCGATCGACGAGTACTCGCCTTCGGTGTTCTCGCGAACCACCACGAAATCGATCGCATCGGGCGCCCACGGCCGACCGCTGCGGTCGACCAACGGCGAATGGATTCCCGGCATCAACTTGCACGGGCGCAGGTTGACGTACTGGTCAAATTCGCGCCTGAACTTCAGCAGCGAGCCCCATAGCGAAACGTGATCGGGCACCTTGGCCGGCCAGCCGCACGCGCCGAAGAAAATCGCGTCGGCCCCTTCGAGCCTCTGTTTCCAGTCGGCTGGCATCATCGTTCCGTGCTGCTCGTAATACTCGCAGTTAGCGAAGTCATGGTGCTCGTATGCCAGATCGATCGAGTACTTGCGAGCGGCGGCGTCGAGGGCCCGCAAGCCTTCGGGAACGGTCTCGTTACCGATGCCGTCTCCTGCTATGACCGCTATTCGCTGCGCCATCAATTTTCCAAAAAACGCGTAAAGCCGGACACGGGCTCGCGCTCCGTGACCAGTGAGTTTTCAATTTTCGCCATGTCGGCGTAGCCCAGCGACATTCCGCACACCACCATCTCGCTGTCGGCAAGCGCAAGCTCGCGCGCAATCACACGATGATATTGGGTGAACGCAGCCTGCGGACATGTATCAAGACCGCGCGCGCGGGCTGCAATCATCACGTTTTGCAGGAACATGCCGAAATCGAGCCAGCTGCCTTGCTCCAAGATGCGATCAATCGTAAAGATAATTCCAACTGGCGCGTCAAAGAACAAGTAGTTCCGTCCGTGCTGTGCGTGCATCTGCGCTTTGTCTTCGCGGCCGATCCCCAGAAGGCCGTAGAGATCCCAGCCGATCTTGCGTCGCCGCCCAAGAAACGGCTCAACCCATTGAGTCGGGTAGTACGCATATTCTTCAGTGTGCTGTTTGCGGTCCTCGAGATTGTTGTAGACCGCGAGGATCGCGTCGCTCAGTCGCCGCTTCGCCGCACCTATGACCACCGTAGCCCGCCACGGCTGCGTATTAGTGCCCGAAGGCGCACGCGAAGCAAGCTCGAAAATGGCTTCGACCATTTCGCGCGGGACGTGGGTTGGAAGAAAAGCGCGAATCGACTGGCGTGTCGCGATCGCATGATCGACGACTTCGGGGCTGCCGATAGGACGTCGATCCAAACAAACCGAGCCGCTTCCGACAACGCTCATATTGCGATCCGATCCAATGCAGCACGGAAGTCGGCAGGCAGACCGGTGGGCTTGCGGGTCAAGCGGTCGACGTACACGTGCACAAAGTGTCCTTGCGCGCTTGCGGCGTCGGCTTCTGCGGCGAAGATCGCGATTTCGTAGCGAACGCTGGATGTTCCAACCGTCCGCACCCGCAGCGCCGCATCGATCGCTTGCGGGAAGGCGAGCGGCGAAAGGTAACGACATTGCGTTTCAACAACGAGGCCGACTACTCCGCCGTGCTGCGGATCGAGAATATGCGTGCGCATCAGGTACTCGTTGACCACGGTATCGAACCAGCTCAGATAGACAACGTTGTTAGCGTGCCCGTAGGTGTCGTTGTCGATCCAGCGCGTCGTGATGCGCTGAAAATGCCGATAGTCGGCGCGAACATGTGGCGGCGCGCGGTCACTGGTCACCGGAAAGAACTCTCGCTGATCGCTTGCCCGCCCGAAGCACCAATGCCACTCCAGCCATCGTCACGCATACGCCGGTCCATGCCAGCGGCCCGATCACTTCTCCGAACAGCAGCCATGCAAGTATCGCCGTCGTCGGCGGTGTCAGATACATCAGGCTTGCAACGTCGGTCGCGCGACCGCGTCGAATCATAACCAGCAGCAGCGTAATTGCGACCAATGAGAGCGCGACGATCGACCAGCCAAGCGCCAGCCAGAACTCGAGCGTGTAGTCGACGGTCCTCGACTCTATGGCCAGAGCGAACGGAAGCAGCACGACGAACGAGGCTGCAAACTGGATGACGCTGCCGGTTCGCAGATCGACGTCGGCGCCGCTTTTTTTCTGATACAGCGTCCCCGCTGTAATGCCAGCAAGCGCCAACAGATTGACCGCCAGTGCAGCTGGAGCAACCCCGGCCAGTGTCAGGCGATCCGATAACACCAGGCCGATTCCTGCGAAACCCGCGCAAAGTCCAATCCACTGCAGTCGTGAAGGGCGTTCATCGACCGTAAACCCGAAAAGCGCGGTCAGCAACGGCTGCACTCCGACCAGCAGCGCGGAGATCCCGGCAGGCATTCCAAGACCGATCGCGACCCATACGCCGCCCAGATAGCTCGCCTGCAACAGTACCCCCACGATCGCGATATCACGCCACGCGCGCGGACTTTTCGGCCACGGCGCGCCGGCCAGAACAATGATCGGAAGCAGCAGGGCGATGACCCCTGCGAATCGGTAAAGCAGAAATGTCAGCGGCGGCGCATGGGGCGCGGCGTACTTAGCGACGATGAAACCGGTGCTCCACAGCAGCACGAACGCCAGGGGCGCGGCCGCCAGCGATCCCCTTATCCAGGTCGATGGGGCGCGAAATATAGTTCCGCGATTTTCTACCATTGGGCGATTTTAGTGCGTTGCACCAAATCTGCTTGACTTGGCGCTGATAGCCCCTAGAATGCAATTTGTGCAATGCAGCAACAGCATGCTACCGAGCCCTCCTAAGGGGACACCTTTTAACCACCATGAGGAGTAATCCAATGTTTGCAACCCCCGCGCAATTTACGGAAATCCAAAAAGGTCAGATGGACGCAGCCATCGCACTGAGCCAAACATGGTTCGATGCCGCCGAGCGCTTCATGGAACTGAACCTTGCGGCGGCCAAAGCCACGCTCGAAGAATCAGTTGAGCGCACGCAAGCCATGTTGTCGGTCAGAGATGTGCAAGAGTTGCTGGCTATGTCCGGCGGGTTGACCCAGCCCACGCTCGAAAAGGCAGTCAGCTACTCGCGTAATGCGTACAGCATTGCCAACGGTGCGGGAACTGAGGTTTCGCGCATCGTCGAAGCGCAAATCGCCGAGAACAACAAGCAAGTGGCGCAACTGATCGACTTTGCCGCCAAGAACTCCCCGGCCGGCTCCGAGCCCGCCGTGTCAATGCTGAAGAGCGCGGTCGCAGCAGCCAATACCGCGTACGACACGTTCGCACGTGCGACCCGCCAGGCCGTCGAAATGGCCGAGTCGAATGTATCGAACGCCGCGTCAGTGACGATCAAGGCTGCCTCGGCTGCCAATGACTCGGTCAAGACCTCCGCGAAACGCAAGTCGGCCTAATAGCGGAACGGACCTGCAAGCGCGGCAAGTAAACGTCCGAAGTCGGGAAGAAAAACTTCCTTACTTGACGCTTGCCGCAGTAATGAAGAAGCGTACAAAGACGCTGTAACGGTTGTCTCCTTGGCACCACTGTTCGGGCTGATGCCGAACAATGTCTCCTCCTTGGTGGTGCTTTCTAAGCCCGATCAACAGATCGGGCTTTTTTTATTCCGGCCTCACCCTTCGATCGTTGCCTTTGGCGCCGCAGCTTTGCGCATCGCCTCGCGCATTGCGTTCACCAGCACGTCAGGCGCACAGGGTTTTGCGAGCACAGTGAACCGACGGGCAAACGCCTCCTGCAGCTGGCTGGTGTACCCGGTTGTCAATATCACGTGGATATGCGAATGGCGCGTCCGCAGATACTCTGCCAGCCCGAGGCCGTCCAGTTCGCCGGGCATCGCCATGTCGCTGACGACGATGTCGAACTGGTCGGGGTCGGCATCGATGATCCCGCGCGCGGCATCTCCGCTAGCGGCCCGTCGCACCGTGCACCCTATGGTCCGCAGCAAAGGTTCGGTTGCAATGGCAACTTCCTCGTTGTCTTCGACCAGCAGGATGTTGCAGCTCAGCCTTTGATCGGTCGCCTTTGATGGCGAGCTCGACACCAGGGGTACCGGCGCCGTTGCAGGCAAATACAGGTTGACCTGCGTGCCAAGTCCAGCGGCTGTATCGATGCGTACTGTCCCGCCAGCTTGCGCGCACAACCCATAAACCTGGCTTAAGCCGAGACCGGTGCCCTCCCCCGGCGGCTTCGTTGTGAAAAAGGGCTCGAATACGCGCTCGGTGAGTGCGGGGTCGATCCCCGTACCCGTGTCGGCGACCGTCACCACCACGAAGTCGCCAGCTATGTCGATCTCTCCGGCCGCCGCATTGCGAGCGCTCAACGTCAATTTTCCGCCGTCCGGCATTGCATCCTTTGCATTGACGGCGAGGTTGATCACCGCCAGTTCGAGCTCGGCCGGGTCGACCAGCACCGGTTTGGTATGCGGGTGAATCTCGACTTCGGACGTAATGCGCGGGCCAAGGGTCGGTGCAATAAGCCCGAGCAAAGCTGGCAGTCGCTCCTGGATCGAAAGAACCTCGGGCTGCAACGGCTGGCGACGAGCGAATGCGAGAAGCTGCCGCGTCAGCCGCTCGCCCGAGGCCACTGCACGTGCGATCGCCGCCAGCTGCTTGTTCTCCACCAGCCGCGTGTCAAGTCGCCACAGCAGATGCAGATTGTTGCTGACGATCGTCAGCAAATTGTTGAAGTCGTGCGCGACTCCTCCCGTCAGCCTGCCGAGTGCTTCCAGCTTCTGGATATGATGCAGAGCGTTTTCAACGCGCGCCCGTTGTTCCACCTCGCGCTGCAGGCTTTGTTGAGCCGCCAGCTCACGCCGGGTCCGCCGCAGCGCGATCCATACGACATACATCAACGCCATCGAAATCGGCAGCATGAACGCTGCAAGCATGGCGACTCGGCGCTGCCATCCAGCAACAACTGCAGCGCGATCGATGCCTGCAATGACGTACAGCGGGTAGCGATCGACACGCCGGAACGCTGTAATCCGGTCCTTGCCGTCGATTGAAGAGGTACCTTCGACCCCGCCCTGGGCATCCCCGGCCGCCATCGCCGCGGCGAGTGCGCTCGGCGTCGACAACCGCGTCCGCCCGTCGGTCACCAGCGGCCAACTCGCGATCATCGTCGCGTCATCGCGCAGCATCATGACCAACAGCCCCGACTCGTCCAAGGCCGTTTCTCGATAAAACTCCGAGAAATAAGCCGGATACAAAGAAACAGAGACCACGCCTGCGAACCGGCCGTGATCGTCCCATCGGCGTGAGACGTCGAAGAATGTTTCGCCGGTGCTGCGCGAGACCAGCGGTTCGCTGATGTACGTTCCACTTTGATGCGCCTGGTGCCAGCGAAAGTAGTCGCGGTCGGCTGCCTGGATTTTCGGGACCGGGAAAAAGCGGTTGGATGCGACCGCCTCGCCGGTGCGGCTAATCACCCACACCGACTGCACCTGCTTCAGATCTGACGCAAGCTGCATCAGCTTGAGGTTCAGCGCCCGCTCACGCTCGTCAACCTGATCCAGGGCGATCAGCGCCAGATAGTCAAGCACCGCGTGAATAATCGACTCATTGTTTTCAAAGATCTTCGACGCATGCTCCTGCGCAATACGTACTTCACGATCGACGCGCAAACGTGCCTCGTCAAATGCCTGCACGTAGAAAATCCCGCCCGCCACGATGAACAGCAAAGTCGGAAGGGCAAACGCTATGAGCATCGAAAGCCGCAGCACATTGACGGTGAGCCGCGTCGACGCGCTGTCGATCGCTGCGTCCACAGCGGTGGCAGCTTCATCGCGACCCTGCCCGCTGAAAAACGCAACTAGAAAGGCCGAAGGTATGAAGACAACGACTGCATTCCAACTAAAGGTGTAGATCGGATGCAGAGGCCACCAAGACGCGAATAACCAGACTGCACAGGCCACCGCGGTCACGGCGGCGGTCGTGATTCCCGAGAAAAAGGCGACGATCGCGATTACCGGGAATGCCGTGATGAATGGCAAGTCGGTGCCCAGCCACGGCATCAGTGCATCGCGGCCACCCCTCGCAATCACGGTGGCAATCAAAGCAACCAGCGCCTGGCGCGCGCCGAATCGCCACCGACCCTCAGCCAGCACGCCGATCGGGCCGAAAACTTTTGCGAAGCGCATCAGGCGCTCACCTCCACGCCCAAAGCAAGCACGCGTGAGTGCAATTCATCAAATGCCTGATCAACCGCCAACGCCTCGGGTCCGCGCACTCCGAGCTCCACGTGGCGGCGCGCCGGTTTTCCATCTTTGCCGTCGCCGACCGACGGCAGGCTAAACGAGTGCACCCCGGGATACTTCTGCTCCACGTCTTCCATTAATGGAGTCAGCAATGACTCTGCGACCTCGAAAACGATTACCGAGCGCTCAACGCGCGGTTGCGAATGAAAGTGGGCTGCGTAGTACGTATCGAGGATCCACTCGATCATGGGCCAGGCCATCACCGGAAATCCGGGCACGAACCAGTGATTACGAACTGAAAAACCCGGAATCCGGTTGAACGGATTCGGAATGATTTGCGCGCCAGTCGGAAACTCTCCCATTTTCAAGCGCTGCTGATTTTCTGGCGTGCTCATGTCCGCGCTTCCATGTCCCTTGCGAGCCATGTCGGCGCAGCGCTCGGAGATCAGCACGGCGGCTTCCGAATGCAGCGACACGGGTACTTCGAGCGCCGCCGCAGCGGCCTGCCGCGTGTGATCGTCGGGAGTCGCACCAATCCCGCCGCAGCTGATGACGATGTCGGCGCTGGCCAACGTGCGGCGATAAAGCTCCGTCAGCGCTTCTCGGTCATCGCCGATGTAGTGCGACCATGCGAGCTGTAAGCCACGCGCGCCAAGCAGGTCGATGACTTTGGTCAGATGCTTGTCTTCGCGCTTGCCCGACAATATTTCGTCCCCGACGATGATGAGCCCAATTCGCATTGGGGCCTGAGTAGCGGTCATGCTGCGCTATCGATCATGCGCCGTAGAGCAAAGGCGCTGCCGGGGCCGACCGACGCGGCGCCTGGCACGAGTGTGACCAATAGACCCAGCGCTGCGTGACTAGCCGCAGCCCTGCCTGTTTTCCCCTTCATCATCGGCCTTCGACGTGCCCTTCGAACTCAAATTCTAATTGACCGATTGCGCCGCAAGAAAGAACAAAACTGCAACCCGCCCGATCTTTACATGTCCAAACCGCAAGGACGGCAGGCGCAAATGCAGCTTTCCGACAGATGGCCTTCACGATCATGTGATTTAATCGAATGGCCTAACCGAATCGGCCGTTTCCTCGGAGGTTGCGCATGACATCCGGCACTAAGTCGATCACCGTACTGGCTGTTGCAGCGCTTGTCACGGCCTGTGCATCACAAGATCCCGGTCGCAGTACCGCTACGACGTCGGGTGCGGCCGCGTTCAAAACGCCTTCGGCAACAGCACCTTTGACAGCAGCCGATGTGCAAGTCGTCACCGCCCAGTTTGGAGTTTTCGGTGCCGACCCGAGCGGCCGCCGCCTGCTGTATGAGACCGACAAATTCCCGGCGATCCCGGCGGCGCCTTACGGCTGGTACATCCTCTTCAAGACCAGCAAGCCGACTGTCATCTGGCGCGAAGAATTCGAACTGCCCGAGGCTCCGCCGACGTGGGGACCCGGCGAAGCGCTCGGGATCTTTAGTATTTCGCCAGATCGGAAGACTGCCGTTACAGAACGCATCATTCCGACCCGACTCGGATTCATTGCGAACGAATGGCGGTACGCGCCCGGCGACCCGATTGGCTCGCACAAGATGCGTGTTTACATAGACGGGCAGCTGATTCGCGAATTCAGCTTCGACATCGAAAAGGGTCCGGAGGACTCACGCGGCATACGTCGCGGCCCGAATAGCGAAGGCTCGAAGTCGACGACCTAGGCAGCAGTCGTCCTCGCGGCGCGATCAAGCGGCGTAGGGCGCGCCGTCTACCTGCGATTCAGATAGAACCGGACATCCGGTAATCATCGCTGGATCGAGTCCCACACCTTCTGCAGGCGCTTGACGCTCACCGGCATCGGAGTCCTGAGTTCCTGCGCGAACAGAGAAACGCGAAGCTCTTCGAGTAGCCAGCGAAATTCCTCGAGACGCGAGTCCTGGGTACCTCTGCGCGCCGCATTCGTACGCTGCCACAGCGCTTGCAGCGCGGCCACATCCTTCATTCGCATCGCGTCGCGCGTCGGGTCGGGTCTCAGTTTTTCGATTCGGACTTCGATTGCCTTCAGATAGCGCGGATACTGGTCGAGCTGCAGCGCCGGCGTTTGCACGATGAAATCGCCGCCGAAGAGTTGAGCGAGTTGCTGTTCGATATCTGCAACGACCGCCGGAAACGCCTTCAGCGACTGACATTTGCGCGCGACCACAGAGGCGTGCTCGACAATGGCCGTGAGCACGCGCGCTATCTCCTGCGCAATCAGGCTGATTCGTCCGCGTGCTTCGTCCTTGCGCGCCGCAAAGCTTGCACGATCGGTCGGCCACGGATCACCCAAACACGTTCGCTCGACGGCGGCCGTGACGATTTGTTCGCGAAGGTCTTCAAAGGTCGGCATCGAACCAGCCAGCTGTTGAATCGTCGACGCGCGCACCTGAACCATTTGCAGGCTGGCCAGGTTCTTTTCCAGAAATTTGACCTGCTCCTTCAGCTGAAAACGAAAGAGTCGGCGCAGGCCGGCGCGATGCGCAATTGCGGCCTGCTCCGGTGTATCGAAGACCTCGATCGAACAATGAGTTTTGCGATCAACCAGCGCCGGGAAGCCGACCATCAGCTGGCCCTCGCGGCGGACCTCCAGCACGCCGGGGAGTTGACCGAAATCCCAGTCGGTTATCGGCGCATGCAATTCTTCCCTCACACGCGCGCCGGTCTCGATCTCGCGCTGAAAACTGCTGCGTGCTGCGGTGCAGAGCGCGGAGGTCAATTGCGACAGATTGCGGCTCATCGCCAGCTGGCGGCCGTGCTCATCGATCACTTTGAAGTTCATCCATAAATGTGCCGGAATCGATTCGAGCTTGAAGTCGCCCGGCTGGCAGGCAACTCCGCGCTCGGCGTGAATGTCGTCGATCAACGCATCGATCAACGATAATCCAGCCCCCCCTCGCGCGCGAGCAGCAAATCCGCTGGCGTACTCGGGCAGTGGCACGCAGTGACGCCGCAATTTTTGCGGCAACGACCTCAGCAGCAGCTGCACTTTTTCTTTCAGCATGCCTGGCACCAGCCAATCGCATTGCGCGGCGTCGATCTGATTCAATGCCGACAGTGGCACCGTCAGCGTCACGCCGTCGCGCGCACTGCCAGGCTCGAAGTGATACTCAAGCCGCAGCCACATTCCGGCGCCCCAGTGCGCGCGCAACACCATTTCCTTCGGAAACAGGTCGGTCGTGATGCCAGCCGCTTCGTGTCGCATGACTTGTTCACGCGACAGGAAGAGCGCTCGTGGCTCATTACGCTCGACTTGCGTGCGCCAGCGATCGAAGTCAATGCCGCTGTGGACGCCGGCCGGAATCAAGCGATCGTACAACGCGGCGATCAATTCCTCGTCAACCAGCACATCCGGCCGTCGCGCCTTGTGTTCGAGCTCTCGAATCTGCTGAACCAGGCGAAGGTTGTGCGCCAGAAACGGCGCACGCGCATCAAACTGCCCGCTGACCAGCGCTTCTCGAATGAAAATATTGCGAGCGGTCGCAGCGTCGAGTTCTCCAAATGGCACACGTCTCTGCGCGTAGACCACCAGTCCATAGAGAGTCGCGCGCTCGAATGCAACGACTTCGGCGCGTTTCTTTTCCCAATGAGGATCGCTGTGGCTCTTCTGTAGCAAATGGGAGGCGATTTGCTCGACCCACGCGGGCTCGATATGGGCGACCACCCGCGCAAACAGGCGCGACGTCTCGACTAACTCCCCGGCCACGATCCAGCGCCCCGCCTTCTTAGCCAGCGCAGATCCAGGCCAGATAAAAAACTTGATGCCGCGCGCTCCGGCGTACGGCGGCTCGCTGCGCTCGGCGTCGACAATGCGAACGCCGACGTTTCCGAGCAATCCCGCCAGCAGCGCCCGATGAATCTGCTCGAAGGTCGCCGCCGATGCATTGATTCGCCAGCCGTGTTCGGCAACCAGGGTAGACAGTTGCGTGTGCACGTCGATCCACTCTCTAACGCGCCGTGGACTTAGAAACTCGCGCTTCAGCTCATCGGTGAGCTTGCGATTCGATTTCTTGTGATCGAGCTTGTCGTGCACGAATGTCCATAGCTTGAGCAGCGACATGAAGTCGCTCCGTTCGTCGACAAACCGGCGATGCGCACTATCGGCAGCGTCCTGCGCTTCCAACGGGCGCTCGCGCGGATCCTGCACCGACAACGCCGCGGCGATTATCAGCAACTCGCGCACGCATTGCTGGTCTCGTGCTGCCAGCAACATGCGCCCGACGCGCGGGTCAAGCGGTAGCTGCGCCAGCTCACGCCCGATCGTTGTCATCTCATTGCGATCGTCGACCGCGTTGAGTTCGGTCAGCAGCTGATAACCGTCGGCTACCGCGCGACCCGGCGGCGGTTCAACGAACGGAAACTCCGCGACGTCGCCAAGTCTGAGCGACTTCATGCGCAAGATGACGCCCGCAAGCGACGAGCGCAGCACTTCGGGTTCCGTGAAGCGCATCCGCTTTAAGTAGTCGGCCTCGCTGTAAAGGCGGATACAAATCCCGTCGGCGACCCGGCCGCAGCGGCCCGCGCGCTGATTGGCAGCGGCTTGCGAAACAGGCTCGATCTGCAGCTGCTCCACCTTGTTGCGGTACGAGTAGCGTTTGACGCGCGCCAGACCGGTGTCGATCACGTAGCGAACGCCGGGAACCGTCAGCGATGTTTCCGCAACGTTGGTTGCCAGCACAATGCGGCGGCCGCGCGCAGGTGGATTAAATACGCGCTGCTGCTCTTCGGCCGAAAGCCGCGCATAGAGCGGCAGAATTTCGGCGCCAGCGGGGTGATGCTTGCGCAGAGCCTCAGCCGCTTCGCGAATCTCGCGCTCGCCGGGCAGGAACACGAGTATGTCTCCTCGCCCGGCGCCGGCCAGCTCGTCGACCGCTTCGACGAGAGAGCTCATCAATGTGCGGTCGTCGAGGTCGTCGGCCCGGTCTGCGTCAACGAGCGGGCGGTATCGAACTTCGACCGGATAAAGTCGCCCGGACACTTCAATCACCGGCGCTGGGCCGCTTGCTCCTCTGAAGTGGTGCGCGAAGCGCCCGGCGTCGAGCGTCGCCGAAGTGATAATGACTTTCAGATCGGGCCGTTTGTTGTCGGCGGCATCCAATAGTTGCCTGATGTATCCCAGCAGAAAGTCGATGTTCAATGAGCGCTCGTGCGCCTCGTCGATGATCAGCGTGTCGTACGCGCGTAACAGCGGATCGCTTTGGGTTTCGGCAAGCAGGATGCCGTCGGTCATCAACTTGATCGACGCGCCGGGTCGGGTGTGATCGCCGAAGCGAACCTTGTAGCCAACGATCTCGCCAGGCGGGGTGCCGAGCTCCTGCGCGATACGACGCGCGATGCTGGATGCCGCAATCCGGCGCGGCTGCGTATGACCGATCAATTGATTGCGGCCGCGTCCGAGTGCAAGGCAGATCTTCGGAATCTGAGTGGTTTTGCCGGAACCGGTTTCGCCGCTGATGATGACGACTTGATGCGACTCGATCGCGCGCGCAATCTGATCGCGTGCACCCGAGACCGGCAATTCTTCCGGAAAGCTGATCGCGGGCAACGGAATGACGCGCACGTGAGGTCCGTCAGTATACTTTTGCGAATGAATGACGCTGTTCCCGCCGCGCCGATTACCTCTCTGTCGGCTGCAGGCCTCGACCATGCGCGTTTTGTGGCGTGGCTACGCGATGTGGCGCCGTATGTACACGCGCATCGCGGCAAGACCTTCGTAGTCGGCTTTGCCGGCGGGCTGATCGAGGCCGGAGCGCTGATCGCGTTGGTTCAAGACTTGTCGCTGCTGAACGCGATGGGCATCCGTCTGCTGGTTGTACATGGCTCCCGTCCGCAGGTACAGGCGCAGCTGGCCTTGAAGGGTGTTGAGTCGCGGTTTGCGAACGACGTCCGAATTACTGATCCGGGTGCGCTCGAATGCGCGAAGGAAGCGTCCGGGGAAATTCGGCTGGATATCGAGGCAGCGTTTTCGCAGGGCTTGCCGTCCACGCCGATGGCGCACTCGAAGGTGCGCGTCGTCAGTGGCAATTTCGTCACCGCAAGGCCGCTCGGCGTGATCGACGGCGTTGACTACCAGCTGACAGGTGTGGTCCGCAAGGTCGACGCCGACGCGTTGCGTTTCACGCTGTCAAACGGTGCGATCGTCCTGCTGTCTCCGCTCGGTTTTTCGCCTACTGGCGAAGCCTTCAATCTGACGATGGAAGACACCGCGTCCGCTGTCGCCATCGCACTGAAAGCCGACAAGCTGATTTTGTTGACAGAAACCGATGGCGTGCGGGAGGCTGACGGGCGGTTGCTTGGAGAACTGACCGTGCAGGCGGCCGAAGCGCTGCTGGCGTCGGGCGAAGTCAAGCCCGATGAAGGGTTCAACCTGCGCTATGCGGTCAAGGCGTTGAAGGGCGGTGTCGCACGCGCACATATTCTTTCCTACGCGCTCGACGGCAGCGTGCTGGCAGAGCTTTTTACGCACCAGGGCGTCGGCACGATGGTCGCGTCCGAGGATCTCGAGCAATTACGCGACGCCACTGCCGACGATGTCGGTGGAATCATCAAGCTGATCGAGCCGCTCGAGGTCGACGGCACGCTGGTCAAGCGGCCGCGCGAGTTGATCGAACGCGAAATCGACCGCTTCGTGGTCCTCGAGCACGATGGCGTGATCTTCGGCTGCGCGGCGCTGTACCCGTTCCCGGGCGAGCAAACGGGCGAGCTCGCGGGCCTAACGGTGCATCCGAGCTATCAGGGATTCGGCGACGGCGAGCGGCTGATGAAGCGCATCGAAGCGCGTGCCAAGGGGGCGGGCATTACGAAACTCTTCGTGTTGACCACCCGCACCGCGCACTTTTTTATCAAGCGGGGATACCAGCCGGCGACGGTCAAAGACCTGCCGCCCCAACGGCAGAACATGTACAACTGGCAGCGCCGCTCGCAGGTGCTGCTCAAGCAGCTCTAGGAGTCAGCATGGCGCGAATGGTGAACTGCGTAAAGCTCGGCCGCGAGGCCGAAGGACTCGACTTTCCTCCGGTGCCCGGTGAGCTTGGAAAGAAACTGTGGGACAACGTCTCGAAGGAAGCGTGGGCTGGCTGGTTGAAGCATCAGACGATGCTGGTCAACGAGAACCGGCTGAATCTGGCTGATACGCGCGCGCGCAAGTACCTGCTGACCCAGATGGAAAAGCATTTCTTCGGCGAAGGCGCTGACGTCGCCCAGGGTTACGTTCCGCCGAGCTGAGCTATTGCTCAATCCGGCGCCGAACTCGCCGAGTGCGCGTCAGCGCCTCACAATGGCTCGCCAGCCGGCGCTGCAGCGGACGATTCTCGTCGAGACTCGACGACGCCATCGGCCGTGCCCAACAGAAGTACATCGGCGCCACGCACCGCAAACAAACCACTGGTGACGACACCGGTGATCCGATCGATCGAATGCTCGAGCTCAGGGGCGTTATCGATGCGTGCGTGGTGCACATCGATAATGGCATTTCCATTGTCGGTGACGAAGCCGGTGCGGACCTGCGGCGAGCCATAGCGCTTGAGTTGCCGCATCACGTGCGCGCGCGCGATCGGCACGACTTCTACCGGCAACGGAAAACGACCGAGAACCTCGACCTTCTTGCTTTCGTCGGCGATACAAATAAAGGTCTGCGCCACCGCGGCGACAATCTTTTCGCGAGTCAGCGCGCCGCCACCGCCCTTGATCATCGAAAACTGGCCATCGATCTCGTCGGCGCCGTCGACGTAGATCGAAAGTGATTCGACATCGTTCAGGTTGAAAATGCGGATGCCGTAGTGCGCCAGCCGGGTCGCGGTGCGCTCCGAGCTCGGCACTGCTCCGATGAGCTTCGTCTCGAGCCTGCCCAGCTCATCGATAAAAAAATCTGCGGTCGATCCGGTACCGACGCCGATGATTTGATCGCCTTCGACGTACTTAATCGCCGCACGCGCGACAGCGCGCTTTAAGTCGTCCTGCTTAGACATTCGGTGCCCGCTTAGACTTCGGGGCAAATGATACGGTCGGCGCTTGCTCGTCAGGGCCGCGCGGCTGCGCGCGCAATGCCAGAGTGCACGATCCAGAACGCGCGCGGTCGGTGCTCGCAGTAGCTGCGCATTTTCTGATCGGCGAAGCGAACAACGCGGGGTCGCAGCGCGAGGTTGGTCGTGACCAGCTGCGGCGAGTTGTCCTCGCTCTCAACGATGTAACCGTGCCCGTAAGGCTTGACAACAACGTTACCGCTGATGCGAACGCGGCGCGAACCGACCGCGACGATCCCGCGCTGGTACGACTTGTGGATCAGGCAGCCGACTACCGAACTGTCGGCCGCGTCACCGTTGTTGTGCCAATGCAGCGGATACCGACCGGGGCGGTTGAACTGACCCATACGGCGAAACTCGACTCCCGAAAAACGCCCGATCGATTGCTTTTCGGGCGCCGCACGTTCCGACGTCCGCGCAATCATGCAATACGCGCCGACGCTGTCACGCTCCGAGTCTGCGCATCCCTCGACCACAATGTTGCGCGAAAGCAGAACAACCTTTCCGATCGAACCAGGAACGGTGTGGCGAACCGCTGCTTGCTCACCATGGTGCCGGTGCCACAGCGGTGCAGTCAGCCGCACCGTCAAACAATCAGCGCCCATGTCTGCGATGGTCCGTTCCTCGAGCAGGCAGTGATCGGCTCCGGAAGCAACGGCAATGCTTTCCCCAGCGCGCCAATCAACCGGCCCGCCCAGACGCAGCGTGTCGTGCCCCGGTGCGGTACTGGCACCCAGCGCGACCCACGACGTCCGCGCTGCTCCGTGCAAGTCGATCGTGCCTCCATCGAGCGCCACCAGAAACTTGCTGCCCAATAGCGGATGCAGCGCAACCCGCGCGGCCGCCGACCCCGAGCACAACGTCAACCGAAGCTTCTGCTTGAATGGCTGATCAGCGCTACCGGCGATCAATGCACCGCCGCCCTCGACCAGAATCCATTCGGCGGCGATGCGCGCGTCGCGGCGCGCGATCAGCAATGTGCCCTGGATGTGCAACGAGCCGACGTCGATATCCTGATCGACCAGCACCGTGCGCCCAGCGTCGACCGTAACCGTCGCCCCCTTGGCGGGTACCGCGCCATCCCAGGTGTCGGGGTTCGACCACCGCTGCGCGGCGGCGGGTACGTCATCGAGAGCGGCCGCTTCGGGTGCGGCGCCCGTTTCGAGAAATTCCAGAAAGCCCATTGCCCGATGATGACGTTGACTGCGAAAAAGGTATTGGATTGCGTAGCGTACGACTTGCAAGTGACAAATCAATCACGCCGCACGCATCCAGATGGATGAAATTTCCAGCAGCAGCGACAGTGTGGCCCAATCCTCGGCGCGGCGTGAGCTATTTGCGCTGCGGCGGCAAGTCGGTACACGTGCCGTGCGCGACTTCCGCCGCCATTCCGATCGACTCACCGAGCGTCGGATGCGGATGAATCGTCTTGCCGATATCGACTGCGTCGGCCCCCATCTCGATTGCCAGCGCCACTTCACTGATCAGGTCACCCGCATGCGTGCCGACGATGCCGCCACCAATGATGCGATGCGTTTTCTCGTCGAATATCAGCTTGCTGAAACCTTCATCGCGCCCGTTGGCAATCGCTCGCCCACTCGCCTGCCATGGAAACTTGCCAACCTTGAACGTGATGCTCTGCGCCTTGGCCTCGTCCTCGGTCACACCTGCCCACGCAATTTCCGGATCCGTATACGCCACCGACGGAATGACGCGCGCGTCAAAGAAGCTTTTCTCGCCGGCCGCGGCCTCGGCCGCGACATGGCCCTCGTGCACTGCTTTGTGAGCGAGCATCGGGTCGCCGACGATGTCGCCAATCGCGAATATGTGCGGAACATTGGTGCGCATCTGCCGGTCGACTTCGATAAACCCGCGATCGCTCACCCTGACGCCGGCCTTGTCGGCGCCGATCGTCGAGCCGTTGGGTACGCGGCCCACGCTGACCAGAACCAGGTCGTAGAGCTGTGGCACGGCGGGTGCATTCTTGCCTTCGAATTTTGCGAGAATTCCCTCCGACCGCGCCTCGACGCCGACTGTCTTGGTGCCGAGCATGATCTTGTCAAACCGTTTCTCGTTGAACTTCTGCCATACGCGGACCAAGTCACGGTCCGCTCCGTTCATCAGAACGTCGAGCATCTCGACCACGTCGATGCGCGCCCCGAGTGTTGAATACACCGTCGCCATCTCGAGTCCGATGATCCCGCCGCCGATGACCAGCATCCGTTTGGGCACCGCCTCAAGCTGCAGCGCCCCG
>JBDUCU010000079.1:0-13784 GCA_040003315.1 Burkholderiaceae bacterium | reverse complement strand
GCTTTCCCGTGCAACGGCTTGCCGCCGTTCAAGAACACGGCTTCCTCGGAGATGAAAGTCGAGAACGCCGCATGATCGCGATCGGCCATCGTCTTTGCGAACGTCAATTCGCGTGCGATCACCTGCTCTTTCACTTGCGCAGCATCGCGCTGCGGCGCCAGTGATCCGCACGCGCTGAGCACGCCGGTGGCGACCGTTAGCAGAAATCCGCGCCGCTTCATTGCGCAGACTCGAACGCGGCAGCCTCACTATTTCCTCTTGAGGGCGACATCGGGTGTGATCTCATTTCCTTTCACGTCCACATAGTGAATATCGACTGCGCCCTCGGCGCTGACGAACGCTGTGCACGCAGACATGCATGTAAATTGGTGGACGTGCTTGCCGACCAGCTGGCCGTATCCGCCGGGGCCGAGTACAACAGCTGGATGATCTTTCATCTCAAGCTTGGCCGAGCCGCTCACCATCATCACGCTTTCTGTCGGTGTATGCCAATGCCAGGGAATCATGCAGCCCGGCTTAGCCTTGAGAAGAATCACCGATGCTCCTTTGGCAGGGTCACCACTTTGCACGGCGAGCGTCGCGCATGACGGAAGCCCCGCCATCGGAGCGAACTTGTTTTCCGCCATCTTGCGCAATACTCCGGCGTCCTCGGCCTGGGCGATTGAAGCCCATAAACATGCACCGACCACTGTCGCGCAACGCATACTTCCTCCTGGTCGAGTTGGCACACCCCTTTAATTGTTGATCCATATGGCCCAGCACGCAACAACAGCCCAAGCGTAGAGCCGCGCGCCCACGGACCCAATCGACGTGAAATTTCTGCCTTCGATCGTCTGGCTGGTCCGCCTACTGGTGGGTGCCTACCCTCGATGGGTCGGGTCTGCCCCCACTGCCACCCAGCGCATCTACTTCGCCAATCACACCAGCCACATGGACACAGTCGTGCTGTGGGCCGCGCTGCCGCACAGCCTGCGCGCCAACACGCGGCCGGTCGCGGCCCGGGACTATTGGGAAAAGCCGGGCATCCGGCGCTCGATCGCCAAGGAAGAATTGAACGTCGTTATGGTCGATCGCAATCGAGCCGATCCGGATGCCGATCCGCTCGATCCGCTGCGCGAGGCGCTCGAACACGGCTTCTCGTTGATCATCTTTCCCGAAGGCACGCGCTCCGCGAAGCCTTTGCCCGGCGAGTTCAAGTCGGGCCTGTATCGACTGGCAACTGATTTTCCGACGGTCGAGCTGATTCCCGTTTATATCGAGAATCTGCATCGAAGCATGCCGAAGGGCGCACTGCTGCCGGTACCGATCATCTGCACCGTTCGCTTTGGTCCCGCAGTGAAGTTGGAAGCCTGCGAAGACAAGGACGACTTCCTGCAGCGCGCCCGCACTGCTGTTTCCCGGTTGGCAGACTGACGATGGGCCTGACGCTGAACGAAACATTTCTGGCAGTCTTCTGCGCTCTGGCCATTTTGTCGCTGATCGCGACCGGAGCCGGGCAGTGGGTCGCATCGCGCACCATGGACACGATGCGGCTGACGCGTATGGCGATCGTCAACTCACGCGTCCGCTCGTCGTGGTCGGTACTTGCGCTGTTCACCGTTGCATTTGTGATCGGCCCGAATGCCTTGTTCGTCGTGTTCGCGTTCGCGTCATTTTTCGCACTGCGCGAATTCGTATCGCTGACTCCGATCAAACCAACCGATCACTGGGCGCTTGTCTGCGCGTTTTATGTCGTCATTCCGGCGCAATACCTTCTGCTCGGATTTGGGCGAGCCAATCTGTTCACGGTCTTCATTCCGGTCTACGTGTTCCTGCTGATGCCGGTGGTGATGGCGATCAAGCAGGACACCGACTTGTACCTGCAGCGTGTCGCCAAAGTTCAATGGGGGCTGATGATCAGCGTCTACTGCGTCAGCCATGCGCCGGCGATCGCGACGCTGCCGATCCGCGGTTACGAGGGCCAGGGTCCGCTGTTGTTGTTGTTCTTCCTGTTGATTCTGTTCCTAACGGACCTGCTGCAGGTGATCGCCAGCACGCTGCTCGGCGGCACACCACTCAAAGTGAGTCCGAACAAGACGGGCAAGGGTACGCTGTCTGGCGGCGCGGCCGGAATGGCGATCGGGACCGCACTCTGGTGGATGACGCCGTTTCTCTGGTGGCAGGCACTCGGCATGTCTGCGCTTATTGCCGTCAGCGGGTTCATGGGCACCGTCGTGCTGTCGCTGGTCAAGCGCAGCCTCGGCGCCCAGCAGTGGGATTACGGGGTCGTCCTGACCCGTGGCGTGTTGGAACGGCTCGACGCGCTGACATTCGCCGCGCCGGTTTTTTGGCAGGTAACCCGTTATTTATGGGTGATTCGGGCCGATGTCTAACTTGCGGTCAAGCCCCGAGGTCAGGTATCTTGCGGCTATGAAGTTTTCCGTGCGCTACTTCTTTTTTTACCTTTATGCCTTCATCCGGCCCCTGGCGGAAGAAGTCGAACGGCGCGCTTAGCCTCACCGAATCGACGCAAACCGCCAGCTAAAACTGGCGGTTTTTTTTTTGCGAACGCACTATTGGACGGAGCGCCATGCGCTACATGACCGATGACCTGCGGATCAAGGAGATCAAAGAACTTGCTCCGCCTTCGAACTTGCTGCGTGAATATCCGTGCGACGAGAAAACCTCACTGACGGTATTCGAGGCTCGCGAAGCGATCCATCGCATCCTGCACGGGCTTGACGATCGGCTGGTCGTCGTCATCGGACCGTGTTCGATCCATGATCCAAAAGCTGCACTGGACTATGCCCGCAGACTGAAGGTCGAGCGCGAGCGCCTGAAGCCGGAGCTTGAGATTGTGATGCGCGTCTATTTCGAAAAGCCGCGCACGACGGTAGGTTGGAAGGGCCTGATCAATGATCCCGATCTAGACGGAAGCTTCCGCATCAATCATGGTCTGCGTGTCGCGCGCGAGCTTCTAATGAGGATCAATGCCGCCGTCATGCCGGCTGGCTGCGAATACCTCGACATGATCACGCCGCAGTACATCGCCGATTTTGTGTCGTGGGGCGCAATCGGTGCGCGCACGACCGAGAGTCAGGTCCATCGCGAGCTGGCTTCGGGCCTGTCGTGCCCGGTCGGTTTCAAAAACGGCACCGACGGCAACATCAAAATCGCGACCGATGCGATTAAGGCCGCACAGCAGCCGCATCACTTTCTGTCGGTCACCAAGGGTGGGCATTCGGCGATCGTGTCGACCAAGGGCAACGACGACTGCCACATCATCTTGCGCGGTGGAAAGAAGCCCAACTTCGACGCCACCAGTGTTGCTCTGGCGTGCGACGAGCTGCGCACATCCGGCCTGCCGGAGAAGCTGATGATTGACGCCAGCCATGCGAACAGCCAGAAAGATCACACCAATCAGATCGGCGTGTGCCAGAACATCGGCCAGCAGTTGACTGGCGGTGACGCGCGCATCATCGGCGTGATGGTCGAAAGTCACCTGGTGCCCGGCAGGCAGGAGCTCGCGACTGGCAAGCTGTTGACGTATGGTCAATCGATCACCGATGCGTGCATCGGCTGGGAAGACAGCGTCGCAGTGCTCGATTCGCTCGCGGAAGCGGTACGCCACCGGCGTCGGCTGCGCGATGCGCAGCCAGCCGATCACTTCACCTCGACAACGCCCTGACCCTGCGCATTGGCCGCGGCACCGCGTGGTGCCCGCAGTTCTGCATTCAGATCGCTAGTACGTATCGCGTGCACGACCCATCACGCTGCAGGTCAAGCTAACCGTTCGTCCGATCGACCTTGACAACCGGTCTGTCATCTATCAATGTGATATCACTTTGATAGGAAATGGAGGATTTGATGCCAGACGCCCCGATCACAAAAGAGATTGAACGCACCAGTGCGAGCGGTTATCTATGGGCGGTGATCAGTGTCGTGCTGATCCTCGGAGGCGTGTTTTTTGTTGTGCGCCCGATCGGCTTGACGCTGATGGCGCTCGGGGTGTTGATGATTGTCGCCGGTGCCTTCGTGTTGGTTGGCTTGTACATGCTGCAGCCGAACGAGGCCGCGATACTGCTGCTTTTTGGTCAATACGTTGGCACCGACCGTTCAGAAGGCCTGCGCTGGGCCAACCCGTTTTACAAGAAGCAGAAGATGAGCCTGCGCGCGCATAACCTGAACAGCGAACGCTTGAAGGTCAACGACAAGCGCGGCAATCCGATCGAGATTGCGGCAGCGATCGTCTGGAGAGTGCGCAACACCGCGCAGGCAGTTTTTGATGTCGAGGACTATGGCATCTATGTTCGCGTACAGGCAGAAACCGCAGTGCGTCACCTTGCCTCGAGCTATGCGTATGACGAAGGAGAAACTGAAAACTCGGACGAACCGACGCTGCGTGCCAGCCAGGCGAAGGTCACCGCCGCCTTGATTCGAGAACTGGCAGACCGGCTCGAGCCCGCTGGCATCGTGGTGGAAGACGCGAAACTCACCCATCTTGCCTATGCGCCCGAGATCGCGCAGGTGATGCTGCGACGCCAGCAGGCCGAGGCGATCATTGCCGCGCGCAGCAAGATCGTGCACGGTGCGGTCAGCATGGTTGAGATGGCCCTCAACGGTCTATCGGAGCGCGGCATCGTCGATCTCGATTCGGAGCGTCGCGCGGCGATGGTGTCGAATCTTCTGGTTGTGCTCTGCTCTGAAAGCGATGTCCAGCCGGTGATCAACACCGGCACGTTGTATCAGTAGCCCCGCGATGAACGCGCTCGCGTTATGGATTCCTGGGACGTTGCTGGTGATGCTCGGAGCCGTGCTGCTCGCGCTAGGACGCATCGATTTGAAGGTGGCGCTGGCGGTAATCGGAGTCGGCATTGCACTCGAAACCATCGGCACGCTGCTCTGGATACGCCAGCGCAGATCGGGCCGCTAACACGCCATCGGCGGCAAGCGGCTAGCCAAGCGTGACCAGCGCCGAGAAAAAAGCGTTCCTGCTGCGCGTCGACCCGGGCTTGTGGGCGGAGCTCGAGCGCCTCGCATCGGCCGAGCTACGCTCGGTCAACTCGCAGATCGAATTTCTGCTGCGCGAGGCGCTGCAGCGGCGAGGGATTCATCCAAGGCCGTCCAGGAAACCGCGAACAGCTTAGCGGTCACGCAGTGCGCGCGCCGTCGACCGGAAATTCCACCCCGGAGATGAATTCCGCCGCGTCGCTACCGAGGTAGACGGCGGCAGCGGCGACGTCCGACGGGCGGCACATTCGACCGAGGGGAATCGTCGCTAGAAAGCGCGCGCGGTTTTCGGGTGTGTCGGGCATTCCCATGAACTGTTCAAGCAACCCGGTTTCACCGATCACCGGGCAAATCGCGTTGACGCGGATCCGATCGGGACCGAGCTCCACCGCGAGCGACTTCGACAGCAGATTCACCGCACCCTTGCTGGCGTTGTACCAGGTCAGCCCGGGACGCGGGCGTATGCCGGCGGTCGACCCGACATTCAGGATCACGCCCCGTTTGCGAAGACGCATCGACGGCACCACGGCCAGCACCATGTGATAGATCGACTTGACGTTGACTGCGAACACCCGGTCGAACGTCGCTTCGTCGACATCGAGCAGGGGCATGTTGGTGTGTGTCGTCCCGGCGTTGTTAACGACGATGTCGGGCGCACCGAAGTTGTCGTTGCACGCTTGGATCAGACGGTCAATATCGGGCCGTAGCGAGACGTCGCACTGCACGAAGCAAACGTTGGGGCCGAGTTCTTTCGCCAATGCAGTGCCATTGGCGCGATCGACGTCTCCGATTACCACACGGGCGCCCTGGTCGACATACGCGCGAACAATTCCTTCGCCAAAACCGCCGGCGCCTCCGGTGACGATCGCGACCTTTCCCTGGAGCTGCTGCATCGATCGCGTCAACGTCGTCCCGTTATTTCGGCGTAGAACGCATCGCTGGTCGGCTTGCGGCCGAGGAAAGCCTCGACCAGCTGCTGTGGTTGGCGCTGTCCTCCCTGTTCAAGGACCGTATGCCGATAACGATGCCCAACCTTCGGATCCAGCATCTTGCCGTCGAACGCAGACAACATATCGAGCGCCAGTACCTGCGACCACATGTATCCGTAGTAGCCGGCCGCATAGCCCCCCATCAGATGCCCGAAATTCGCGGGTAACAGCGAGCCTTCGACATGACCGAGCCGTGACTTGCCTTCGAGGTCAGCCCAGGTCGGCATCGCAGCGGGCGGCGCACCGGTATGCAGTTTCATGTCGTATACGGCGTATTCGCGCTGGCGCTCAAAGCGAATGCCCTGTCCGTACTTGCGCGCTGCGTCGAGCTGATCGATCTGCGCGTGTGTCAGGCGCGGGCATTCCGGGCAGATCTCGGCGAAGAGCCTGAATGCCTGTTCGCGACGCGCCCATTCTTCGAACATTTGCGACGGTGCTTCGACGAAATCGCGTTTGACAGAGGTTCCGCTTTGGTCCAGATACCGCGCTTTGGAGAGCACGCCGTGCAGAACGTGTCCGAATTCGTGCAGCAGCGTCTCGAGCTCGTCGTGGTCAAGGCCCTTTCGATTCAGGTTGGCCACCAGTGCGGAGATCGGGGTGCGTCCACCCAGCGTCGACCCGCCGCGCACCGGGAAGGCGGCGGCATGGTTGTACTTTCCATCACGCGGATAGAGATCTAGATAAACACCGCCGATGAAAGCGCCGGTTTTTCCGGATGGCTGTCGTTCGAACACATCGAAGTAGCGCACGTCTTCATGCCACACCGGTACTTTGCGCTCGACGAAAGCGATGCCATAAAGCCGCTCTGCGAGTTTCGTCGCGAACTGCACGCTCTGGTCGGTTGGGAAGTACGCACGCAATGCATCCTGGTCCACCTGGAACCGCGCACGACGCACCCGCTCCTGATAAAACGGCATATCCCAGCGGTAAATTGTCGGCGAAGCAGGATCAGTCCCGGTGACCTTCGCTTTTTCGGCGCGCAGCTCAGCCAGCTCGCGCGCCTCGACCTCGTCGACGGCGCGCTGCACCTTGGCAAGGAACTCGTTGACCGCGGCCGGCGTCTGCGCCATGCGCCGCTTGATCGCGTAGGTCGCGTAATCCGGCATGCCGTGCAGTTGCGCGAGCTCGTAACGCAGCTTTAATGCGCGGTCGAGCAGCGCAATGTTCTGCTCGCCGCCCTCACGATTCTTCGCCATCCAGACCTTGCGCCGCGCAGCCTCGCTGGTGGCGCTTTCCAGAAATGGCACGACGGTCGGATAGTCGAGTCCGAGCACCAGATTGCCGTTTGTGTCGCGCTTGCGCGCGGCAAGCCAAGCCTCGGGCATGCCCGCCGCTTCGGCCGGCGCCAGCACCACCGTCGTCGGATCCTCGTTGATATTCTTGCTGTACTGCAAGCTGAGGCGCTCGATCTCGTCGGAAATCTCCTGCGCACGTTTGCGTTTGTCGGGCGGCAACGTCGCTCCGCCGTCCTCGAACTTGTCAATCAGATCCTGCTTGAAAGTTCGGTCGATCGCATCCTTTGGGGTGACTGCCCGCACGCGCCGGTAAAGCGGCTCGCTCTGTGCCATCTCGGTATCGAACGGCAACAGCTTTTCGAGACACGCCTGCGCAGCATCGCGTGTGGCCTTGTCGGGAGAAACGTTCTGCAGCAAGTAGACCGGATAGGAGAAGTCCGCAACCTGGATCGACAGCTGATTCCAGTCGTTGAACACGCCGGCTCCCTTCTTTGCTTCGATCACCTTCTTGGCGCTGCGTGCGCTTGCCAGCTCGCTGTCGCATCGGCCGTTGATTGCTGCTGAGTCGAGCAAAGCCAGCGTCGAGGCAGGCGGGCCTGCTACAGCCGCGTTGATCGCGACGGCGCATGCCGCTGCAATGACGTACTTCATGCTCATTCTCTTTCCCGTTTACAGCCAGTTATTGATTCTTGCGCTGCTGCCACTGCACATCGGCGCCGCCGGCATCGCGGTTCAATACGCGCGCCAGCACGAACAGTAAATCAGACAGGCGATTCAGGTACTGACGCGGACCGTCGTTGATCGAATCGTGTTTTCCAAGCGCGACCAACGCGCGTTCGGCACGCCGGCAGACCGTGCGGCAGACGTGGGCGGTGGCCGCCGCCGGTGCGCCGCCGGGCAGGATGAATTCGGCGAGCCGCGGCAGATCGGCGTTGTAGTGCGCGAGCCGCGCATCCAGCCGCGCGACCTGCGTGTCGCTGATCATCGAATAGCCCGGGATGGCGAGCTCGCCGCCCAGGTCGAACAGATCGTTCTGGATGGCCTGAAGGTCGCTGCGAATAGTGTCCGAAACGCTGCCGACCAGCAGCACGCCGATGTTCGAGTTGAGCTCGTCAACATCGCCCATTGCAGCAATGCGCAAGTGTTCCTTGCCGACCCGCGAGCCATCGCCCAAACCCGTCGTACCGTCATCGCCGGTTCGCGTCGCAATCTGGGAAAGGCGGTTGCCCATAGAATTGCCTTACCGAATACCAAGGGACGTCATTATGAATGCGCCGGAGCTCCGTCACGTTTTGCGCCAGCCGCTCAGCGCAGAGTTCATCGATGCGTTGCGTGCAACGTTCGGTGACCGCATGTCGACTGCCGATGCAGTGCGCGAGCACCACGGGCGCGACGAGTCGCCTTACCCGCCGCTGCCGCCCGATGCAGTCGTGTACGCGCGGTCGACGGAGGAAGTGGCCGCGTTGCTTGAGGTGTGCGTGCGATACCGGGTGCCCTTAATTCCGTACGGCGTCGGTTCCTCTCTCGAAGGCCATCTGCTCGCCGTCCGGGGCGGGGTCAGCGTCGACATGTCGCAGATGAATCAGGTAGTGGCAGTGAATCCTGAGGACCTGACGGTCACGGTGCAGGCCGGCGTCACGCGCAAGCAGTTAAACCAGGAGCTTCGAGACACGGGTTTCTTTTTTCCGATCGACCCCGGCGCCGACGCCACGATTGGCGGCATGACAGCCACCGGGGCCTCGGGTACCAACGCGGTTCGCTACGGCACGATGCGCGAGAACGTGCTTGCGCTAACAGTCGTGACGGGCGAAGGAAAAATAATTCGCACCGCACGTCGCGCGAAAAAGTCGAGCGCAGGGTACGACCTGACCCGGCTCTTCGTCGGTAGCGAAGGCACGCTTGGCGTCATTACCGAGATTACGCTGCGGATATATCCGCACCCTGAGGCAGTGTCCGCGGCATCGTGTTCGTTTCCGACCGTCGAAGACGCGGTACAGACAACGATCGCCACAATTCAGATGGGGATTCCGATCGCGCGCTGCGAGCTGCTGGATGCGCTGACGGTCAAGGCCGTCAACGCGCGAGACAAGCTCGGCCTGCCCGAGATGCCGCTGCTGCTGTTCGAATTTCACGGCTCCTCGGCCAGCGTCGCCGAGCAGGCCACGATGGTCGAAGACATTGCGCGCGAACATGGCGCCGCGGCATTCGAATGGGCCACGCGTCCGGAAGATCGCACGCGCTTGTGGGAAGCGCGGCACAACGCGTACTTTGCGTGTTTGCAACTGAAACCGGGTTGCCGCAGCTTTACTACTGACGTGTGCGTACCGATCTCGCGCCTGGCCGAGTGCATCGCCGAAACGATTCGCGATACCGAGCAATCGTTCCTGCCGGCGCCGATCCTCGGCCATGTCGGCGACGGAAACTTTCATTGCGCAATTTTGGCCGACACATCGAAACCCGAAGAACTCGCCGAAGCCGAGCGGTTAAACAAACTCATCGTCACGCGCGCGCTGGCGATGGATGGAACCTGCACCGGCGAGCACGGTGTCGGCATGCACAAGATGGAATTCCTGCGCGAAGAACACGGCGACGACGCGCTCGAGCTGATGGCGCGCATCAAGCGATCGTTCGATCCGCTGGATATCCTGAATCCAGGGAAGGTGGTGCGAATCTGAGCGGCAGACTCGAATGAAACATGCTAGCGCCGAAACGCTCGCATCGATGACGACCGACGAGCCGTAAGAATCGCCGTATCAATCTGTGAGACTGCCCGCGAGATCAAGCCACGGCGTGCGCCGCCTGCAACTCGTCGCTCAGGGAGCGGACGCGCGACGCAAGCAGCAAACTGATATTGAGCAGCAGCTTGCCGAACACCTGTGGGTGCTCGGCCACCAGCTGTTCGTACTGCTCGCGCTGCAGTTGGAGCATGAGCGCATCGCTTTCCGCGATCGCGTCCGCGGAGCGCGCGGCTCCGGCAAGCAGGCCCATATCGCCGAACACGACGCCCGGCGCGAACGAGATGAGACGCCTCCCGCGTGGCGCGTCGCCCTCGGTATGCGCTGCCGGCAACCAGATCCCGATCTGCCCTCGCAACAACACGAACATCGAGTCGCCCGGATCGCCGTATCGGAACACAGTCTCGCCCTTCGCGATGCGCCGCTCGACCATCAGCGACGCCAGCAGCTCGAGCTCATCGGCCTCGAGCCCAGACCCGGCCAGAGCTTCTGCCAGGGTCAGCGACGCATCGTCGACTGGAGCGCGAGAGAGAGTTGCCAACAGCCGATCTTCGGCGTGTTCGAGCGCACGGTCCGCATCGGGGAAAAAGTGTGCGTCGGCCAGCCGGTCGTGCACGTCCATGTCGCGGATCATGCGCATGCGCGGGTTGCTCGCAGATAAACCCGCGAACAGCAGGTGTTTGCCGGCGCGCCGTACCGCGTCGGCGGCCTGCAGCAGCACGCGCGCACCACTCGCATCGACCTCGCTAACGCGCTCGAAGTCGATCACGATCTGGTCGGAAACGTGAATTAACCGCTCGATCTCCTCGTCGGCCGCTTCGGCGGTGCCGAAGAACAACGCACCATCGAGTTCCAGCAACGCGATCTGCAAGCCGTGTGCTCGCAGCAGCTCGGCTTCGGCCGCCGGGCGGACCTTGCGCGAAGTGCGCCGATCGGCGTGAACGATCTGACGGATCGGCTGCTTAATGTTGCTACGGATGAACATCAGGATGGCGACCAGCACGCCGATCCCGATCGCGAGCGGCAGCGAAACGAAGATAGCGATACCCGCTACCAGCAGCATGACTCCATAGCTCTGGGCCAAAGCGCGCGGCATGCGCCACTTGAATACTTGGCGCCACAAGACTCCGGTAGCGCTCCGCGTCCAGGCATCGACCAGCGAGTAGGCGACCGCCGCGAACACGCCGGCGATAGCGGCCATCGGCACGAAGCTGATGAAGCGCAGACCGAACACGAGGGCGAGCAGTAGGCCAGCAGCGAAAAAAAGCCGAGACATGCCCGTGATGCCGCCCGCGTCGACGTTGACCTTGCTGCGTCCAACAGCGCCCGCACTCGGCAGCCCGCCGATGAATCCGACTGCTACGTTGGCGACACCCTGTTGGAGTAGTGCACGCCCGCGGTCCGTACGCTGGTGCGTCGCCTCGTCGATGGTGGAACCGGCAAGCGCCGTTTGCAAGCTCGATACAAACGCAGCCGCGGCGGCGAATTGAATCAGCAACCACAGCTTGTCGCGCAGTAGGCCATCGCCCAGCCGTTCGAACAGCGGCGCCATCGCGTCGACGCCGGGCCATTCGAAGCGCGGCGCGTTAAATAGCGGCCCAAGTGCGCCCGCTAGCGGCGTCAGCGCCAGCAGGTGATGCAGCGCTGTGGCGGCCAACAACCCCATTAGATAGGCCGGTACGCGGCGAGCCCACGACGGCGGCCGCACCGCGAGCAACAGCGCGGCAAGCGCGACAAGCGGAGCGAGCGGCTGCGTATTTCGCCAGTCGGCCGCGCTCTGTCCGGCAGGCAGGCCAAGGAAGTGCGGCAGCATCGCCATCACCATCAGAACGGCCACACCGTTCATGTAACCCGCATGAACGGGATAGGGGACGTAGCGGACCAGACCGCCGAGCTTTGATGCCGCGAGCAACACCTGCATCACGCCGGCGAGGACCACACCGAAGGCTATGAAGGCCAGAAGCAACGGCAAAAGGGGTTGCCCGTCTGCGGCAACAAATCGCGCGTCCACCACGAGCGCACCGATCAGCGCCGGCACCAGCAGTGCCAGCGCCGCACTGGAGCCACTCAGAAGCGGTCCCCGAGCACCCGCTACCGCGGTCGTCGCACTCGCGAGCGCGGCCGTGCAGACCCCGAGAACGAAACCGATTTGCGCCTGCTCCGGCCCGAGACGCGCGAAAGCGATTAAGCCGTAGCTGCCTTCGATAGCCAGCAGCACGACGGCGGCAGTCAGACCGCCGGCCACATCTCCCCGGGCAACGCCTCCGCGGTGTAGTAGCGACTCCGACCACCGCCGTTGCACGCCGACGGAGCTCATGACCCGCGCGACGACCACGTCGGAAAGTCCTCGACCTGCGCGGTGTGGGTGACAACCTGCGTTCCGTTCCACAGGTGCAACTGGAAGCCCGACGGCTCGAACGTGAAGCGGATGTCGGCACCCGGTGCAAGGTCGAGCCCGAGTTGGTGCGCGGTGCTTGGACACACTGAGGCGACAGTGCCGGCGAAACGTGCCTGGATGGTCCGGTGAAAATGGCCGCTGATGATGCATTGAACTTGTGAATGCCGCACAACCACCGCTGCTTCGGCTTCCGGGTCGGCCAGACCCATGCGATCCATCACCGAAAGCCCGGTCGCGAACGGCGGGTGGTGCTGCGCGATGATGGTCGGACGGTCCGACGCTCCCAGTGTGCGGTCCAGCCACTGCAACCGTCGCTCGCACAAGGCACCGCCCGGCTCACCGGGCACCGTCGTGTCGAGCACCACCAGCCGCACGTCGAAGTCGTCAACGGCGTATTGAACGAAACCGTCGTCGCCGGCGAGGTAAGTGTGCTGCGGAAAGACGCTCTGTAAAGCGCGCGGATCGTCATGATTGCCGACGACGAGATAAAGCGGCATTCGCAGCGGAGCGAGAAGCTCGGCCAGCAGTTCGTACTCCTCGACGGTCCCATGATCGGTTAGATCGCCCGTGGCCACAACGGCATCGGGCAACCGAGGCAGCGTAAGGATCTTGCGCACGCAGCGCTGCAGCATCCGCCTCGTGTCGACCCTGTCGTAGGCGAGCGTGCCCTTGCGGACGATATGCGGATCGCTGATCTGACAAAGCAGCATTTCCGTGAAGCGTAGCGGATGCGCACGATTGATGAATGCGACGGCAGACGCGCCGGCGTTTATATTTATGCCGCCTGCGTGAAGGTCCGCCATGAGTAGTCCGAAAATTCGATCGGTGCGCGTGCGCACCGTGCGCGTGCCGCTGCCCGTGCCGCACACGACCGCGAGCGGAACGGTGGCCGAGTCGCCGCTGGTACTGACCGACATCGACTGCGACGACGGCAGCATCGGTCACAGCATCGTGTTCACGTACACGCCGGCGGCGTTGAAGCCGGTCGCCGATCTGGTTGCCGCCTTTGGCGAATGGATCAACGGCGACGCTGCCGCTCCGTACGATGTCGAACAGAAGCTTGCGCGACGGCTGCGCTTGTTGGGGCCGCAGGGCTTGACCGGCATCGCCGTCGCGGCAATCGACATGGCGCTGTGGGACGCGGCGGCGCGCCGGCAACAAGTGTCGCTGACGCAACTGCTTGGTGGCGGCGCGAAACCAATCGATGCGTACGGAGCGGTGGGCTACGACGGTATCGACATTTCTGCACACACGGATGAGCAATGGGCGAAGCGTGGCTTCAAAGGGGTCAAGGCCAAGATCGGCTATCCGTCAGTCGCCGAAGATGTTGCGGTGATTCGCGCGATGCGTGCAGCGGCCGGGCCCGAGATGGCGATCATGGTTGACTACAACCAGTGCCTGACGCCGACCGAAGCGGTGCAGCGCATGCGGGTGCTCG
>JBDUCU010000184.1:0-4092 GCA_040003315.1 Burkholderiaceae bacterium | reverse complement strand
GCCCCCGCCGCCGCCACCGATGTTGCAGCGACCCGCGGTGGGAGACGGACCGCCGGCGGCCGCCACCTGCGGCGTCAGGTACGCACCGTTTGCCAACCTGACAGGCGGGGCGTCAGCTGCCGGCCCAAGTCCTTGCTTACCCGTGCCGGCCAGTGGTTCCCGCAGATCCCGGCTAGGCAGTGCCGGCAGTCGGCACGGCTCACCCGGTCGTCGATGTCCCGATCGCGCCTGACCAGCCGCTCGGCGAGCTCCTCGGCGGCGGCTTCAATACAGCCCCAACGCATCATCTCGGCGCGACGGTCAAGGAAGCGAGCGACGTCGTCGTCGTTCCAGGCGTCGTCCGGCCGGCCATAGCCTTCACCGCCTCGCGCTCCACCACCTCTGCAACCCTTGCTACCGTTGCTACCCTACTATCTTCATCGGGTAGCAAGGTAGCAGGGGTGGCAGCACTTGCAACACGTTCAGCGGCCCGTTGGCGCAGCCGTTCATGCCGAGGTTCTTTGAATCAGCAAATCAATATCTTTAGGCAAGAAACGGGCACCAGTACACTGGCGCCCTCAGGCGAACACCCCATATGAACCACTTCCGCGCTGCTGCTGCCATCACACTATTGCCATTGGCAACCATCGCCGTAGCCAGCAACTTTGCAGGCGTGGAAGTTCCACCTCCGTTGCCCCCGAGAGACCTGAGCGACACTCACTGGGGCGTCCCGGTCAAAGACCCCTATCGGTACTTGGAAACAGTCAGCGATCCAATCGTCCAGGCGTGGTTGCGACAACAGTCGGACGCAACGGCGGCGATCCTGGGCAAGATCCCCGCACGGGCGGCAATGCTCGCCCGAATTCGCGAGATCGAGGCTGCCGCGCCGGGCGCAGTGGGGCAAGTCGAACGCGCTGCGAGTGGGCGGATCTTCTTCACTCGCCGCAACCCGGGAGAAGACCAGTTCAAGCTTGTGTGGCGCGAGGCCCTCGAGGGTGCAGACAAGGTGTTGGTTGATCCGGAAGCCTTAAGCAAGGCCCAGGGCCAGCCCGTCGCGGTGCAAGATTTCAGCGTATCTCCCGACGGCAAGCGGGTGGCGTACTCGTTGCAGGTCGGCGGCGCAGAGATCGGATACCTGCACGTGGTGGAAGTGGAGACCGGGCGCGCCCTGACTCCTCCCATCGATCGGATCCGGTTCGGCGGAGCGCGCTGGCTGGAAGACGGCAGCAGCTTGTTTTATGGCAGGTTGCGTGAGAACTGGGACAAGCTGCCGGCCGGCGAGCGCTTTGGCGATCGACAAACGCGCTTCCTGCGACTCGATCCGAAATCAGGTTCAGCTCCGAGCGAGGATCGCCTCGTCGCCAGTCCACTTAACAATCCGGAACTGGGGTGGCCGATATATGCCGGAGGAAATATCTCGCAGATCCCCGGTACGCAGACCGCGCTGATGTCGGTCTTTCTCGGTGTGGAACGGTATCGACTGGTTTACGTAGCGCCTCTTGATGAAGCCATCAGCGGCAAGGCGAAGTGGCGGCGAGTTGCGTCTGCTAGTGATCAGGTTACCGGCACGAGCGCAACTCGGGATTGGATTTATCTGTCGACCGTAAAAGACGCGCCGCGCGGCAAGATCGTGCGCGTTTCGCTCAAAGAGTTAGATTTGGCGAACGCGCAGACCGTGTTGCCGGTTTCCGAGGACGTCGTTGTCGGAATGGCCGCAGCACGTGATGGGTTGTACGTGCGTCGGCGCCAGGGTGCCGCGATTGGGGTAGTACGCATTCCCCACGACGCGCCGGCAAAGCTGCAGCCGATCGATGCGACCAACGCAGGCAACATTACGATTCTCGATGCCGACCCGCGCATTGACGGCGCCGTGCTGTTGCTCGGTGGCTGGACGCTAGTGGCAAAGCCCTATCTTCTAGTCGGGAACAGCACGCAACCGCGCCGCTTGGCGTTGGTGCGCGATGGCGCGTTCGATGCGCCAGCTGATATCGAGGCGCGCGAGATCAAGGTCAAGAGCCATGATGGCGTCGAGATTCCGGTGTCGGTTCTGGTGCGCAAGGATCTCAAGCTTGACGGCAGTAACCCAACCATCGTTTACGGGTACGGTGCATACGGCATTACAGAAGACCCCTTCTTCAATCCGCGGGTGTATGCGTGGCTGGAGCGAGGCGGCGTTTACGCGTACTCGCATGTACGAGGTGGCGGTTTATATGGTGAGCCGTGGCGCATGGCGGGACGCAAGCGGACCAAGCCCAATACGTGGAAAGATGGAATCGCAGTGGGCGAGTGGTTAATCGCCAACAAATACACCTCCCCCAGTCGGCTCGGAATCTATGGCGGCAGCGCCGGAGGCATCTTCGTAGGCCGCGCCATTACAGAACGCCCGGACCTCTTTGCGGCCGCAGTTCCGGCAGTCGGCGTAATGGATATGGTGCGCGCTGAGACCAGTGCCAACGGCGTCGCGAATATTCCGGAGTTTGGCACCGTGAAGAACGAGGGCGAGTTCAGGGCCTTGCTTGCGATGAGCAGTTATCACCAACTTAAAAAGGGCGTGAACTATCCGGGCGTCATGCTCGTGCACGGAGTCAACGACACGCGTGTGGACGTTTGGCAGACGGCGAAGTTCGCCTCACTGCTCGCGAGCGATACGGCGAGCAATCGGCCGGTATTGATGCGGCTTGACTACACCATCGGGCACGGCCAGGGCAGCACGCGCGCGCAGGCTCAAAGCACTCTTGCAGACGTTTACTCCTTCTTCCTGTGGCAGTTTGGGATCCCTGAGTTTCAGCCCAAATAGTCGATGCGCTCGGTCGCTTTCAATTAGCGCCGGAAGATGAGCGGGTGATTGACCACTCGCTCTCCATTCAAAAGCGGTAGAGCTCTGCGGGATTGTCGACCAGGATTTTCTTGCGCGTCGCTTCATCCGGCGCCCAATCCAGCAACAGGTCGATCAGATCGGCGTCGTCGGGAATGTTGTCCTTCGGCGCCGACGGATGCGGCCAGTTGCTTGCCCATAGCATGCGCTCAGGCGCGTGTTTCACCAGCGCTCTAGCCAGTCGACCAACGTCTTCGTATTCCGGCGCGCCCGTTTTCGACGTCTCGGTTTTAGAAGTTTCATAGGGCGCGGACAGCTTGACCCAGCAGCGTCCGCCGTCGAGCAGGCGTAGCAGCGATTTGAACGCTTCGTGCTCCGGGGTGACGGGCTCCAGATATTTGCCGACGTGATCGATGACGAATCTGCCGGGAAGCTTCTTGATCGTGTCTTCCCATTGCGGCAGCTCGCGGCCGTCGAGCTGGATGTTCGCGTGCCAGCCGAATTGATGCACTCGCGACATCACATCGTGCATGCGATCGAATCCGACCGCGCCCCACGGCAGCTGGAAGATGCGCTGCGCGATGATGCCGCCGTCGGTCAGCCATGCGATATCGGCATCCGATACGCCCGGCTTGATGACGCCAACGCCCTTCGCGCCGGGTCCCAGCGCGCGGATTGCTGACAGCGTGACCCGGTTGTCGTCCTGGTACGCGTTGGGCTGCACGACGATCACGCGCGACAGGCCCAGGCGCTGCTGCATCGCGCGATATTGTTCCTCGCGAAAGTTTCCCGGCAACGGCGGGCCGCCTGCCGCGGACGGGACCGCACTGTCGTAAATGTGCATGTGCGTGTCGGTCGCACCTGCGGGCACCGCCATTCGGGGTTTCCGGGTGCTCATTTTTTTCCTCCCTGTTTCGGCAGCGGCGCGGGGTTCGGAACCTGTTCTGCCACAGTGAAAGCGCCGCCCTGATACGTCTCCGCGATGGCATCTCCGCCGGGCTTCTCGCGCCGCAAGACTTCATCCGCAAAGCTCTCTGCGTCGTCGATCGGCTGGTAGCCGAGCCGATAAGCATTCGAGTTGTCGTACCAGCTGCGCTTGTTGCGCGACACGCCGTAGACGATCTCGAAACGAATTTCCGGATGCTCGATGCCGATCGTGGCGAGCTGCGCGAGATCGCGCGGCGAAAGCCAGATCGACAGGCGCCGCTTGTCGATCGGAGTCGGGTTGACGTTGCCGATGCGAATGCAGAACACCTGCATGCCGTACTTGTCGGCATACAGGCTGCCGAGCGCCTCGC